>CAZSTF010000011.1:39279-41090 GCA_964609555.1 uncultured Alcaligenaceae bacterium | reverse complement strand
GTGGTGGGTTCGACGCGGATCAGCTGAATCTTGAACTGAAGCATCAGTCCGAAATGGTCGTCCCGGATCGGAAGGAAGCTGGAGTTGCAACGGCGGGCCGTGTGAAAGAAGCGGACGTCCATCGGTCATCTCCTGGGAAGACGGCTGCGGCACTGCAGGCCGCGTGCTGTGAACAGCGGAACTCACAGCATTGGACGGAAGCCGTTCGTCGGTCGTGACATGGCCTGTCGGTGACAATCCGCTTCTTATCCGACCCGGTTGCCACCGTTTGAACGCCTCCCCGCTCGGCCCGACCTTCGCCGCCCTGCCGCCGCTTTCACTTTACGTTCACATTCCGTGGTGCGTGCGCAAATGCCCGTATTGCGATTTCAATTCGCATGAGCGCAGCGGCGGACTGCCGGAACACGACTACGTGGAAGCGCTCCTCGCCGATCTCGAAGGCGATCTGCCCTCGGTCTGGGGTCGCACGGTGCACACCGTGTTCATCGGCGGCGGCACGCCGAGCCTGTTCTCACCCGAGGCGATCGATCGGCTGCTCGCAGGCGTCCGGGCGCGGCTTCGGCTCGCGGCCGATGCCGAGATCACGATGGAGGCCAACCCGGGCACCTTCGAGCGCGCGCGCTTCGCCGGCTATCGCGCGGCCGGCGTGACGCGGCTCTCGATCGGCGTGCAGAGCTTCGATGCAGGGAAGCTCGCTGCACTTGGCCGCATCCACTCCGGCGACGAGGCGCGCGCGGCAATCGAGGCCGCGCTCGGGCTCTTTGCCACGGTGAACGTGGATCTCATGTACGCGCTGCCCGGGCAGAGCGAAGCCGAGGCGCTCGCGGATGTCGCCACAGCGCTCGCGCTCGGCGTGCCGCACCTCTCCTGCTACCAACTCACGCTCGAGCCCAATACCGTGTTCGCGAAGAAGCCTCCGCCGGGGCTGCCCGAGCATGATGCCGCCGCGGGGATGCAACAGGCGATCGAGGAACGACTCGACGCGGCGGGCTTCGAGCACTACGAGACCTCGGCCTTTGCGCGGGCCGGCCACCGCTGCCGGCACAACCTGAATTACTGGACCTTCGGCGATTACCTCGGCATCGGCGCAGGCGCCCACGGCAAGCTCACGCTGCCCGACCCACCGCGCATCGAGCGCACCGAGCGGCTGAAGCAGCCCCGCGAATACCTCGAACGCGCCCCGCGAGGCAACGCGGTGTTCGAGCGCCGCACGGTCGGGCGCGAAGAGGTAGGCTTCGAATTCATGCTGAATGCGCTTCGGCTCGTCGAAGGCTTCCCGGTGGCCCTCTTCCCCGAGCGGACCGGCTGGCCGCTCAGCCTCGTCGATCGGGCGCTCACGAAGATCGAAGCCGAAGGGCTCATCACGCGCGATCACCGCACGATCCGGCCCACCGAGCGCGGACGGCGGTTTTTGAACCGGGCGCTCGAAGCGTTTCTTTGAGCTTCACCCTAAAGCGAGCCGCCGCACGAGCGCCTGCTTCGCCCCCGGAAAGAGCTCGAGCGTGGTGAGTGCGAGCCCGCGCGGCCCATCGAGCAGCCAGCCCCCCCGGTCGAAGCCGTAGGCGAGCAGCCCCGAGAAGCCGATGCGGAAGAGTCGATCGGGTGCCCTCGACCGGGCGAAGGCGGCGAGCGCGCCCGGCACATCGATCGGCCCGTGCCCGCGCGGGGCAAGCGTCCGCGCGAGCGCGCGCACATCGGCGAGTCCGAGATTGAGGCCCTGAGCCGCAACCGGGTGCAGCCCCTGCGCCGCGTTGCCGATCGCGACGACCGCGCCGGACGCCCGCGGCTCGGTGAAACGCCAACGAAGGGGA
>CAZSTF010000011.1:0-39198 GCA_964609555.1 uncultured Alcaligenaceae bacterium | reverse complement strand
CTCGGCAAGAAAGGCCGCCTCATCGAGCGCAAGCAGCCGCTCGGCCTCGGCGTTCGGCCGCGCCCAGATGAGCGTCCATTCCGCCGGTGCCCCGCGTTCGACCGCGCGCGGCACGAGTGCGAGCGCCCCGCCGCGCGTGAAGCGCTCGACTGCGAGCGTGGCCGCGCGGGCGCGTGGAGCGTGGAAGCGGGCGATGAGCGCCGTCTGGCCGCTGTCGCGCGTGAAGACGAGGAAGTCGGGCAGGAGCGCGCGATCGGCCTCGGCCGCGCCTTCGGCGAGCACCACGCAATCGGCCACGATGCGCTCTCCGGTCTCGAGCACGACGACTGCATGCCGTCCCTCGTGCGCCACCGCGCGCGCCTTCGTCCGGTAGAGCACGCGCAGCGCACCCGAGGCACCGGCCGCTTCCCGTTCGGCGACCGTCCGACGAAGCGCAGCGAGGAGCGCCGGATAGGGCACGGCGGCCCCGAGCGCAGGAAGATCGAGCGCAGCAGCGTCGAGACGGCAGAAGCCAAAGGCTCCGGCCTGCGAGACATCGACCTGCTCGATCGGTGCGCGCGGCAGATCGGCGAGCGAGAGCCCGAGTTCGCGAAGCAACTGCCATGAAGCGGCCGAGAGCGCGAGATTGCGGTCACTGGCGGGCAGCGAATCCGCGGATCCGGCTTCGAGAACGGTGATCTGGCCACCCACGCCCTCGGCGGAGAGTGCGAGTGCAGCAGCAAGCCCCACCGGGCCGCCACCGACGATGAGCGTCTTCACGGGCAGCTATGCGAATCGGGCCACGCTCTCTCCCCCGCGGGAGAGGGCTGGGACGTGGGAAGGACGCTCCCTCTCCCCTCGGGAGAGGGCCGGGGTGAGGGAGAAATCCCGCCTCACCTCAACGCCCGCACGCCGCCTCGACATCGGCGATCGTCTTGGGCGCTGCGGCCGTCAGGTTCTCGTTGCCCTCCGGCGTGATCAACACATCGTCCTCGATGCGCACGCCGATGTTCCAGAAGGGCTCGGGCACGGCCGCGTCGGGCCGGATGTAGAGCCCCGGCTCGTTCGTGACGACCATGCCCGGACGCAGGATCTGGCTTTCGCCGCGCACGCGGTAGGCGCCGGCATCATGCACGTCCATGCCGAGCCAGTGCCCCGCGCGGTGCATGTAGAACTGCATGAACTTCTTCTCGGCAATCGCCTCGTCGTAGCTGCATTGCAGGAGCCCAAGTTCGATCATCGAGCGCGTGAGCGATTCGGTGGCCACGTCGTGATAGCGATGGAACGGCTCGCCGGGCTTCAACGCCTCCATGCAGGCGAGCTGCGCGGCGAGCACCGCCTGATAGACATCGCGCTGCGGGCTGCTGAACGTGCCGGATACCGGGAACGTGCGCGTGATGTCGGCCGCGTAGCCCTCGTATTCGCAGCCCGCGTCGATCAGGAGCAGATCGCCCGCCTCCATGCGGCGGCTCGATTCGTTGTAATGCAGCACGCAGGCGTTCGGCCCGCTTGCAATGATGTGGTTGTAGGCCGGAAATCGCGCGCCCGACCGGATGAATTCATGGGCGATCTCGGCTTCGACCTCGTACTCCCATTGCCCGGGCCGGGCGGTGCGCATGGCGCGCGTATGGGCCGCCGCGGTGATCTCGGCTGCGCGGCGCATGAGCGCGATCTCGTGCGCGTCCTTGACGAGGCGCATCTCGTCCAGGATCGCAAAGACATCGGAGAGCGCGGTTGGGGCAGACACGCCGGCGCGCGCCATGCCGCGCACGGCGGTGATGGCGCGCGCGATGAGGGCATCCCACGCGCTCCCGCGCTCGCCCCCCATCGCGAGCGGCGCGTAGAGCGTCGGACGGTTCTGGAGGAGTTCCGGGAGCTTGGCCTCGAAGGCCGCGATCGGGTGGGTCTCATCGACCCGGAACGCCTCGCGCGCGAGGTCCACGCCGACGCGGTAGCCGTCCCAGATCTCCCGTTCGAGATTCTTCTCGCGGCAGAAAAGGATCGTCCGCCGCTCCTCCCCGCCCACGAGCACGAGCACGGCCTCGGGCTCGCGAAAGCCCGTGAGGTAGTAGAAGTAGCTGTCGTGCCGGTAGGGGAAATGCGTGTCGCGGTTTCGCGCGACCTCGGGCGCCGTGGGCACCACCGCGACCCCGTCGCCGATCGCGGCGAACAGCCGTTCGCGCCGGGCGACGTAGGGAGAGACATCGACGAGCGCGTTCATGGCGATCCTGGAAAATGACGGCAATGGAAGCGACCGATTATAGGAACGCCCCCGGCGCCGAAACCCGCGCCACCGGGGTGCCCGACGCGATGGATGCCCCGCTGGCCGAAGCCGTGCCGGCGGTGGCGATCGAAGCGCCACTGCAGGCCGACCTCGTCCCGACCGAGGGCGCGGCGAGTGAAGCCAAACGTGCCCTGCGGGCCCGCCTGCGCGCGGTGCGCGATGCCCTCCCCGAACGTGAGCGGCATGCCGCCGAGCGGCGCATCACCGAGCGCCTGCTCGCGCACCCGGACGTCGAGCGGGCGCGAACCGTGCTCCTCTACGCCCATCACGGCAGCGAAGTGGCGACCGACGAGCTCGCGAAGGCCCTGCTGCGCCAGGGGAAGGCGCTCGTCTACCCAAAGATGACCGGCGTTCCCGGTTTGATGACGCTCTGGCGGGTGCGCACGCTCGATGCGCTCGTGCCGCACAAGCACGGCATCCGGGCGCCGGATGTGACGCGCGCGAGCCCGACCGAGCCGGCGGCGCTCGACTGCGTGATCTATCCGGGCCTCGCCTTCACCCGCGCGCTCGCGCGGCTCGGTCAGGGCGGCGGCTACTACGACCGGCTTTCGTCCAAGCTTCCCACACATTGCGTGCGGATTGGTGCCGCATTCGAAGCACAGCTCGTCGAATCCCTGCCGCGTGAGGCGCACGATGCCGACATGCACTGGCTCGTGACCGAAGCGACCGTCTACCCCTTCGTCCCCGAGCCGCTGCCCAAGCCCGCCGGGCCGGACACGGCCGCCCCGGACGCCCCTCCCAACGACACGACCCCCGCCAGCGAAGGAGCCCTCGCCTCATGACCGCTCAACTGATCGACGGCAAAGCCGTCGCCGAAGCGCTGCGCACCCGCGTCGCGGGAGAGGTCGCCGACCTCAAGGGGCGCGGCATCACCCCGGGGCTCGCGGTGGTCATCGTGGGTGACGATCCAGCCTCGCAGGTCTACGTGAAGAACAAGGTCGCCACCTGCGAACGGCTCGGCATGGCGAGCTTCCATCACCGCCTGCCTGCGGCGACGAGCGAGGCCGAGCTGCTCGCGCTCGTGGCGCGATTGAATGCCGACGCCGCGGTACACGGCATCCTCGTGCAGCTGCCCTTGCCCGCGCACATCCGGGATGAGCGCGTGATTGAGGCGATCGCGCCCGAGAAGGACGTCGATGGCTTTCACGAGGCGAACGTGGGGGCGCTCGCGATCGGTCGGCCGCGCTTCGTCCCCTGCACGCCGGCGGGCTGCATGGAACTGCTCGCAAGCGTCGGCCTGACAGACCTGCGCGGCAAGCACGCGGTCGTGATCGGCCGCAGCAACATCGTCGGCAAGCCGATGGCGCTCCTGCTCCTGCACGCGAATGCCACGGTCACGATCTGCCACAGTGGGACGGCCGATCTCGCCGGGCACTGCCGTCGTGCGGACATCCTGGTCGCTGCCGTGGGACGGCCGCGCTTCGTCACGGCCGAGATGGTGAAGCCCGGTGCGGTCGTCATCGACGTGGGCATCAACCGCCTGCCGGAAATCGAAGGCGGCGGGCTCGTGGGCGATGTCGACTTCGAACGGGTGCGCGAGGTCGCCGGCGCCATCACGCCCGTGCCCGGCGGCGTCGGCCCGATGACGATCGCGATGCTCATGCAGAACACGCTCGTGGCGGCGCGGCGGTCGATCGGTGCCTGAGACATCCCGCCCCCTCGGCCGGTCGGGATGCCGGTGCCGCCTGCGGTCGATATGCGCCAATGCGCCTCGACGAAAAGGTTGGCGTGCCTCCTTGATTCCTGTCAGGATATTCGGCCACGCGCGCCCTAGACTGGACGGCGTTCTTTCATGACTTTGCCGACAAAGGAGTCCACCATGCTGAAAACTGTGCTGAAGTCTCTGCTGGCGTCATCCATTCTCGCGCTCGGCGCGACCGCCGTCTCGGCCCAGGGGACGGGACCGCTCGTCTCTTACACCAAGCAAGGCAAGTTCGAGGAAGTGCGCGAGGACCTGAAGGCCGCCATCGAATCCAAGGGTCTGGTCATCGATTACAACTCGCAGGTGAACCGCATGCTCGAGCGCACGGGCGCCGATGTGGGCTCTGCCAAGAAGCTCTACGTCGATGCGCAATCCTTCGTGTTCTGCAGTGCCAAGCTCTCTCGCGCGATGATGGAGGCCGATCCGGCCAATGCAGCGCTCTGCCCCTACTCGATCTCGGTCCACGCCACGGCCGCCAAGCCCAATGAGGTGGTCGTTGCCTACCGGCCGCTCCGGAGCGCCTCCTCGAACGCGGCCTCCCAGAAGGCACTCGCCGAGATCAACAAGCTCCTCGACTCGATCGCTCGCGAAGCGACAGGCAAGAAATAGCGTCCATCGTCTCGCGCCCGAACCCGCGCCCGAACCCGCGTCGTGCGGCGCGGCTCGGGCACAATCTGCGCATGACACGTTTCATGCGCAAATCGGGCTTGAGCGCTTCGCATGAAGCGCCCGACCGCAGGCGCCGCGATTTCGCGGTGGCGCTCCTCGCGGGCACGGCCAGCATCGTCGGCGCGCGCCCATCGTGGGCCACCTCGCCCGCACAGCGCGAAGAGGGCCTGCCCGCCCACGAGCGGCCGACGGAAGAAGTCCCCTATGTTCAAACACCCGAGCGGATTGTCCGGCGGATGCTTCAGCTCGCCGACGTCGGCGAACGCGACATCGTCTGGGATCTCGGCTCGGGCGATGGACGAATCGTGATCGCGGCGGCGCGGGACTTCCGCGCCCGCGGCGTGGGCTACGAAATCGACCGGCAACTGGTCGAACTCGCGCGCCGGAATGCCCGGCGTGCCGGGGTCGCGGATCGAGCCGTATTCATCGAGCGGGATCTGTTCACGCTCGGCTTCTCGGCGCCGAGCGTGGTCACGATGTATCTTTTGCCCGAGTTCAACCTCAAGCTCCGGCCGCTCCTGCTCGCGCAGATGAAGCCCGGCAGTCGCGTCGTGAGCCACGAATGGGACATGGGCGAATGGTCACCTGACGAGACGCTCACCGTCTACAACGAGGAAAAGCCGCACGGCACCTCGCGCGAGCACCGGGTCTTCCTCTGGCACATCCCCGCGCAGGTGGCGGGCCGATGGGAGGTGACGATCGAACGTCGCGGCAACCCCGTGCGTCTTGCGCTCGCGATCGAGCAGGACTTCCAGCGGCTGACCGTCCGCCCGGACCGCGGCGAAGTGCGCTGGGCGAAGCTCACCGGACGGCGCCTCGAACTGGCCTGGCGCGAAACGCGCGAGGGCGGCGAACGCTTCACCCTGCGCGGCGAGGTGTCGGCGCGACGCGGCAGCCCTGACTGGTCGGGCGACGCCCTGAGCGACAGCGCGGCGTTCAACGCGTCGACGACGCGGGTGGCGCGTTTTTCGGCGACGCGAGGCTGAGGACGCGATGCGTCCGCTCAGAACACGCCCCATCCCTCTCGCGTCAATTCCGGTCAAGCCAGGCGCTTGACAAACCTCTTGGGGGGGGGGGTAATGTCCGCAACCTCTTCATCGATAGAGGGGATTTCGGATGCGTGCGATTGCTCGTCGTTTTGTTGCTATGTTCTTTGTTGTGCTGGTATCCGTGACAACGCTCTTGCAGCCTTCCGTCGCAAGCGCGAACACCGTCGAGACCGTCGTTGTGATAGGAAAGCGTCCTGGGGCTCAATCTGCGTGGGATCAATTTCTTGAGTTTCTATCTTGGTTGGCAGACATCGTTGCATTGATCTGGAATGCGCTCGTGAACATGGTCGCACCGGAGGATGCAGGCCTGTTGGATCTACTCGAGGGTTATGAACCGCCATGCATCCGTCCCGATGAGACTTCTGCCTCTTGGAGCGCTCGCGCGTCGGCAGCATGCATTTCCCACGCGATGAACGCCGCAAGCAGCCGAATCGGCCCTCTTGCAGGTCCTGCGGTCACTACCATTCAAGGCCTTTGCAACGCAGCCAACGCCACGGCAGCCGCTGAAGGCATCATGCAGTGCCAATGACTGGACGCGTCTATCTGCTCGCTTCTCTCGGCGTGGCTCTGCTTGTAGGAATCCTTGCCACGTTCTTCCTGCGTGGCAACGACCACTCAACGGCCAGGCTAGCTCGCGGCGGCTCACAGGACACACCCACCGCAACAGGCAAGAAGCAGCCCACGTTGCTCTCCGACACTTCAGCTACGCCTATCGCTTCAAGTCGGGATGGTGTGAACAGGCGCAGCACTTCGGCCTCCTTCGCCGCAGCCTTGCAATCCAGCGACGTGCCCGCCACGATGCACGCCTTGGTCAGCGGCACTGAAGCGGCCGAGCACGCCATTGCGCGGGCATTGAACCTTTGGTGCACGCAGTTGGCGCTCGTGAAGGACGGGCTGCTCGGTCCCGCGCTTGACACAGTTAAGCAGTCTCGTCAATTTCAGACTGCGCCCGATTCCGCCAAGCAGCAGTTGGCCACCGTCGAAAGGCGCGTGAGCGCAATCCGCGGACGATGCGGCAGCGCGGCTGATGGTATTGGTTCTGGATTTCCGCCTGACTATGGACGTGCGAGTGTTCCGCGCGACCTTTGGTCGCCAGCACTTGGGCTCGGCGTTCTACCAGGAAGTCGTCTGACCCAAATGACTGATGCAGAAGCTGCCGCAGCGCTCCGTTCCTTGGGTGAGAACGATGCACTGATGGCGCTCTCCATCACGGCTTTTGCCGCAGAGGGATTGGAACGAGCACCAATCATGCAATCGCTACCCCAAGACGGAAAACAGTCGCTGCGCGCTCTCGCCGTGGCTGCCATAGCAGGCTGTGAGCTAGCGCCCGAGTTGTGTGGCCCCGAAAGTGTCAGCTACGCGTATTTCTGTGTGCGCTCGGGATACGTGCTGTGCATGACCGAGCGGCCGGACGAGACCGCCCGGTTAGCCTTTCGGGCGGAGCACGAGCAATTACAGTCAACCGCGAGGGCCATTGTCGAGGCCATCCGCAGAGGGGATCGCACAGCGTTCGTCCGGCCCAAGACATCGTCGCCACCGCCCCGCTAATTGCTTCCGGGACACGTCCGTCACCGCGGCAGGTCGCTCCGCCCCATCAGAAACAGATCGATCGCGCGCGCCGCCTGCCGCCCTTCGCGAATGGCCCAGACGACAAGGCTCTGGCCGCGGCGCATGTCGCCCGCGGCGAAGACCTTGGGCACGTTGGTGGCGTAGCCGGTCGCGCCGTCGTCCGTCGAGGCGCGTGCGTTGCCCCGGGCATCGCGCTCGACGCCGAAGGCTTCGAGCACGGGGGCGACCGGATGCACGAAGCCCATCGCGAGCAGCACGAGATCGGCCGGGATCTCGAACTCGCTGCCCGGCACTTCGCTCATCTTGCCGTCCTTCCACTCGACACGCGCTGCCTTGAGCGCGACCACGCGGCCATCGCGGCCGATCAGTTCCTTCGTGGTGACGGCCCAGTCGCGCTGCGCGCCTTCTTCATGCGAGGTCGAGGTGCGCAGCTTGAGCGGCCAATTCGGCCACGTGAGCGGCTTGTTCTCCTGCTCGGGGGGCTGGGGCATGAGTTCGAACTGCGTGACGCTCGCTGCGCCGTGGCGATTGGATGTGCCTACGCAGTCGCTGCCGGTGTCGCCGCCGCCGATCACGACGACATGCTTGCCCTTGGCCGAAATCACCTCGACGTCATCCCCGGCCACGCGCTTGTTCTGCAGCGGCAGGAATTCCATGGCGAAGTGGACGCCCTTCAATTCACGCCCCGGTACCGGCAGGTCACGCGGATGCTCGGCCCCGCCGGCCAAAAGCACGGCGTCGAAATCGGCCTGGAGCGTCTCCGGAGAGATCACCTCGGTCGCGTCATTGCCCACACCGGGAACCAGCGTGCCGTCACCGACCAGCACTCGCGTGCGGAAGCTGACCCCCTCGGCCTCCATCTGCGCGATGCGCCGGTCGATGTGGCTCTTCTCCATCTTGAAGTCGGGAATGCCGTAGCGGAGAAGGCCGCCGATGCGATCCGACTTCTCGAACACGGTGACCGCATGGCCGGCGCGTGCCAGCTGCTGCGCCGCGGCGAGCCCTGCCGGGCCCGAACCGACGACAGCGACGCGCTTGCCGGTCTTGTTCGGGTTCACCTGCGGTGTGACCCACCCGGCTTCCCAGCCGTGGTCGATGATGAAGTGCTCGATCGACTTGATGCCCACCGCATCGTTGTTGATGTTGAGCGTGCAGGCGGCTTCGCAGGGGGCCGGGCAGACACGCCCCGTGAACTCGGGGAAGTTGTTGGTGGAGTGGAGCGTGTCGAGCGCCTCGCGATAGTTGCCGCGATAGACGAGGTCATTCCAGTCGGGAATGATGTTGTTGATCGGGCATCCCGTCTGGCAGAACGGAACGCCGCAATCCATGCAGCGCGCGCCCTGTTGCTTCGCCTCCTCGGGCTTCAACGTGTAGACGAACTCGCGGTAATGCTGGATGCGCGACTGCGGGGCCTCGGCCGCTTCGGCCAGGCGCTGGTACTCGAGGAATCCGGTGACTTTTCCCATGGCGGTGAAACGCGTTCTTGGTTACTTGGCGACGGCGGCGCTTGCCGTGCTGCGCGACTTGAGGCTTTCGGCGTACTGATCAGTCAGCGCGCGCTTGTATTCGTGCGGGAAGACCTTGACGAAGTGCTTGCGCTGGTTGTTCCAGTCGTCGATGATCGAGAGCGCCACGGTCGAGCCGGTGTAGCGCAGGTGGCGCTCGGTGAGCGTCTTCACGATGGCCTCGTCGCTTTGGTCGCGGTGACGCTTCCTGCCCTTGCCTTGGGCGATGAGTTCCTGCTCGACGCCAGTTTGCTCGAGTTCCGAAAGCAGCGGCTCGAGCGCCACCATCGAGAGATTGCAACGCTCGCGGAACTTGCCCTGCGGGTCGTAGACGTAGGCGATCCCGCCCGACATCCCGGCGGCAAAGTTGCGACCGGTTGCGCCGAGCACGACCACGGTACCGCCCGTCATGTACTCGCAGCCGTGGTCACCCGTGCCCTCGACGACGGCGGTTGCGCCTGAGTTGCGCACGCAGAAGCGTTCGCCGGCCACACCGCGGAAGAAGGCTTCGCCCTCGATGGCGCCGTACATCACCGTGTTGCCGATGACGATGTTGTCTTCCGGACGGGCCGGGCAGTGGGCGTCAGGGTAGACCACGATACGGCCGCCCGAGAGGCCTTTGCCGGTGTAGTCGTTGGTCACGCCTTCGAGTTCGAAGGTGATGCCCCGGGCGAGGAAGGCTCCGAAGCTCTGTCCCGCAATGCCCTTGAAGCGGACATGAATCGTGTCTTCCGGCAGACCGGCATGGCCGTAGCGCGTGGCGACCGCATTCGAGAGCATCGCGCCGGCGGAGCGGTTGCGGTTGCCGATGACAGCCGGGATTTCGACCTTCTTCTTCGATTCGAGCGCGGGCGCGGCGGCAGCGATGAGCGTGTGATCGAGGGCCGCGTCCAAGCCGTGATCCTGCGCCTCGCAGTGATGGCGCGCCACTTCGGGCGGCATGGCCGGCGCATGGAAAACACGGGTGAAATCGAGCCCACGGGCCTTCCAGTGATCAACCCCCGGACGCACATCCAGCCAATCGCTGCGGCCGATCAGTTCGTCGAAGGTGCGCACACCCAACTGGGCCATCAATTCGCGCACTTCCTCGGCGACGAAGAAGAAGTAGTTGACGACATGGTCCGGGTGGCCCGTGAACTTGCGACGCAGCACCGGGTCCTGCGTGGCCACGCCGACGGGGCAGGTGTTCAGGTGGCACTTGCGCATCATGATGCAGCCCTCGACCACGAGCGGGGCGGTGGCAAAGCCGAACTCGTCGGCGCCGAGCAGGGCGGCGACGACGACGTCGCGCCCGGTCTTCATCTGGCCGTCGGCCTGCACCCGGATGCGTCCGCGCAGACGGTTGAGCACGAGGGTCTGCTGCGTCTCGGCCAAGCCCAGTTCCCAAGGCGTCCCGGCGTGTTTGATCGAGGAGACCGGTGAAGCGCCCGTGCCGCCGTCATGGCCCGCGATCACCACGTGATCCGCCTTGCACTTGGCGACACCCGCCGCGATCGTGCCCACGCCGACCTCGGAGACGAGTTTCACGCTGATCGAGGCCTTGGGATTGGCGTTCTTCAGGTCGTGGATGAGCTGCGCGAGATCCTCGATCGAGTAGATGTCGTGATGAGGCGGCGGTGAGATGAGGCCCACACCCGGCACCGAGAAGCGCAGCTGTGCGATGTATTCGCTCACCTTGTGGCCGGGCAGTTGTCCGCCCTCGCCCGGTTTGGCGCCCTGCGCCATCTTGATCTGGATCTGGTCGGCGCTCGCCAGGTACTCGGCGGTGACGCCGAATCGCCCTGATGCCACCTGCTTGATCTTCGAGCGCAAGTCGTCCCCGTCGCGGACGGGCACGTCGACTTCGACCCGATGCGCACCGAGCCGACTCTTCAGGGTCTCGCCTGGCTTGAGCGGGGCGTAGCGGTTGGCGTCTTCTCCACCCTCGCCCGTATTCGATTTGCCGCCGATGCGGTTCATCGCGATGGCGAGGGTGGCGTGCGCCTCGGTCGAGATCGATCCCAACGACATTGCGCCGGTGGCGAAGCGCTTGACGATCTCGCTCGCCGGTTCGACCTCTTCGAGCGGCACGGGTGCGTGCGTGGGCTTGAAAGCGAACAGTCCGCGCAAGGTCTTGAGTGCGCCCGATTGCTCATTGATGAGCTGGGCATACTCCTTGTAGGTCTTGAAGTTGCCGGCACGCGTGGCGTGCTGCAGTTTCGAGATCGACTCAGGCGTCCACATGTGCGCCTCGCCGCGCGTGCGGAGCGCGTATTCGCCGCCGGCATCGAGCGCGTGGGCGAGGACAGGATCGTCGCCGAAGGCGAGCCGGTGGAGTCGCATGGCCTCCTCGGCCACTTCGAAGATGCCGATACCTTCGACGGCGCTTGCGGTGCCCGTGAAGTACTTGTCGAGGAAGGCGTGGTTGAGTCCGACCGCCTCGAAGATCTGCGCGCCGCAGTAGCTCTGGTAGGTCGAGATGCCCATTTTGGACATGACCTTGTTGAGCCCCTTGCAGATGGCCTTGACGAAGCGCTTTTCGCTCTCGTAGGCCGACACGCCGGGCACGACGTCGGCGAGTTGGGTCAGGGTCTCGAGCGCGAGGTACGGGTGGATCGCCTCGGCACCGTAACCCCCGAGGAGCGCAAAGTGATGCACCTCGCGCGCAGAACCGGTTTCGACGACCAGGCCAGCGGACGTTCGAAGCCCCGTCTTGACCAGGTGCTGGTGGACCGCCGAGGTCGCAAGCAGTGCAGGAATCGGCACCCGCTCGGCGGAGACGCTTCGGTCCGAGAGGATCAGGATGTTGTAGCCCAGCTTGATCGCATCCACGGCGGCAGCGCAGAGGCTGGCCACCGCCGCCTCGATGCCTTCGGCTCCCCAGGCTGCGGGGTAGGTGATATCGAGTTCACGCGAACGGAAGGCACCGCTCGAGAACAGCTCGATGTGGCGGATGCGCTCCATGTTTCCGCTGGTCAGCACCGGATGCGCCGCTTCGAGCCGTGGCTGCGGCTCGGTGGCATCATGGCCGAGCAGGTTCGGCCGCGGGCCGATGAACGTGACCAAGGACATGACCAACTCCTCGCGGATCGGATCGATCGGCGGGTTGGTCACCTGGGCAAAGAGCTGGCGGAAATAGTTGTAGAGCGGCTTCGCCTTGTTCGAGAGCACCGGGAGCGCGGCGTCGTTGCCCATCGAGCCAGTGGCCTCTTCCGCGTTGGCCACCATCGGCGCGAGGATGACCTTGAGATCTTCCTGGGTGTAGCCGAAGGCTTGCTGCCGGTCGAGGAGCGAGACGTTCGAGCGGTCGGCCGGTGCGGGCTCAGGCAGGTCCTCCAATTCGATCCGCGACCGGGCAATCCAGTCGCGGTATGGCTTTTCGGCAGCGAGTTCGCGCTTGAGCACCTCGTCATCCACGATCTCGCCGCGCTCCAGGTCGACGAGCAACATCTTGCCGGGCTGGAGACGCCACTTCTTGACGATCTTCTCCTCGGGGATGTCCAGGACGCCGACTTCCGAGGCCATGACGATCAATCCGTCATCGGTGATCACATAGCGTGCGGGTCGCAGGCCATTGCGGTCGAGCGTCGCGCCGATCTGGCGACCATTGGTGAAGGCCATCGCGGCCGGGCCGTCCCACGGCTCCATGAGCGCGGCGTGATACTCGTAGAACGCACGCCGGTCTTCGTCCATGAGCGGATTGCCTGCCCAGGCCTCGGGAATCATCATCATCGCGGCATGCGCCAGCGAATAGCCGCTCATCACCAGGAGTTCGAGGCAGTTGTCGAACGAGGCGGTGTCCGACTGGCCGTCGTAGATGAGCGGCCAGAGCTTCTTCAGATCGTCACCGAGCAGTGTCGAGGCAATGGCCCCCTCGCGCGCGCGGATCCAGTTGCAGTTGCCGCGCAGCGTGTTGATTTCGCCGTTGTGGCAGACGAGCCGGAACGGATGCGCGAGGTCCCAGGTGGGGAATGTGTTGGTCGAGAAGCGCTGGTGCACCATCGCGAGCGCGGAGACCAGCATCGGGTCCTGCAGGTCCTTGTAGAACGTGCCTACCTGATCGGCGAGCAGCATGCCCTTGTAGACGATGGTGCGCGTGGACATTGAGGGCACGTAGAACTCGCGCCCGTGGCGGAGCCTCAAGGCCTGAATTGCGTGGCCGGACGACTTGCGGATGACGTACAGCTTCCGCTCGAGCGCGTCCTGATCCATGTCTTTCGAGCCGCGTCCAATGAAAACCTGGCGAATCACCGGTTGGATGGCCTTGACCCCCTCGCCCAAGCCCGTCGGATCGACCGGCACATCACGCCAGCCGAGCAGAACCTGTCCCTCAGCGGCGATCGCGCGCTCGATCTCCTGCTCGCAGGCCATGCGGGACGCGGGCTCCTGGGGGAGGAAGATCATGCCCACGCCATATTGGCCCATGGCGGGCAGAGTGATCTTCAACTTGCCGCACTCCCGACGCAGGAACGTGTCGGGAATCTGGATCAGGATGCCGGCACCGTCGCCCTGCAACTTGTCGGCGCCCACCGCGCCGCGGTGCGTGAGGTTTTCGAGAACGCGCAGCCCCTTCTGCACGATGTCGTGGCTTTTGATGCCCTTGATGTTGGCGACGAAGCCCATGCCGCATGCGTCATGTTCGTGCGCGGGGCTGTAGAGTCCGCGCAGGGCGCTGTCCTCCCGAATCAGGGCGGGGTCGGCCGACGTCGGCTCGGGCAGGCGGGATGGAAAATCAGTCGAGTCGGTCAGCCTCACGGCGCATCACTCCTCCGGCAGGGCGGCGCGCGTCGGGCGCGGGTCGCCGATGCCATTTCGGTATAGTTCGATTAGCGGGGCGCATAGTTTATCAGCGAATGCATTCGGGGCTTCGTCGTCCGTGCCGTCGCCGCGATGCGTGGGCGCCACGGGCAGCGGCGTCGGAACGAGGATTCGTCTTGCGTCAGTAACGCAAGTTGCGGTTAAATCGCAAGAAGCGCTTCTAGCGCGTTGATTTTTCGCCGGATTCGGGCAAGCGTGACACCACGCCGCGGACGGGCGGCGACAGCAAAGGACTTCAGCATGCGTATGGCTTTGGGTGCAATCAAATGGCTTGCGGCGGCAGCCGTGTCCGCAGTGGCCCTGTCCGGATGTGGTGGTGGCGGAGCCGCTGACCCGTTCGCGCCGGGGCCGGCGCTGCCGTCCTTCGTCGTTCGCCCGACGGCGGTCGAGGCCTTCTCCGGCACGCCAGTCACCATTTCCGTGGTCAGTGGCGTGGGCCCCTTCCTCGCGTTCTCGAGTAATCCAGCCGTGCTCCCGGTCACCCAGGCGGTCTCCGGAACGGCGATCACGGTCACGCCCGGGGCGGTCAGCGCGGTGACTGCGGTGACCCTGACCGTACGCGACGCGGCCGGCCGGGAACAACCCGTCACGGTCAACGTCAACCCAGGGTCCGTGCTCTCTGACGTCACGGTCACCCCCGTGGCCAACACCCAGTGCGGAACGGCTGCGCCGCCCGCCCCAGTGCCAGTGTGCTCCGGCGACACGGCCAGCGTTTCGACCGTGGTTCGCAACGCGGGGGCGACACCCGTTGCCGGTCGGCAGATTCGGTTCGATGTCGTCCAGGGCGCCTTTGCCTTCAGCCTCTCCAGCGCCGGCGCAACCACGGCACCGAGCACCACGGTGCTGACGGACGCGAACGGCATCGCCAATGCGGTCATCAAGGTCGTCGAGGGTGTTACCTCGCAGGTCGCGATCCTCCGTGCCACTGATACGGTCACCGGTAACCGGGTCGATACCGTCTTCACCATCGTGCAGCAGATCAACGGTCAGGCTGTGCTTTCCGTCGTTCCGCAGGAGGGCTATGTCGGCCAAGCGTTCTACAAGGGCGAGTGCGGCGGCACGAGCGGAGATTTCCTGGTCTACGGCGGCAATCCGCCCTACACGGCGCGCTCCTCGCTTCCGAATGCCGTGCAGTTGTCTTACCGTGGCGTGATCGGCGATCCCGTAACCATCCCGACCGCCGGTGACAGGTTCCGTGCTTCGACCGTCTACGCACTCAACTGCACCGGCTTCAAGGCTCAGATCGTCGTGACGGATTCGACGGGGCGCAATTTCCAGACCTCGTATGAGGAGAAGGAAGGCACCAATGATCGGCCGACAGCGCCGCCACCGGATACGCTGACCATCACGCCGACCGCGGTCACGCTCGTGGCGACCGGCGGCAACTGCGGCGGTCGTTCGATCGTATTCCGTCCTGCGGGTGGCGTCACGCCCTACACCCTCGCGAGCAGCGAACCCTCACGGGGCACAATCAGTGGCACGACGCTTACGACGACAGCTTCGTTCACGCCAGGCAGCCAGATCGTGGTCTCGGTGCTTGATGGTGCAGGCAAGATCACGAGCGCCAACGTGTCCTGCGTGAACCCCTGACCTCAACTCGCTCGGGAGTTCCTGAGAAGCGGCCTGCGGGCCGCTACCTGATTCTCCCGCCCCTGAAGCGAGTCGACCCTTGGCAGTGAGCAAAAGTCCCTAAACCGTCGCTTCCCGAGGCGCTCATTCGGACGATGGCGGGCTTGACCCTGCCGCCGTCCCGCTGAGGCCGTCAACGATCCGCTGGACACTCTGGCCAGGTTGACCGTCACCCGTGTTCACGATGAGATGGGCGACTGATCGGTAGAGCGGGTCGCGTACAGCGTAGAGCGCCCTCAGTCTCGCGAGGGGATCATCCACTTTCAGGAGTGGCCGGTCGCGACTCTTTCGGACACGGGCATAGCTCGTGTCCGGTGTGGCGTGCAGGTAGATGACACGCGCAGATTGCGCAAGCAATTCGCGCGTCGCCTCTGAATGGATCGCCCCGCCTCCGGTTGCAAGCACGGCGCCATCCGAAGAGAGAAGTTCTGCAATCAGCGCCGCCTCGCGCGCCCTGAACTGCTGCTCGCCCTCAATTTCGAAGATCGTGGCGATCGACACGCCAGTGCGTGCTTCCAGCACCTGATCGCTGTCGAGGAAAGGCAATCCGAGTCGGCGCGCGAGCAGCTGACCCACCGTTGTCTTTCCAGCCCCCATCGGGCCGACCAAGACCAGCGGCCGTCGATCCGTCAGCAGTGGCGGGGCGGGGGGCGCATTCATCGGCGGGACTCAGTACAGCTGCGGTTCGGGCAATCGAACAGGGCGTGACCGCGTCAACGCCACGGCCCTGAGGGAGAACCGAACTGCAAGGCGAGGCGCATTCAAGCCACGCTCCCCTCGCGCGAGCGTCGCGTTATGTCCAAGCCCCAGGCTGCCTCAGCCAACGAGGCGTTCGCCGACAGGCCGGGGAACTGAAGAGGAATCAGCGCAGCGCGCCGGTGGTCTCAGACAGGACGCGCGGCGTGAGGAAGATCAACAACTCCTGCTTGTCCGTTCCGCGGTTGGTTCGACGGAAAAGGTTGCCGACGACCGGAGCATCTCCGAGCAGCGGTACCTTGTCGACTGAATCGGTGATGTTCTCCTCGTAGATTCCACCCAGAACCACCGTGTCGCCATTGTTCGCAATCACCTTGGTGAAGACTCGCCGGGTATTGACGATGGGGTTTCCATCCGTGAATCCCGCGAGGCTGTCCTTGGTCACGCCCACGTCGAGGATGATGCGATTGTCCGGCGTCACCTGAGGCGTCACTTCCAGTCCGAGTTTGGCGTTGACCGTCACCACCTGACTCTGTCCACCGACACCGCCAGCGATTCGCAGCTTGATTTCCTGCCCCTGCTCGATCGACGCCTTCTGATTGTCGGCCGTCACGACGCGCGGGCTCGAAATCACCTTGCCGCGGTTGGCGGCTTCTGCCGCTGACAACTCAAGATTCACGAGGTTGTTGTTGCCGAGGTTCAGGAAGGTCAGCGCCAAGGTTCCCGCCGCATTGCTGACCGGCAGGTTCACGTTATACGGAATCGAGTTGATGTACTCGCCAATCAGTCCGCCCGACTGCTGATCCGGCTTGACGCGCCAGTAGTAGCTCCAGGGCGGAAAGCCAGTTGCGGTACCGGTGCTCGGAATGTTGGCCTGATCCGGATCGCCAAGGGGGCGGCCATTGATGCCCAGGTTTCGGCCGTTGCGGGTCACGCCCGCGCCAATGCCGAAGCGAGCACCCAGCTGACGGCTGAACTTGTCATCCGCGATCACCACGCGCGCCTCGATCAGCACCTGCTTCACCGCGATATCGATCCGCTGCAGCAGCCGACGAACTTCTTCGAGCTTCGATGGCGTGTCCGTGACCACGACGATATTGGTTCGCGAATCCACAGTCACGGTGCCCCGCCGGGACAGCACGCCACCGGAGGAAACGGGTCCCCCTGTGCCGCCAGCAGCGCCAGCTCCGCCTGCGGCGGGTGCCCCACCACCACTGCCTCCCGACAGGAGCAGTCGGCGGACCTCCTCCGCCTTCTGATAATTGAGCTGAAAGATCTCGGTGCGCAGCGGCTCAATGTCCGCGACCTGCGCCTTCGCCTCAAGCTCCTGCTTCTCCTTGAGCGCCAACTCTTCCTTGGGGGCAATCCAGACCACGTTGCCGTTCTTGCGCATGTCGAGCGAACGCGCCTGCATCACAAGATCCAAGGCCTGATCCCACGGGACATCCTTGAGCCGCAAGGTAACGTTACCGGTGACGGTGTCCGACACGATGATGTTGAGGCCCGTGAAATCGCCGATGACCTGCAAGACCGAACGGACCGCGATGTCCTGGAAATTGAGCGAGAGTTTCTCGCCCTTGTAACCGGGTCGGCTGCCTTGGGTCAGTTTGTTTGGATCCTCGATGATCTGCTTGACTTCGACGATGAGGCGCGTGTCGGTCTGGTAAGCCGAATGCTCCCAGAGGCCCTTCGGCTCGACCACGAAACGGACGTTGCCTCCCTGCACCAGGGTGTCGATCGTCTGGACGGGTGTGCCGAAATCCGTGACATCCAGCTTTCGCTCAAGGTTGCGCGGAATGTTGGTCTTGAACAGGTCGATCAAGAGCACACGCCCCTGCGGCTTGATCTCGACACTCGCGTTCGGGTCGGACAGGTCGATGATGAAACGACCTTCCCCGTTCTGCCCGCGCCGGAAGTCGACGTCACGCACAGACGCTGGCGCGACCTCGGCGGGTGTGGCCGCCGCAAAGCGTCCCGCCTCGGGACCCGCGGCGGCCGCAACGCTGGCGCCGACAGGATCAGAAAGCGTCACGACCGCACGCCCGGCCTCCATGCGGACGTCATAGGCCTGAGGGCGGTTGAGGTTCAGCACGGCTCGCGTCCGGCCCTGCGCCTGGACGAGGTTGTAGCTGCGAATGACAGGATCCGACAGGTCAGCCGAGCCACGGCCTGTCGTGCCGGTGTTCGCGAAATCAAGCACGAGGCGTGGCGGCGAGGCAATCGCGAAGGCCGTGGGCGCGCTTCCGCCTTCCCCCTTGATGGCAAAGGTCACGACGGTGCGACCGCCCTGAGCCTTCGAGACGGATACGTCTTCAATGACCGATTGCGCGAAGGCGAGCGTCGAGCAGAGCGTCGCGGCGGCGAGCCACAAGGTGCGGCGTGCGGCCGCGTTGAAGAGGTCGAACTTGATTGCGAGGCTCACTTTTTCTGCTCCTGTTGCTGCAGCAACACCTTTGTCTGCCGTTCGACCCAATCGCCGGCACCATCCTGAAAGAGCTCTTTCAGGGTGATTTCACCCTCGGTGATCGCAGTGATCACACCGAAGTTCTGTCCCATGTAATTCCCTTGACGCACCTGAACGACACGCTTGTCGTTCGTGCGAACCAGTCCGATCATGGTCTGCCCGCGCTGGAGGGTCCCGACCATGGTCAGCGTCTCGAGAGGAAACGACTCAAGCAGTTCCTTGCGGCGCGTCAGATCCGGCCCGCGTGCACCGCCCTTGGCCCCCTCCACCTTGCGCGGCTTAAACGGGTCCGGCAAATCGAAAGCGTTGTAGGCAAAGGGTTGATAGTCGCGCCCCGGAGGAATCTGCTCGATCTTGCCGCGCGCGTTGGCCCCCTGCTGCTCCATCCAGGCGCGAAGGTCCTGATCGTCCGAGGAACTACAGCCGACGGCGAGAGCCGTCAGCACAATCAAGGTGAGAAGATGCCAGATCTTCATTTCTTGGGTGCCTTCTGCGCTTCTTTCGCCTTGCGCTGCGCGGCAAGCTCGTCGTCATCGAGATAGCGATACGTACGCGCCACCGCTTCCATCGCCAGGACGCCTTCCTTCTCGCGATTCGTGATGCCGATTTCACCGAGCGTCACGATCCGCGAGAGTTGAGCAACGTCGCTCGCGAACGCGCCGATGTCGTGATAGCTGCCGGTGACTCGGATGTCCACGGGCAATTCGGCGTAGAACTCCTGGACACGCTCGCTACTTGGCTTGAACAGCTCAAACTGCAAACCGCGACCCAAGCCCGCCTGGTTGATGTCTGAAAGAAGCGAATCCATCTCGCTGCGGCTGGGCAACTGGCGCAAAAGCGCACCGAATTGCTCCTCGACCTGTTTGAGCTGCTGGACATGCAGATCGAGGTTGATCGCCTGGGCCTTCTTCTCCGCGTACTGGCCACGGAGGCTTCGTTCCTGGCCCTCCTTGGACTCGAGTTCGGTCTGCTGCTCGGACCACCCGAGGTACCACGCAAAGAAAACCAGAATTGCGAACAGGAGCACGAGGGCGCCGAATTTTGCGGGCGCCGGCCAGACCCCGATGTCACGAGGGTTGAGGCGGCGAAGTTCGTCCAATGTCATTGCAGGGCTCTCGCTTGCTACTTGGTGATGGTCTGCATGACCTTTTCGCGCGCCGTCGGCGCCTGGCCCGCGGGCGGGGCAGCGGTCGCGGGGGCCGGGTTTGGAGGCGTTTCAGCGCTCTTGAGCCGGAAATTCAGATTGAACTCGTTCAGGCGCTGATTGCGCTCGGTCACCGCCTTGATCTCGACCAGTTCAGGGCGCGCCAGAAAGGGCGAAGCCTCCAAGTTGCGCATGAGCGTGGAGATTCGTGCATTGGATTGGGCGAATCCGACCATCGTGATCCGGTCGCCCGTCTGCTTGATTGATTTGAGATAGATACCGTCCGGCAATTGGCGGACGATCTGGTCCAAGAGCTTCACGGAGGCAGCGCGGTTGACCTGCAACGTCTCGACCACCTGCTTTCTCGCGAGGAGCGCCGCGGTCTGTTCCTTGAGGCGATTGATCTCCGCGATCTGGGTGTCTAGCTTTTTGATTTCCTCGGTCAGGAGCGTGTTACGCCGTTGCTGCGCTGCGATGCGCTCGTCAAGGTACAACTTTCCCG
The DNA here is from genome assembly GCA_964609555.1 of uncultured Alcaligenaceae bacterium. Lineage (GTDB taxonomy): Bacteria > Pseudomonadota > Gammaproteobacteria > Burkholderiales > Casimicrobiaceae > Casimicrobium. The sequence continues at coordinate 19,209 of CAZSTF010000011.1, read as the reverse complement.
CGTACCAAACAGCCGCGCCAAAGACGACTGTCCCCAAGGTCGCGACAAGAAACTCTCGCTTCTTGAGCGCTCGCTTTTGCGCGCGGTGCGGCAGGAGATTGATGCGAATCACGGATCGAACCTCCGAAGCGCGAGACCGCAGGCGACAAGGAGCGCCGGGGCGTCCACGGCCAGTTGCCGGGAGCGCACTGCGCTGCCGAGCGACATGCCGGCAAATGGGTTGGCGACGGAGGCGATCACGTTCGTGCGCCGCGAGACGGCCTCGGCCAACCCCGGAATGACCGCACATCCCCCTGCAAGGAGCACGTAGTCAAGCTGGCCTTGGGAACTGGAGGTCAGAAAGAACTGGAGCGCCCGCGCGGATTCGATGGCCAGCGTGTCCACGTAGGGACGAAGCACGTCGCTCTCGTAATTCGCCGGAAGATTGCCGGCGCGCTTGGCCGCCTCGGCTTCCTCGGCCGTCATGTTGTAGGTCCGCTGGATCTCCTGCGTGAGTTGGTTGCCGCCGAACGGGCTTTCACGCATGAACGTCTGCTCGCCGTTGCGGAAGACGTAGAACCGCGTGGACGTCGCCCCGATGTCGACCACCCCGATGTTCTGGTCGACGCCCCGCCCCGGAAGCCCTTCCGCCAGGAGCGAGCACGCCGCGAGCACGGCAAGCGCCTCGACATCCACGACCGCCGCCTTCAGTCCGCCGGATTCCAAGGCCTCCACCCGATCATCGACCTTCTCCTTGCGCGCCGCGGCGATGAGGATGTCCACCTGGGTAGGGTCATTCGGGACGGGCCCGACGACGCAGAAGTCGAGATTCACCTCATCGAGCGCAAACGGGATGTACTGATTGGCCTCGGACTCCACCGCAGGTTCGAGATCGTCCTCCCGCGGCGCAGCCGGCAAGGCGATCCGCTTCGTGATGACCATGCTGGTCGGCAGCGCGGTCGCGGCGGCCTTGGTGCGCGACCCCAGCTTTCGGTAGGTGCGCTCGACGACGCCCGCGACCGCCTCCACGTTGGTCAGGTTGCCATCGGCCACGCTGTCTTTAGGCAACGCTTCGATCGCGTAGCGGAGCAGTTCCGGCTTCTCGCGCGTGCCGCCCAGCTCCACCATCTTGACGCTGGTCGTGCTGATGTCGACACCGATCAGCGGCGTCGCCTTGGCACCGAAGAGGCCACCCAGCTGCCCAAAAAAATCTTTGCGCATTGAGAGTTTAGGCAACTTTTGTTGCCTGAAACTTTAACTCGGGCTCCGAGTTTTTCACAAGGCGCGACGACTGGCAAGCAAGGCCCATGACTTTCTCGGCGTTCCTATAATGAATGCAGGAAATTCGCCACGTCCCCGCCGACGGGTCCGCCCCGACGGGGCTCGGAGACGGCGAATGGCCGCCGGCCGGGGGGTTGGGAAGGCTGCACATGTTCAAACGTTGGGCCATCTATGCACTCTCGGTGATCTTCGGTCTGGCCGTCGTCGGTCTGACCTTGGCGAGCTTGGTCTGGGCGCTGATCTCTGCGCGGCTGCCAAGTTTGGAGGTGCTCACCGACTACCAACCCAAGCTGCCGCTTCGGGTGCTTTCCGAAGAGGGCACCCTTCTTGGGGAGTTCGGTGAGGAGCGCCGGACCGTGGTGCGCCTGTCCGACGTGCCCAAACACGTCAAGCAGGCCATCCTTGCCGCGGAAGACTCCAACTTCTACGAGCACGCCGGGGTCGACTGGATTGCCGTGCTTCGCGCGGCGTATACCAACGCGACCACGGGCTCGCGACAGGGCGCAGGCACGATCACGATGCAGGTCGCGCGCAACTTCTTCCTCACGCGCGAACAGACCCTGCTGCGCAAGGCCAACGAGGTGGCGCTCACGTTCAAGATCGAGCGGGAACTGACCAAGGATCAGATCCTCGAGCTCTACATCAACCAGATCTTTCTCGGGCAGCGCGCCTATGGCTTCTCGGCCGCCGCTCAGGCGTATTACGGCAAGCAACTTGCCGACCTGACGATTCCGGAGGCTGCCATGCTGGCCGGGCTGCCCAAGGCGCCCTCCGCGTTCAACCCGTTCGTCAATCCGAAGCGGGCAGCACTCCGGCAGCAGTACGTCCTGCGGCGCATGGCCGAGCTGGGTTACATCAGTGAGGCGGAGCACAAGGCTGCCCTCGCCGCCCGCTCCACGCTGAAGACGGACACCGGTCCGGCCATCCACGCCGAATTCCTGAACGAGATGGTGCGCCAGTTCGTGGTCGATCTGGTCGGGGAGGCGGCCTACGTACGCGGCTACAACGTCACGACCACCGTCCGCGCAAAAGATCAGGAGGCGGCCTATCTGGCCGTCCGGCGTGGTTTGCTCGACTACGAGCGGCGGCAGCCCTTTCGCGGCCCCGAAGGCGCCGTCGAGCTGCCGGCCGAAGGCAAGCCCGGGCTGGGGGATGCAATCGATGCGGCCATGCAGCAATACCCGGACAGCGACGAGTTGCTGGCCGTCGTCGTGCTGGAAGCCTCTCCGCGCCGGGTGGTTGTTGCACGCAGCGAGAACGAGGTCTATGCCTTGGAGGGGGATGCCATCCGCTTTGTGCGGGCTGCGCTGGCAGACAACGCGGGAGCGACACGCGTGCGGCGGGGCTCCATCCTGCGCATGACCACCGACGAGAAAGGCGGCTGGCGCCTGACCCAGGTACCGCAGGTCGAAGCGGGGTTCGTCTCCCTCGATCCGCGCGATGGTGCGATCCGTGCGCTGGTGGGCGGTTTCGATTTCTACCGCAACCAGTTCAATCACGTCACGCAGGCGTCGCGGCAACCGGGCTCGGCCTTCAAGCCGTTCGTCTATTCGGCAGCGCTGGAGAAGGGCATCACGCCGGCCACGGTCATCAACGATGCGCCGCTCTACTTCCCGGCCTCCCAAACCGGCGGCGACGACTGGGAGCCGAAGAACTACGACGGCAAGTTCGACGGCCCGATGCGGGTGCGCACGGCGCTTGCGAAGTCCAAGAACATGGTGTCCATCCGTATCCTGCGCGCGATCGGTCCGACCTACCTGCAGGATTACGCGACACGGTTCGGCTTCGATCCCAAGCAGAACCCGCCCTACCTCACCCTGGCGCTGGGTGCCGGACAGACCAACCCGCTGCAGATGGCCGGCGCCTACGCGGTCTTCGCCAACGGCGGCTTCCGCGTCAAGCCGCACTTCATCAAGCGCATCACCGACACGCGCGGAAATGTGATCTTCGAAGACCAGCCGCCCAAGGCGGGCGAGGGCGCCGAGCAGGCCATCGATCCGCGAAACGCCTTCGTGATGACCACGATGATGCGCGATGTGGTCCGGGCTGGAACCGCAACCAAGGCGCTGGCCCTTGGGCGCAGCGATCTCGCCGGCAAGACGGGCACGACGAACGACAGTTTCGATGCCTGGTTTGCAGGCTACAACCACGCGCTCGTTGGCGTCGCGTGGGTCGGCTATGACCAGCCGCGTTCGCTCGGCGACCGGGAAACCGGGGGTGGCGTGGCGCTGCCGATCTGGATCAGCTACATGCGGGTCGCCCTGCGCGGCGTGCCCGAAGTCCCCCTCAAGCCGCCGCCGGGCGTCGTGAACAGTGCGACCGGCGATGACGGCAGCAGCGTGGACGCGGGCAGTGGCAGCGACTGGTTCTACTCGGAGTTCCCGCCCAGGCGATTTGCCGACCCGTTGACCGGTAACGAAGGCGTCCGCTCGCGCCAGGACGACGAGGTCCGCCAGCAGCTGTTCTGATGTCGTCGCTCACCGCCGAGATCGCGGCGACGGCCGCGCGCATCATCATCGACTCCGAGCTGACCGACTGGCGCCTCGCCCGCCGCAAGGCGCTCGAGCAGCTCGACCTGCCCGCGCACGGGACACCGCTGCCGACGGATGAGGAGATCATCGAGGCGCTGCGTGCCCACCAGCGGCTCTTTGGCGACGCAGAACACGCCGAGCGACTGCGGGCGCAGCGCGAAACGGCGCTCGAGGTCATGGAAGCGCTGGCTCAGTTCTCGCCGAGACTGACCGGCGCGGTGGCCGAGGGCTGGGCCCATGCCGGCAGCGACATCCGGATCGAATTGGCCTGTGAAAGCGAGAAGCTGCTTGACTACGCCCTGATCGATCTCGGTGTCACCTACACGGTCGACGCGCACCGGGATGGCAGCTACACCTATCGCACCGAGGATGCCGACTGGCCCGTGCGCCTGGTCGTCGGCCCAGTCATGGGCGCGCGCGGACGGCCCCGTGATGACCCGCGCGCGCCCCGAACCGATCGGCGGATGGATCTGGCCGCGCTCCGCCGCTGTCTGGCGAACGCGGAAGACAATCCCGCGTTCTGACACCCGGTCCGAACCCCCGATCAGGCAGGCACTTCGACACGCACGTCCGTCATTCGAAGGCGCAGGTCGATCAGGTAATCGATCGCCCTCGGCGCCCGGCTGCCAAACCAGGTCACCATTTCCCCGTCGATCAACCGTACAGGCTGGCGCCTCGGCAAACGCGCGGCCAACCGTCGGACGTCGTCTTCAGTGAAGCTGTAGGGTTCGGACGACAGGAGCACGGCTTCCGCACGCTCCCACTCACTGGCGTCTGCAGACACCTCGGGGTAGCGCACCGATACGGCTTCGGGCAGCGTCCGGAAGCCCGCACGATCCAGCATGGCGCTCGCATAGGTCGTGCGGGCAACGGTCATCCACGGGTCCGTCCAGATGAGGTAGAGCACCGTGAGCTCGCGTGCCCCCGCACGCAGGGACCGCGCTCGTTCGAGCGCGTCAGAAAGCGCCTTGGTCGCGGCGGCCGCAGCCTGCTCGGCCCCGAACACGCCGCCGAGCAGGTCGTACAGCGCGAAATTGTCCTCGGGTGTCTGCGGGTGCGTGACGATCACGTGCGGCACACGGCCGCGCAACTGCTCGAACAGTTCACGCCGGTTCTCGTCGATGTTCATGAGAACGTGCGTCGGCTTGGTCGCGAGCAGGCGATCGAGACGCACGTCCTTGGTGCCGCCGACCTTGGGGACGGCGCGTACCGCCGGCTCCGGATGGATGCAGAAGCCGGTCCGGGCGACCACGCGATCACCCAGACCGAATTCGAACAGCGTCTCGGTCAGGGAGGGGACGAGACTGGCAATGCGCGCGTCCGGAGACCGGCCATGCGTGACGCCGATGGCGTCACGCCACCCCGCGTCGGCCGCCATGACGTCCGCAGGCTACTTGCGGCGCTCGCTGCGCGCCCGCGCAACCAGGAAGTCGATGACGGCGGGGACGTCCTTGTGGCTGCCCGGCAGCAGATGCGACTGGACACGGTACTTGCCGTCGACGAACAGCATCGGAACACTGTCGACCTTGTAGTTGGCCGCGAGTGTCCGCGCGCGATTCATCTTGCTGTTGACCGCAAACGATCCCCAGAGCTCCTGCACCTTCTTCGCGTCGAGTCCGTTGTTGCCGGCCCAATCGAAGAACACCTTCTCTTCGTGCATCCGCAGGTTGGCGCCATGGATCGCCTGGAAGACCTTCATGGTCAGGTCATCGCGATTGAGCGCCTCGAGCACGTAGTAGATTTTGCCGAGGTTAGCCCATGCCGGCTGGAAGGCCACGGGAACACGGCGGAACGCGACGTCTGCGGGTAGCTTGTCCTTCCATGGCCCGAGGAACGCCTCGAGGTCGCGACAGTGCGGGCAGGCGTAGCTGAAGAACTCGATCACCTCGACCTTGGCGCCGCTCTCCGTGGGCTGCGGTTGGGCAAGCACCGTGAAGTTCTTGCCTTCGGCGAACTGCTGCTGGGCCTGGGCAGCAGCCGTGGTCAGAAACAAGCCCGGGAGGGAAAGCGTGAGGGCGAGTGCGTCGCGGCGAGTGAGTTGAGTCATGACGATGGGAGATGGGGTGAACAGTGCTTGGAGCAACGCGCCAGCAGTTTAGTTCGCCGACGGGCGAACGACCGAGACTTCAATGCCCTGACGGGCCAGGTCCGAACGCACGCGGGCGGCTTCGTCCGGGTCGCGAAACGGGCCGATGCGCACCCGATGCAGCGTGCCCTTGTCCGGCACCTCGGCCACCTGGACCTGCGCCTCATAGCCCATGACCGCAAACTTGGCGCGCTGCGCTTCGGCGTCCCCGCGCTGGGCGTAGGAGCCCACCTGCAACCAGAGACGGCCACGCGCTTCGGCGGTCGGCGACGGCTCGGGTGCGGTAGGGGGCGGGGGCGCGGCGTCCGCCATCTTGCCGTCGGCCGTCTTGCCCGGCTTTGCGGCCTCGGGCTCGGGCGATGGCTTGGCGGCCGGGTTGGTCCCACCCGGCGCAACAACCGCTGGAGGCGGCACGATGCGCTGCGCATCGGTCTTGCCTTCTTCCTTCGCCACGACCTGCTGCCCGGTTTCGGCGGGTTTGGTTGCGGGTGCCTTGGGGCGGGTGTCGGAGCGCGCGGAGGGATTGACCTCGGGGCGATAGGGCAGCGACTGGTAGATCCAGATCGCGAGCACCCCCGCGAGGACGACCCCGGCCACGAACCCGATGAGACCGCCGAAGAAGAACGTGACTTTCGGCGAGGTACCCGTGCTTTGCACCTACATCTTCTCCGGGGCAGAGACCCCCATGAGGGCGAGCCCGTTTTTTAGCACTTGCGCTGCAGCCGCAGCGAGAGCAAGACGGGTCAGACGCAATTCGGAATCTTCCACACGAATGCGCTCCGCGGCGTACCAGGCGTGAAAGGCGGCCGCAACCTCGCGCAGATAGAACGGCAGCACATGGGGCGCGAGATCGCGCGCCGCGGTCGCGAGGAGCGCGGGATAGTCCGCGAGTTTGGCGGCGAGCGCCTCGGCCTTCTCGTGGGTGAGCACGTCGAGCTTGGCGCGGGCGAGTGCGCTCGGATCGGCCACCGCATCGACATTCGCCTCACGCAGCACCGAGCAGATGCGCGCATGGGCATATTGCACATAGAAAACCGGGTTCTCCTCATTCTGCGCGAGCGCCAGGTCGATGTCGAAGATGAACTCGCTGTCCGCCTTTCGCGAGACCAGGAAGAAGCGCACGGCATCCTTGCCGACCCATTCGATCAGGTCGCCGAGCGACACGAAGCTGCCGGCGCGCTTGGACAGCTTGACCTCCTGGCCGTTGCGCATGACCCGCACCATCGAGTGCAGCAGATAGTCCGGATAGCCCGCGGGAATGCCGATGTTCAGGGCCTGCAGACCGGCGCGTACGCGCGCGATCGTGCCGTGGTGATCGGTGCCCTGGATGTTGATCACTTGCGTGAAGCCGCGCTCCCACTTGGTCACGTGATAGGCCACATCCGGGACGAAATACGTGTAGCCGCCGGCCGCCTTGCGCATGACGCGGTCCTTGTCGTCCCCGAAGGCCGTCGTGCGCAGCCAGAGCGCGCCATCCTGCTCGTAGGTATGCCCGGACGCCCGAAGCGCCTCGACGGTGCGCTCGACGCGTCCGTCCGTGTAGAGCGAGCTTTCGAGGTAGTAGCAATCGAAGCGACGAACGCCAAAGGCCGTGAGATCCCGGTCCTGCTCCGCCCGCAGGGCCTCCACTGCAAAGCGGCGGATCGCGTCCAGATCGGCTGCATCCCCGCCTTCGGCACCGAAGCGCTGGGCCAGCTCGACGATGTATTCGCCGCGATAGCCGTCCTCGGGCCACTCGGGATGCTCGGGGCCGATGCCTCGGGCCCGCAACTGCACCGAGCGGGCGAGGTTGTCGATTTGGTTGCCCGCGTCGTTGTAATAGAACTCGCGGTGAACGGAGGCGCCCTGGGTCTCGAGGATGTTGCAGAGGGTGTCCCCCAGCGCCGCCTGACGGGCATGCCCCGTGTGCAGCGGGCCGGTCGGGTTCGCCGAGACGAACTCCACCAGCACCTTCTGCCCGGCCTTGCTCGTTCCCCGTCCGAAGTCGCCCAACTGGGTCAGGGCATCCGCAACGGCTGCGAACCGCGCGGCACGGGCGAGACGGATATTGATGAATCCGGGACCGGCGATGTCGAGCGCCGCGATGGCCGGATGGCCCAGCGCATCAAGCGTGGTCTTGAGCGCGGCGGCGATGTCCCGAGGCGACTGGCCGAGCGGCTTGGCCAGTTGGAGGGCGATGTTGGTGGCCCAATCACCGTGCTCGGGGTTGCGCGGCCGCTCGACGGCCACGTTCACGCCGTGCCGATCCCCGAACGCACTCTGCACGCCTGCGGCGAGCCAATCGACCAATTGTTCTTTTTGCATGGCAGCAATTATCCCGGAGCGTTCGGCCTCCGCGGGCAGCGAGCCCGGATCGAACGCTTCCATGAAAAAGGCCACCCGAGGGTGGCCTTCCAGCACGCGGCGCGGCGGCCGCTCGATCGACGCCGGTCGACCGAGCGTCGAACGGACTTACATGTCCATGCCGCCCATGCCGCCCATGCCGCCGCCCGCCGGGGCCGGCGACTCTTCCTTGGGCAGCTCGGCCACCATGGCGTCGGTCGTGAGCATCAAGGCCGCAACCGAAGCCGCGTTCTGGAGCGCGCAGCGCGTCACCTTGGTCGGATCGAGCACGCCCATTTCGACGAGGTCGCCATACGTGTCGTTTGCGGCGTTGAAGCCGAAGTTGCCCTTGCCCTCGAGGACCTTCGCCACCACGACCGACGGCTCGCCACCGGCGTTCGAGACGATCATGCGCAGCGGCTCTTCCACCGCACGCATCACGATCTTGATGCCGGCGTCCTGATCCGGGTTGTCGCCCTTGATGGCGCCCGCGTTGGCACGAGCGCGGAGCAGTGCGACGCCGCCGCCCGCAACGATTCCTTCCTCGACGGCTGCACGGGTTGCGTGCAGTGCATCTTCGACGCGGGCCTTCTTCTCTTTCATCTCGACTTCGGTGGCCGCACCCACCTTGATGAGCGCCACGCCGCCGGCGAGCTTGGCCACGCGCTCCTGGAGCTTCTCGCGGTCATAGTCGCTGGTGGCCTCTTCGATCTGCTTGCGGATCTGGGCGACGCGCGCCTTGATCGCCTCTTCCTTGCCGGCGCCGTCGATGATGGTGGTGTTCTCCTTGCCCACTTCGACGCGCTTGGCCTGGCCCAGGTCAGCGAGGGTGACGTTCTCGAGCTTCAGACCCACTTCATCGCTGATGACGGTGCCACCGGTGAGGATCGCGATGTCCTCGAGCATGGCCTTGCGGCGGTCGCCGAAGCCGGGGGCCTTGACGGCGACCGTCTTCAGGATGCCGCGGATGTTGTTCACGACGAGCGTGGCGAGCGCTTCACCATCCACCTCTTCGGCGATGATGAGCAGCGGACGGCCCGCCTTGGCCACCTGCTCGAGCGCCGGCAGCAGATCGCGGATGTTCGAGATCTTCTTGTCGTGCAGCAGGATGTAGGGGTTGTCCATCAACGCCAGCTGCTTGTCCGGGTTGTTGATGAAGTAGGGGCTGATGTAGCCACGGTCGAACTGCATGCCCTCGACCACGTCGAGTTCGTTTTCGAGGCTCTTGCCATCCTCGACCGTGATCACGCCTTCCTTGCCGACCTTCTCCATCGCATCAGCGATGATCTTGCCGATCGCGTGGTCGCTGTTCGCCGAGATGGCGCCGACCTGCGCGATTTCCTTGGCGGTCGTGCAGGGCTTGGACATCTTCTTCAGCTCTTCGACGAGCGCGGTGACGGCCTTGTCGATGCCGCGCTTCAGGTCCATCGGGTTCATGCCGGCCGCGACGAACTTCATGCCTTCCTGGACGATCGACTGGGCCAGCACGGTGGCCGTCGTGGTGCCGTCACCGGCGACGTCGCTGGTCTTGGAAGCGACTTCCTTGACCATCTGCGCGCCCATGTTCTCGAACTTGTCCTTGAGCTCGATCTCCTTGGCCACCGACACGCCATCCTTGGTGATGGTCGGGGCACCGAAGCTGCGCTCGAGCACGACGTTGCGGCCCTTGGGACCGAGGGTGACCTTGACTGCGTTGGCGAGGATGTTCACACCACGCACCATGCCGGCGCGGGCACCTTCGCCGAAGCGGACGTCTTTAGCTGCCATGTTTCAACTCTCCTGAATTCAATCGTTTGGTCTTGGCGACAATCTTGCGGGAAGGATCAGGCCACGGCCTTGACGGCGCTCTTGCCCTCGACGACCGCCATGATGTCCTCTTCACGCATGACGAGCAGTTCCTCGCCATCGACCTTCACCGTCTGGCCGGCGTACTTGCCGAAGAGAACCTTGTCGCCGACCTTCACGTCCGGCGGGTTCTGCTTGCCGCTGTCATCGCGCTTGCCGGGGCCGACGGCGAGAACCTCACCCTGATCCGGCTTCTCGGCCGCGGTGTCCGGGATCACGATGCCCGAGGCGGTCTTGCGCTCTTCCTCGAGACGCTTGACGATGACGCGATCATGCAGGGGACGAAGTTTCATGAGACGCACTCCTGTTGAAAAGTACATTGGATCGGCGGCCCCTCTCGTGGGCCCCCGAACGGGAAACGCGTCACAACGGCACCCGGACGGGGCCGGGCAACGTTGGACGGATTGCGGCGCACGCCATGGTGTTAGCACTCGCCGCCTATGAGTGCTAATTATAGGGTGCCGGATCACCTGTTCAAGCCCGTGCTGAAACAATTCGGCCATGCCGCTTCCTCCCACACCGCCCGTCGAACTGGTCGACGCCGTCCGCCGAACCCGCAGCGAGCCCAACGCCTGGCTGAATCTGGCGCGCTGGATCGCTGACCACGTTGGCCCGTTGGCCGCCGCGGAGCAGTTGGAACGCGGCCTGGCTCAGGTGATCGACCCCGAACCGCTGCTCCGTTTCATCGCGCAGCATCTGGCCAACACGCCGACTGCACCGGTCCGACTACGCGCCCTCAACCGCCTCGCCGCCCTGCGCCCGAACGATGTGACCACGCTGGTGGAGCTCGGCGCGACGCTCGCGCGGACCGCAGCAGCACCGGTGGCCATCAAGCCCCTGCAGGCGGCGGTTCGTCTGGGCTGTCGGCGCCGCGACGTGCTTGTGCTCCTGGCCTCGCTTGCACTGAGCCAGGGCCTTCATGATCTGGCGACCGAGCACTACGACCTGCTGCTCGAACAGGCTCCCGATGATCCGGGCGGATGGGCCGGCAAATACCGAATCGCCCTCTCCACCTGGGACTGGGAGCAGGTCGGCCCCCTGGCAGCACGCGCGCGCGAGGCCTGCATGCACGCCGCCTCGTTCGACACGATCCCGCAGCACATCCTGCTCTCGCTCTACGGCAATGATCCGCCGGCCCTCCTGCCCGGGCATGTTCGACGCCCTTCGCACGTACCGAGTCGTGCACGACGCACCGATCGCCTCCGGGTCGGCTATCTGTCGCCCGACCTGCGCACACATGCGGTGGGCATGCTGACCGCCGGGCTGTTCGAGGCCCACGATCGCCGCCGCGTGGAGCTGTACCTCTACAGCTACGGCCCACGAACCGATGACGCCTACCGAACCCGCATTCGGCAGGCAGCGGATCATTGGGCCGATCTCAATGATCTCGACACAGTCCAGGCGGCACAACGCATCGCCGCCGACGGGGTCGACGTGCTGATCGAGTTAGCCGGCCACACGGCGGGCGGCCGTGCGCAGATCATTGCAACGCGTCCGGTCCCGGTGCAGATCCACTACCTCGGACATGCAGGATCGCTGTCCCTGCCGGGGATTGACTACTACCTCGGTGACCACGAAACGATCCCGCCCGAGGGGGAAGCGGAGTTCGCCGAGCACGTGCTGCGTCTGCCGCGCTGCTTCATGGTGACCGACGACCGTCGAGCCCTGCCTCGCCCGGTCGGACGCTCCGAACTCGGGCTGCCCGAGGAGGCCATCGTCCTCGTCAATTACAACCAGCCTTGGAAGTGGAGCGTCGACTATGTGGACGTCTGGCTCCGCGCGCTCGCCCGCCACCGGCGCGCCGTGCTCTGGGCACGTGCGCCCTCGCCCGAGGCGCTTGCCATGCTCGTCGAACGGGCGCGGCGACAGGGCGTCACCGATGCAGGCGACCGCATCATCGAATTGGGCTACGCACCCGACGCGCAGACTCACCTCGACCGGATTGCCCTCGCCGATCTCGCGCTCGATCAACTGCCGTACTCGAGTCACAGCATTGGCGCCGAGCTGCTGTGGGCGGGCGTGCCGCTGCTCACCCAGCGCGGCGCGCGCTTCGCCGGCCGGGTCGGTGCAAGTCTTGTGAAAGCGGCTGGCCTCGCGGACTACGTCACCGACTCGCTCGACGCGTATGAACACCGGCTCGACCAGCTGCTCTCGCATCCCGAAGCCCTCGTCACGGCCAAGCAGCACCTGATCCAGAACCGGACGCGACTCGAGCTCTTCGACACGAAAGGCTTCGCTCGCGATCTCGAGGACCTGCTGTTCGGTCTGTTCGAGCGCTGATCCTCCGCGGGGGCCCCACCGGATTCAGGGGGCCAGCCGCATCGCGCCGCAGTTCCAGCACTGCTCGAAACCGCCCTCGATCTCCTCGCCACAATCGCAGAACCAGCGTCGCTGTGGCGGGTTCTGCAGCACCGCCAACAGCTCCCGGGCCCGAGCGAGCTGATCATCGTTCGTGAGCCAGAGCTCCGGGCCCACCTGGTCGAGCGGGATGTCCCCGGCCACGCCCTGCTGGTAGAGCCGCTGCAGGCTGACCTCAATCCCGGCGCGGTTGAGCACGTCACACCAGATCTGGGCGAGCGCGAGACTCGGCGCGCGGCACAGTCGCTTCATGCCCCGGATTTTGGCAACGGAAATGCTGATTGAGTGTCGCGAGCAAGCCCGAGTGCGAGAAGTCACGCAAGCGAAGCGCGAGACATACCTCGCAGGTAGGCGAGCGATGAGTGAGCGTGCGACAAAGCAATCGGGCTGCGCAGCAAGTCAATCAGCGTTTCCCGGGGGTTCACAAACGCTTACAACCACCCCACCCGCTCGCAGGAACGTTGAAGGAGCATCGGGGCTCTATCGGCCAAGCGCGCACATCCGGTTGCGCGCCTCGCACCGAGAACCACGAACTCCCACACCATCGGAAGGACCACAGAACATGACCACGCAACGATTCCCTCTCACTCGGCTCGCCACGCTCGCCACCGCCGTCGGGCTGGCCCTCTCCGTCGGCACAGCCTTGGCTCACGATGGGCCGGGCCAGCGCATGATGGGTATGGGCCAGCACGAGCCGGGCGACCGCATCGTCCAGGTGCTCAATCTGGAAGGCGCGAAGGCCGATCAGGTGCGCGCCATCATGAAGGAATCCTTCGCCGAGCGCCGCGCCGTCTGGGCGTCCATGAAGGACAAGAAGGGTGATCCCGCCGCCCGCGAGGCCGTTCGCACGCAGATGCGCACGATCGGTGAGAACACCAAGACCAAGCTCGCCCAGGTGCTCACACCCGACGAGATGAAGAAGCTCGAGGACCTGCGTGGCCAGCGCGGTGGTCACGGTCCGCACGGTGGCAAGGGACCCAAGCACGGCTGAGCCCTACTCGCGTACAGAAACGCAAAAGCCGCCCGAGGGCGGCTTTTTGCATGGGCTCGGATCAGCGAATCACTTGAGCAGGCTCTTCAACACCCGCCCCATCTCCGCCGGGTTGCGCGTGATCTTGAAGCCGCACTCTTCCATGATCGCGAGCTTCGCGTCCGCCGTGTCGGCCCCACCGGAGATCAGTGCCCCGGCATGCCCCATCCGCTTTCCAGGCGGTGCAGTGACCCCCGCGATGAAGCCCACCACGGGCTTCTTCATGTTTTCCTTGACCCAGCGCGCGGCATTCGCCTCATCCGGCCCGCCGATCTCGCCGATCATGATGACCGCGTCGGTGTCGGGGTCCTCGTTGAACAGACGCATGACATCGATGTGCTTCAAGCCGTTGATCGGGTCGCCGCCAATGCCCACGGCGCTCGACTGCCCGAGGCCCAGCTCAGTCAACTGCGCGACCGCCTCGTAGGTCAGCGTGCCCGAGCGGGAAACCACGCCGATGCGGCCCTTCCTGTGAATGTGGCCCGGCATGATGCCGATCTTGATCTCATCCGGCGTGATCAACCCCGGGCAGTTCGGCCCGAGCAGAAGCGTGCGCTTGCCCTGCATGCGATAACGCGTACGGAGCATGTCGAGCACCGGAATGCCCTCGGTGATGCAGACGACCAGATCGAGATCGGCATCCACCGCCTCGTCGATGGCCGCGGCCGCGCCGGCCGGCGGCACGTAAATCACGCTGACGGTCGCCCCCGTGGCCGCCTTGGCCTCGGCCACGGTCGCGTAGATCGGGATGCCCTCGAACTGCTCACCCGCCTTCTTCGGGTTGACGCCCGCGACGAAGCAGTGCTTGCCGTTCGCATAGGCCTGGCAGCCCTTGGTGTGGAACTGACCCGTCTTGCCCGTGATGCCTTGGGTGATGACACGGGTGTCCTTGTTGATGAGGATGGACATGGCTCTCTCTCGGGTTATTTCTTGGGCGCGGGGTCGGCGGACGCCGGCGCTTGAGACGCGGGAGCGGCAGGCGCGCCGCTTGCAGGCGCCGCCTCCGGTGCAGGCGTCGGCGTGGGCGAAGCTGCTGCTGGCGTAGCGGACGCGGCAGGCGTAGCCGCGGTTGACGACGTGTCCGCCGACTTGGCCGCATCTCCCGCGGGTGCGGGGGCAGAACCCGATGTGGGCGCGCCCACAGGCGCACCCTGAGCGGCGGGTGCGGCCGATTCAGCGGGCTTGATGGGCGCGGATATCGCGGGCGCGGGCTTGCTTCCGGCGAACTCGCGGATCGCCAACGCCGCGATCACGACGCCCACGACCACGAGAACCCAGATCATCCAGCCCGCCATCGGCGCGGACGGCTGGAGCGGTTGATCCGCGCTTGCCGTTGCGGCAGGCGCGGCTGGACTCGCCGCGGCACGCGCAGCCGGGGCGCTGGCCGCCGCCTGCGCGGGCGCCACAGTTGGCTTTGCGGATGGGGCAGCCGGCGCAGCAGCGGGTGCGACAGAGGCTCCGCGTGCGGCAGCCACGACCTTCTCTGCCGCCTCCGCCATGTTGTTCGCAGTGATGATCGGCAAGCCGCTCTTGGCGAGGATCTCCTTGCCGAGGTCTTCGTTCGTGCCCTTCATGCGCACGACGAGCGGGACCTTCAATCCCACGGCACGCGAGGCAGCGACCACGCCTTCGGCGATCGTGTCGCACTTCATGATGCCGCCGAAGATGTTGACGAGGATCGCCTTCAGGTTGGGGTTCCGAAGCATGATCTTGAACGCTTCGGTCACCTTCTCGGTGGTTGCTCCACCGCCCACGTCGAGGAAGTTCGCGGGCTCCCCGCCGTAGAGCTTGATCGTATCCATCGTCGCCATGGCAAGACCTGCGCCATTGACCAGGCAGCCGATGTCCCCATCGAGCGAGATGTAGGCCAGATCGAACTTCGATGCCTCGATCTCGGCAGGATCCTCCTCGTCGAGATCGCGCATCGCCACGATGTCCGGGTGACGGAAGAGCGCATTCGCGTCGAAGTTGAACTTTGCGTCGAGCGCAACGACGCGACCGTCTCCGGTGAGGATCAGCGGATTGATCTCGGCAAGCGACGCATCCTTCTCGACGAAGGCCTGGTACAGCCCGAGCATGACACTGCGCGCGTCGCCATACGCCGACTCGGGAATGCCGATCGCGGCTGAGACCTCGTCGCACTGGGCGGGTGTCAGCCCGGCCGCAGGATCGATGAAGACCTTCTTGATCGCGTCGGGATTGCGGTGGGCGACCTCTTCGATGTCCATGCCGCCTTCGCTCGACGCGAGCAGCGCCACGCGCTGGGTGCCGCGATCGACGACCAGCGAGAGGTAAAGCTCCTTCTTGATGTCGGCGCCTTCCTCGATGAGCAGTCGGCGGACCTTTTGGCCCTCGGGCCCGGTCTGATGCGTGACGAGCTGCATGCCGAGGATCTGGCTCGCACGCTCCCTGACCTCGTCGATCGACTTGGCCACCTTGACGCCACCGCCCTTGCCACGGCCACCGGCGTGGATCTGGGCCTTGACCACCCAGACGGGCCCGCCCAGCTCTTCCGCAGCCTTGACCGCCTCCTCCACCGTAAAGGCGGGGATGCCCCGCGGCACCGGTACGCCGAATTCGCGCAGGATCTGTTTGCCTTGATACTCGTGAATTTTCACGCTGTCGGTCCCCCGGGGGTTATTCGCTCAATTCCTGAATTTTGCCGGACGACGGAGACATCCCATCCGCACGGCCCGGCAAACCCTCATGCCTAAAAATCATGGCAAAGCAGGATGGGCCGAGCGACCGCTCAGCTTGCGTCGTGCATTGCCCGGACGTACCACTTCGGGTAGTAGAGCCGCACCGCCTCGCCGTCCGTTCGGAGTGCATGACAGGCATCGAGCTGGAACGGCTTTCGGTCGCCCCACTGCTCGGTCTCGCGGCGCAGCCCGGCAAAGGTCTGCACGGCCGCGGTCGGCAGGTAGCCGAGCAGCTCCGAGATATGGGTGCAGCCCGCAACACCCCCCATGTGCTCGGCGATCGCCTTCCGGAAGCCGCGCATCAGATTCGCGCCAATGAGCTTCCGATAGGCGGGCGTGATCGTGTTGCAGTGGCCCGGATAGGGCATGTCCTCGGTGCTTGCCTCGATCTCGACGACGTTGAAGCCGGTGTCAATCGTCACCCGCACCAGCATCTGGTGCACCGGCTGGTCCGGCGTGCGGTCGCCCGTGGCCAAGGGATAGGGGTGATCCTTCGTGTCGACGAGCCGCGCCTCGATGTCGAAGAGACCATCGCCGCGCCGATAGCCCTCGTAGGTGACTCGGCGCAAATGGAGGCGTTCGCGCGGGGCGGGCGGGGAAAGCGGCATTCCGTTCGGAGGGAGACGTGACACCCGGGTGCGGGCCGACGCGGTTGGCATCACGTCCGCTTGCTGGCAGACTGAGCCGATTGTAAGGAGGCGCGGCGCAACGCTTGGGCGTCGCAACAAGGAATCCCCATGACCCGCACCATCCTCGCGCTCGATCAGGGCACGACCTCGTCCCGCGCGATCCTCTTCGATCACGCCGGAAGCGTTCGCGCCGTCGCGCAGCGCGAATTCCGCCAGCACTTCCCCTCACCCGGCTGGGTCGAGCATGATGCCCGGGAGATCTGGGAGACGCAGCAGGCCGTACTCGAGGCCGTGCTCGGTCAGGCCAGCGTCGCACCAAACGACGTGGCCGCAATCGGCATCACGAACCAGCGCGAGACGACCGTGCTCTGGGACCGGGCGACCGGCGCGCCGCTTGCCCGCGCGATCGTCTGGCAGGACCGCCGAACCGCGCCCGACTGCGACCGCCTGCGCGCCGACGGCCATGCCGAGTGCATCCAGCAGAAGACCGGGCTCGTGCTCGATGCCTACTTCTCGGGCACCAAGCTCGCCTGGCTGCTCGATCACCTGCCCGGCGCGCGGGCGCGAGCGGAGGCGGGCGAACTCGCCTTCGGCACGATCGACAGCTGGCTCATCTGGAACCTGACCGGCGGTCGCGTGCACGCGACCGATCCGTCGAACGCGAGCCGGACACTCCTCTTCAATATCCACACGAACACCTGGGATGACGAATTGCTCGCGCTCTTTCGCATCCCGCGCGCGGTGCTGCCCGAGGTGCGCCCCTCCTCGGGCGAGTTCGGCCGCGCCCGGGTCGGCGAGACGGAGATCCCGATCACCGGTGTGGCCGGCGACCAGCAGGCGGCCCTCTTCGGGCAGGCCTGCCACCGGCCGGGCATGGCCAAGAACACCTACGGCACCGGCTGCTTTCTGCTGCTCAACACCGGCGCGACCCCGGTGGCCAGCACGAACCGCCTGCTCACGACCACGGCGTGGCAACACGCCGGAGGTACACCGACCTACGCGCTGGAAGGCTCGGTCTTCATCGGTGGCGCGGTCGTGCAGTGGCTCCGCGATGGCCTCAGGGCCGTCAAGACCGCAGCCGAGGTGGAGGCGCTCGCCTCCGAGGTGCCGGACGCCGGGGGGCTTTACCTTGTGCCTGCGTTCACGGGCCTTGGCGCGCCGCATTGGGACGCCTACGCGCGCGGTGCGCTCCTTGGGCTCACGCGCGGCTCGACGATCGCCCACATCGCCCGCGCGGCGCTTGAATCGATCGCCTTCCAGTCGGCCGAAGTGCTCCTTGCGATGGAGCGCGACGCCGGCACGCGGCTCACCGAGCTTCGGGTCGATGGCGGGGCCACCGCGAACAACCTGCTCATGCAGATCCAGGCCGATCTGCTCGGCGTGCCCGTGATCCGCCCGAAGGTGCTCGAGACGACGGCGCTCGGTGCAGCCTACCTCGCAGGGCTCGCGGTCGGGTTCTGGAAGGACGAGCGCGACATCGCAGCCAACTGGGCCGTGGATCGCGTGTTCGAGCCCACGCTCGCGCGCGAGCGTGCGGCCGAACGCATGGCAGGCTGGGCACGCGCCGTCGAGCGCAGCAAGGGATGGGCCAAGCAATGATCATTCGCACGTTCGTCACGACGCTCGCCGCAGGGCTCCTCGCCGTCGCAGGCTGGGCGCAGGCGTCCACGTCGGCGGCGCTGCCGATCTTCGATGCACACATGCACTACAACGACGAGGCATTCGAAGCCTATCCGCCCGCGCAGGTGCTTGAACGCTTCCGGCGCAACGGCGTGCGCACGATCCTCGCGAACTCGCGGCCGAATGCCGGCTCCGAGCGCATCGCGCGGGCCGCGCGGACGGCGTATCCCGAGCTTGCGGTCGTGCCCTTCATCCGCGTCTATCGCGACCGCGCGGACTATGGCACCTGGTTTCGCAATCCCGAGATCGTCGCGATGATCGAACGCGAGTTCACACGCGGCTTCTTTGCGGGCCAGGTCCGGGGCATCGGTGAATTCCACCTCTATGGCGAGCAGGCCAACGCGCCCGAGTTCGCGCAGATCGTGGCCTTTGCGAAGAAGCACGGGCTCTGGCTCCACGCGCACTGCGACGAGGCGGCGCTCGAGACCATTTTCCGGCTCGACCCCGAGGCGCGGGTGATCTGGGCACACACGGGGTTCTCCGTGCCCACGATGCGCGTGGCCGAGTGGATGCGCCGCCACCGGCATCTGATGGGCGAGCTCTCCTACCGCAACGACATCACCGAGGACGGCCGGCTCACGCCCGCGTGGCGCGCGCTCTTCGCCGAGCATGGCGACCGCTTCCTGCTCGGCTCCGACGCCTGGGTGAACAGCCGCTGGGCGCAGTACGACGAGATCATGGCCTACTACCGCGGCTGGCTTGCCCAGCTCCCGCCCGAGATCGCACGCAAGGTCGCGCACGAGAACGGCGAGCGGGTTTTCGGCCGTCC
>CAZSTF010000010.1:0-41808 GCA_964609555.1 uncultured Alcaligenaceae bacterium | reverse complement strand
ACACCGCTCGCATAGAGCCAGCCGGTGGGCACCTCCATCACGGCGCTGAGCGAGCCCAGGTTGATCCGCGTCTGCTGCCAGCTGCCGACGAGCATGAGCCCGCAAAGCAGGGCCGCGACCAGCGTCGACACCCTGCGCGCCCAGTGACGGTTGCGTGCACTCAGGCGGCTGACCACCACGTCGGTGCCGAGATGCGTCCTCTCGCGTACTGCGATGATCGCACCCATGAAGATCATCCAGACGAACAGCCAGCGCGACAGCTCCTCCGACAGCGCGATGCCGGAATTGAAGCCGTAGCGGAGCACGACGTTGCCGAACACAAGCACGACCATGAGGCCGAGGGCCAGCACGCAGCCCCAGCCGAGCACGCGACAGTAGCGGTCCAACCATGGCTGCACGGGCGTCCTCCTTGCTGTTGTGTTGCCGTCCGCCGGTTACGGGGCACCTGTCCCCGGCGCAAAATGTACTAACCGGTTAGTTTTTTTGCAAGACCCATCTTCCATGTCTGGCACGAGCCGACTTGGCGGCCGTTTGGGCGGCGACCGGGGGGCCGCGCGATCGTGATCAGACGCGCACGTAGCGCTCGATCATCTCGACAACCGCTGCCCGGCGACGAGCCATGACCTCACGCGATGCGAAGTCGTACTTGAAGATCAGCGCGAACGTGTGCCGATTCGACACGTTGAAGAAGCACAGCGCCGAGATCGAGGCGTGCAGATCAATCGGATCGAGCCCCGGACGGAATACACCCTGCGCGACACCGCGCTCGTAGAGCCGCGCCACGGCCGCGATCGCCGGGACGTTCATGCGCTGGATGGTCCGACTGGCCTTGAGGTGTCGGCCACGCTGCATGTTCTCGTTCATCACGAGACGGATGTAGCTCGGATCGGCCGCATGATGATCGAACGTGAAGGCCACCAGCCGCCGCAGGGCAGCGACCGGGTCGAGCTCGTCGAGATGCAGTTCGCCTTCGCGCGCGCGCATCGAGGCATAAGCGTCCTCCAGCACTGCGCGGTAGAGGGACTCCTTGCTCTCGAAGTAGTAATAGATCATCCGCTTGCTGGTCGACGTCGCGTCCGCGATCGCGTCGATCCGAGCACCATCGAGACCGTGCTCCGAGAACTCATCCGCCGCGGCCCGCAGGATGTCGGCACGGGTCCGCTCGGGATCGTTGGTTCGCACCGCCGAACGTCGTCGCGTGGACGATGTGACCGACGGGGCCTTTGGGGGAGTCTTCGACGTGCTTCGTGCGGGCATGCAAGGAAGGCGGGGCGGGTCGTGCGCGTTAACCGTTCGGTCCATTCTGCCCGATCGACTGGGCGTCGTCGCGGCACCCCGAAAGCGACCTCAGTCGCTCGTATGCCCGAGCGCCCAGTGCACGATCGCGTCCGACTGCATCGCGCCGCTCGTGCGGGCCACCTCGCGTCCGCGCTCGAACAGCACGAGCGTGGGGATGCTGCGGATGCCGAAGCGGGCGGCGGCTGCGGGTGCGTCTTCGGTGTTGAGCTTGGCCACCCGGACACGCGGCTCGAGACGGCGCGTGGCCACCTCGAGCTGCGGCGCCATCATCCGGCAGGGGCCGCACCACGGGGCCCAGAAGTCGACCAGCAACGGGATTTCGCTCTTCGCGAGATGGGTCTCGAACGCCGACTCGGTGAGTTCCACTGGGTGCCCGTCGAAGAGCCGCTCGTGGCAGTTGCCGCAGTTCGGGTTGTCCTCGAGCCGCGAGGCGGGCACGCGGTTCAGGCTGCCGCAATGCGGGCAGGGCAGATGGAGGATGTCGCTGGCCATGGGGATTCCCGATCAAAAGCAAAATGGACACGACGGGCCAGTTTGGGGCGAGACGTCCACCCACAACGTGATCCGCGTCAAGCGGCAGCAAGCCCCGTCAAGCCGTGGCGGGACAGGCCTGCACGCGCCGGATGAAGGCAGCCAAGGCGTCGGCGGTGAAGCTCCGGTCGAGCCGCGCCTTGCCGATCGCCTCGAGCAGCACGAGCGTGACCCGCCCGCCCTCGTTCTTCTTGTCACGCGTCATGTGCTCGACCAGGCGCTCGGCGGGCACCTCGGGCGGACGGACGGGCAGGTCGAAGCGCTGGAAAAGCCGTTCGATCCGAAGGACGTCAGCCTCAGACAGTGTGCCCTGCTCGGCTGACAGCCGCGCTGCAAGCGCGCAGCCCGCAGCCACCGCTTCGCCGTGCAACCACACGCCGTAGCCCATCTCGGTCTCGATCGCATGGCCGAAGGTGTGCCCCAGATTGAGCAGCGCCCTGAGGCCGAGCGTTTCGCGCTCGTCCTGGGCGACGACGGCGGCCTTCAGTTCGCAGGAACGCCGGATGACCCGTGCGAGCACCGCCGGCTCGCGCGCCATGAGCGCGTCGGCATCGCGTTCGAGCTCCGCCAGATGCCCGGCATCGAAGATGAGCGCGTGCTTGACGATCTCCGCGAGCCCGCAGGCGTATTCCCGCGGCGGCAACGTGGCGAGCGCCGCCGTGTCGGACAGCACGGCGACCGGCTGATGGAAGGCGCCGATCATGTTCTTGCCGAGCGGGTGGTTGATCGCGGTCTTGCCGCCAACCGACGAATCCACCTGGGCAAGCAGGGTCGTTGGCACCTGGATGAAGGCGATGCCACGCTGGTAGGTCGCCGCGGCATACCCGGCGAGGTCACCGATGACGCCGCCGCCCAGGGCGATGAGGGTGGTCTTGCGATCGCAGCGTGCGGTGAGCAGCGCGCTGTAGATGCGGTCCAGCGATTCCGCGGTCTTGTACGCCTCGCCGTCGGGCAGCACGACCTCAACCAGCCGACGCCCAAGCGTCTGCGCAACCCGACGCACCGGCTCGGCGAAGAGCGGTGCCACCGTCTCGTTGCTGACCAGGGCCAGTTCGCCCTTGACATGGGGCGCATAGAGCGCGGCGTCGCCGAGCACCCCCGCGCCAATGTGGATGGGGTAGCTGCGCTCGAAGAGCGCGACGTCGAGCCGCGTCCGCGCCGGGCCCGCGTCGATCATCGCCCACCGCCTCCGTCCTCCCAGCTGCGTCGGGCTTCCAGCGCCTCGACCTGGCGCGTCAGCGCGTCGACGTGCTCGCGCAGCGTATCGAGCATCGCACGCTGGATCTCGAAATCCTGCCGGGTCACCACGTCCATGCGGGCAAGCCCGGCAGCGAGCGTCGCCCGGAGGTTCTTCTGCAGTTCTTCGCCCGGACTGCTCGCGGCAATGTCCCGAAGCTGGGCGACCAGTTCATCAAACGTCATGGAGCCAGTCTAGCAAACGGGTTCGGCCGCGGGCGCACTGCGCTGGTGCGCAAAAGCAGACGTCGGAAAGCCCGAGCGCTGCCCGCCCCGAACCGGTGCATCCTTATTCACAAAGCCGCGATGCGATGTCCGATACCCCTCATCAACGCATCCTGATCTCTGGCACGGCGATTGCGAATGTGGACTGTCCGTTCGTTCGTCAACTTCAATGGAGATCACATGAAGCGAAGCACACCTGGGGTGAAGATTCTGGCCGCCGTCCTCTGCGGCGGGCTCGCGACCGCCGCGTCCGCCGACTTTTCCGTGAACGCGGGGGTGGCCACCTCCTACATCTTCCGCGGTCTCGCGCAGACTGACTACAAGCCCGCGTTCCAGGCCGGTGCCGACTGGAGCCATGAGAGCGGCTTCTACGTCGGGGCCTGGGCCTCCAACATCCGCTGGCTCAAGGATTTCGGCATCTCGAATGGCCGCGCGGAAATCGACCTCTACGGCGGCTTCAAGAACACGGTCGGCGATTTCAGCTACGACATCGGTGTGCTCCGCTACGAGTACACCGGCACCACGGCCGCGGGCGCAGTCAACCCCGACACGACGGAGGTCTACCTCGCGGGCGGCTGGAAGTTCGTCACGCTCAAGTATTCCCATGCGGTGACCAACACCTTCGGCAACCCGGATTCGAAGAACTCCTACTACCTCGACCTGACGGCCGCCATCCCGGTGATGGACAACGTGACGCTCACGCTGCATGCCGGTCGCCAGAAGATCAAGGGCCCGGCAGGCGGGGATGCCACCTACAGCGACGGCAAGGTCGCGCTGGGCTACGACTTCGGCAATGGCCTCTCGGCCGAGGGTGGGGTGACCTTCACCGACGCGGACAAGAGCTTCTACACGCCCTTCGGCAAGAAGTTCGTGGGCAAGACCACGCCCTACGCGCTGGTCAAGTACACGCTCAGCTTCTGAGCGCCGCCTCCAAGGAAGGACACCCGGAAGGAATCCACCATGAAACTCGTGAGCGCAATCATCAAGCCGTTCAAGCTCGACGAAGTGCGTGAAGCCCTGGCCGCCGTGGGCGTGCAGGGCATCACCGTCACCGAGGTCAAGGGCTTCGGCCGCCAGAAAGGCCACACCGAGCTCTACCGCGGCGCTGAATACGTCGTCGACTTTCTGCCCAAGGTGAAGGTCGAGGTCGCGATCAAGTCCGACCTGCTCGACCAGGTCGTCGAGGCCATCGAGAAGGCCGCCAACACCGGCAAGATCGGTGACGGAAAGATCTTCGTGTTCGACCTCGAGCAGGTCGTCCGCATCCGCACCGGCGAGACGGGCGCCGAAGCTCTTTGATATCCGGGGAATGCACATGACCAAACTCAGAACGCTCCTTGCTGCGGCTACCCTGGCCGTGGCCACGTTGATCCCGCTCGCGACGGCGACCGACGCCCTCGCCCAGTCGCCCGCTCCTGCTCCGGCAACGGCGCCCGCAGCGGCACCCGCTGCCGATGCGAAGCCGGCGGATGCCGCTGCGCCGGCCGCAGCGACCACCCCCGCGCCCGCGGCAGCACCGGCGGCCGAGGCCAAACCGGCCGAAGCCGCAAAGCCCACCGTGCACAAGGGCGACGTCGCCTGGATGATGACCGCCACGCTGCTCGTGCTGCTCATGGTGCTGCCCGGCCTTGCCCTGTTCTACGGTGGCCTGGTGCGCTCCAAGAACATGCTCTCGGTGCTCATGCAGGTGATGGTGGTGTTCTCGCTCGTCACTGTGCTGTGGGCGATCTATGGCTACTCGCTCGCGTTTGGCGGTGAAGGCAAGATCATCGGCAACCTGTCGAAGTTGTTCCTGGCCGGCGTGAACGGCGACTCGCTCGCCGACACGTTCACGGCGGACGTCAAGCTGCCGGAGTTCGTCTTCATCGCCTTCCAGGCGACCTTTGCCGGTATCACCTGCGCCCTCATCGTGGGCTCGTTCGCCGAGCGCATCAAGTTCTCGGCCGTGCTGATCTTCACGGCGCTCTGGTTCACCTTCTGCTACATCCCGATTGCCCACATGGTCTGGGGCCCGGGCGGCTATCTGCTCGGCAAGGGCGCGCTCGACTTCGCGGGCGGCACGGTGGTTCACATCAACGCCGGTATCGCGGGCCTCGTGGGCGCGTATCTCGTGGGCAAGCGCCTCGGCTACGGCAAGGAGGCGATTCCGCCGCACTCGTTGCCGCTCACCATGGTCGGTGCCTCGCTGCTCTGGGTGGGTTGGTTCGGCTTCAACGCGGGCTCGAACCTCGAGGCGACCTCGGGTGCAGCGCTCGCCTTCGTGAACACGCTCTTTGCCACAGCAGCTGCCGTGCTCGCCTGGTGCGTGGGCGAGGCCTTCTTCAAGGGCAAGGCCTCGATGCTCGGTGCCGCCTCGGGCGCGATCGCCGGCCTCGTCGCCATCACGCCGGCCTGCGGCTCGGTGGGCCCGATGGGGGCGCTCATCATCGGCGCGCTGGCTGGCTTCATCTGCCTCTGGGGCGTGACCGGACTCAAGAAGATGCTCGGTGCGGACGACTCGCTCGACGTCTTCGGCGTCCACGGCCTGGGCGGCATCGTCGGTGCGCTGCTCACGGGTGTCTTCACGGCGCCGTCGCTCGGCGGCACCGGCAAGCCCGACTTCTCGATCGCGAGCCAGGTGCTGATCCAGGCCGAGGGCGTGGTCATCACGATCGTCTGGTCGGCCGTGGTTGCCTTCATCGCCTACAAGATCGCCGATCTGATCGTCGGACTGCGCGTCACCGACGACGAGCAGCGCGAAGGCCTCGACATCGTCTCGCACGGCGAGACCGCCTACAACCGCTGATCCGCTGGCCACCGCTTCCGTCCCCCGCGCCGCGCCTCCACAGAAGGTCCTCTCCCCGGCGCGGGGGCGCGGATCCCGGAGACGGGATTCGGGCGAGAGTCGCGAGTCCCACAAGCCCCGCTTCGGCGGGGCTTTTTCGTTGCTGCCGATGGCCGTCCGTCGTTGCCGTCCGGGGCTTGGTCGCCGCAACTCGTCATCCGTCACACGCGCAAGGCACAAGGCCCGTCGCACGCCCTATGCTCGCGTGGCCATGAACGCCTACCGCCGATTCGAAGCCTGGTGCCGAGCCCGACTGACGCCGGAGCAGCAACGCGACGCCGATGCAATGGACACCTTCCTGCGCCGCCATCGCGTGGCCGTGGTCGCCGCGCTGCTCGCGCTCTGGGCCCTCGGTGCGCTCGCACTGCAGGCAACACTGCCGGAAGCGGATGTCGGGTTCGCTTGGCTCATCAGTGCGGTCATCCTGCTCGGCATGCTCCAGGTCGGCATCGCCGCGTGGTTCAGTCCGGGCAAGTTCAAGAGTGCCCCCGTCACGTTGGTCAAGGTGGCGCTCATCACCCTCGCTGGCGCGATGGTCGGCGGGCTGTTCGGGCGCTGGGTCCGCCACGGCAGCGTGGCCGACTTCTTCACGCTCGAGTCGCTCGCGGGCGGCGTCCTGGGCAAGGTGCTGATCGCCGGAACCGTCATCGGGCTGCTCTTTGCGCTCGTCGCAGTGGTGCTGCTGCTGCTCCGTCGGCGCCAGCTCGAAGAGCGCAACCGCCAGCTCGCACAGCAGGCGGTGGCCGAGCGTCAGGCGCGCCAGCTGGTCGACGCGCAGCTGCGGCTCCTTCAGGCGCAGGTGGAGCCGCACTTCCTGTTCAACACGCTCGCCAGCATCCAGGAACTCTCGGAGGAGCGTGCGCCCGACGCCGCGGCGCTGACGGCCGCGTTGATCCGCTTCCTGCGCGGCGGCCTGGCCAGCCTGCGGAACGCCGAAACCACGCTTGGCGCGGAGTTCGAGATGGCACAGGCCTACCTGAGCGTCATGCAGGTGCGCATGGGACGACGACTGGCCTTCCGCATCGACCTGCCCGCCGCGCTGGCCGACTGCCGCATGCCACCCGCCATGGTCATCACCTTGGCCGAGAACGCCATCAAGCATGGGATCGAACCCTCACCGGCCGGGGGCGAGATCGTGCTCAGCGCAACCCAGGCCGGCAACGATCTCCTGATCGACGTGGCCGACAGCGGTCTGGGCCTTTCGGTGCGCGGATCGCGCCCGCCTCGCCCCGATGGAGGCGTCGGGCTCGCCAACCTCCGCGACCGGCTTCAGGCACTGTTCGGCGACGCAGCAGGATTCGAGCTCGTGGAACGTTCTCCCCAAGGCACCGTCGCGCGACTGCGTTTGCCGCTTGCACCGACCGCACCGACCGCACCGTGAATCACCTCATCGCCTGCATCCCGGAGTCGCCATGACCGCACGCATCACCGCCCTCATCGCCGACGACGAGCCGCTCATGCTCGGCCGCGCCCGAAAGCTCATCGATGAGGCTTGGCCCGAACTCGACATCGTGGCCGAGTGCGACAACGGCCTGACCGCGATCGAGCGCTTCGAAGCGCTTCAGCCACAGATCGCGTTTCTCGACATCCGCATGCCCGGCGCGTCCGGGCTGGAAGTCGCCGCACGCATCGGCGGCCGCGCGCATGTCGTGTTCGTGACCGCCTACGACGAGTATGCGATCGAGGCCTTCCGCGCCGGAGCGGCGGATTACCTGCTCAAGCCGATCGAACGCGAGCGGCTGGCCGAGACGGTGAGCCGGCTTCGCGCGCGTCTCGATGCGCAGCCCGCCGTCACGCCCCCCGACCTCTCGCACCTGCTCGAGCGACTGCTCGCGCGCGAGGCGTCCGGCAGGCGGCTGACCTGGCTCAGGGCGCACTCGGGCAACACCACGCGCCTGATCCACATCGACGACGTGCTGTTCTTCCAGTCCGATACGAAATACACCCGCATCGTCACGCGCGGTGGCGAGTGGCACGTCCGCACGCCGCTCAAGGACTTGGAGACCGCGCTCGATCCCGAGCAGTTCTGGCGCATCCACCGGGGCACGATCGTCCGCGTGCACGCCATCGAGCGCGCCGTCCGCGAGGACACCGAGCGGTTGGTCGTCCATCTGCGCGATCACGACACGCGCCTCGTCGTCTCCCGCCCCTACTACGACTTGTTCAAGGAGGGCTGACGCACGTCACGCGACCGACACACGGTGCATTCCTAGAATGAGCTTCATGGCCATCCGCGAGATCATCGAAGACCACGAGACCGAAGCCTCGCCCGGCGTCACCGACGCCGAGCGCACACGCGCGATCGCCCGCTCGACCTGGACCAGTGTCGCGGTCAATCTCGTGCTGTCCGCGGCGCAGATCGCCATCGGCCTCGCCACGCGCTCTCAGGCCCTGGTCGCCGACGGCATCCACACGCTCTCGGACCTCTTTGCCGACGCCATCGTGCTGGTCGCCACGCGCCTCGCACGCAAGGAGGCGGACGCCGATCACCCCTATGGTCACCATCGCTACGAAACCGCGGCCTCGCTTGCCTTGGGCGCGATTCTCGTGGCCGTCGGCGGCGGCATGCTCTGGAGCGCGGGCCAGAAGGTCATCGCGCCCGAGACCGTCCCG
Source organism: uncultured Alcaligenaceae bacterium (assembly GCA_964609555.1). Taxonomy (GTDB): domain Bacteria; phylum Pseudomonadota; class Gammaproteobacteria; order Burkholderiales; family Casimicrobiaceae; genus Casimicrobium. Next base: position 33,080 of record CAZSTF010000010.1, on the reverse strand, counting down.
CCGCCGAGCGTGATCGCGCTCGCCGCAGCCGTGGGCACGCTCATCGCCAAGGAACTCCTGTTCCGCTTCATGCTCGCGATCGGCAAGCGCGTGAAGTCCACGCTGCTCGTGGCGAATGCCTGGCACGCACGCTCGGACGCCGCATCGAGCCTGGTCGTCGCGCTCGCGATCGCCGGCTCGCTGGCCGGTTATCCGATCCTCGACCCGATCGCGGCGCTGATCGTGGGCCTCATGGTGCTGCGCATGGGCGCGCGCTTCGCCTGGGACGCACTGCACGACCTCATGGATCGGGGCGCGGACGAGGCCGAGACCGAGGCCATCCGAAAGACCGTCGAAGGCACGCCCGGCGTGCGTGCCGTGCACGACCTGCGCACCCGCAAGATGGGCGACATGCTGATCGCGGACGTGCACATCGAGGTGGATGCCGACCTCACCGTCGAGGCCGGGCACGACATTGCGGTGGAGGCGCGCCGCCGGGTGATGGAGCGGCACCGCGTGCTGAACCTGCTCACGCACGTGGACCCATGGCACCGGCCAGATCGGGATCATCCCCAGCCCGCCACGGGTGGATCGGACTGAGCGCCTTCAGCCCCGGCGGCGCGCCAGCATGTCGGCCGACATGTCCGAGATCAGGTGGGAGCCTGCGCGCCGCTCCGCTTCGGGAAAGATGAGGTCATCCTCGAGCGCAATGTGGGCGCGGTGTGCCGCGACGTAGTGCGCGACCTGCTCGCGGAGACCCGGCATGGTGGCCGTCGCGCCGCCGTCTGCAAGGTGCTCGGCGATCGATGTGGACAGCGCACGCCACGCGTTCGCAAACTGCGCGTGATCCTCGCGGATGCGTGCGCACGCGGCGACCAAGGCGGAATCGCGGGAGACTTCCAGCAAGGGCAGAAGGTGCAGTTCCTCATCCTCGAAGTGGAGCGGCGCGGCCACGGTGAAGTAGCGTTCGAGGGACGCAAATGCGCGGCGGGCCTCGTCGTCGCCCCCGGTGGATTCGAGGTGCGTGACGAGGCGTTCGAGCAGGCACAGATGATGCTCCGCGCGATCGTGGCAGGCCGCAAGCAATTCGAACGGCTCGTCCACGCCCGCATCGGGAGACGCATGGCCGGGAAACGGCAGTCCTGACACGTTCATGCGTCCCCTCAGCCGCAGACACCCACGTAGCCGCACGCGGTGCAGAAGTCGCACCCATCGCGATCGATCAGCGTCGCGTTGCCGCACTCGGGACATCGACGTCCCGCCATGACCCGGCTGGGGAGGCCCGGTGATGGCGCTGCGAGCACGCCCATCTCGACCACCGGATAGCCGTCGCCGTCGAGGATGCCCAGCATCCGGTAGCGGTGGATGATGAGCCGTGCGAGATAGGCCACGGTCGACGGCCAGAGGCGCTGCCTCGCCTCGCCCGCACGGCTGCAGGGAACAGGCGCCATGAACTGCCCGAGCGGCTCGGCATAGTCGGTCAGCTTGCGCAGCTTCATCCCGATCCACGCCGGGTCGATGACCCGCATGTCGAATGACAGCAGCAGCGCGAGGGCATCGAGCGCCCGCGGGTAGTGGCCGGAAAAGGCCACCGCACACGGCCGCAGCACCGCACGGCCTGTGGCGTCGATCAGTTCGACCTCCTTGAGTGTCATCGAGAAGCGTTCGCCTGCAGCGGGGTTGTCCACATCGACCATCCAGGCCATGGTTCCCGACGGGCCGGTCTCAGGCTCTTCTCGCGCGAACAACGCATCGAGCACCGGGGTCGGTCGCGCCAATGCCGTCGGTTCATCCCAAAGACCAAGCGCCTCGCAGCGCCAGCGCACCACCGCTGCGGCCGCCGCGGCAACCCCCGGAAACATCCGCCGCTCGCCGTGGGGCGGAAAGGCGGTCTCGACGGCATGCTCTCCGGGCAGGCGGCACAACGCGTCAAGCTTGAGCCGCAGCCACGCGGCGTCGTTCGCCCGCATGTCCATCGACAGCGTCTTCGCCACCGCTCCCAGGGCCCGGGGCTGTTCGGCACCATTGACCCAGACCTCGAACGGCTGCGGACGCCCACCGGGCGCACGGGCCAGCTCTCCGATGAAGAGGGCGAACTGCGCCTCGCCGGCCTTGATCATGTAGGTCCAGGCGGCGTTGCCCGCGGGCAGATCCGGACGGCCCGGCCATTCGAGCGATGCGAGTACGGGCGCCGCGAGCGGCTTGAGCGTGAGCCGTTGATTCGGCGCCGGTACGTCGCCTTGGCCATTGGCCGACGGCGCTTCGGGTGCTGCGCTCAATACCGCCCCAAGCACGCTGTTGGGTCGATAGGTCGCGAGGCCCTTCAATCCGGCCCGCCAGGCGTCGAAGTAGAGGGACTGGAAGTCGGCATAGGGGTAGTCCGCCGGGACGTTGACCGTCTTCGAGAGCGCGCTGTCGATGAAGGGCGCCACCGCAGCCACCATGGCCAGGTGATCGGACGCAGACATGTCGAGCGCGGTGACGAACGCGTGAGGCAGAGGGGCGTCCGGCGTGCGATCGGGATACAGGTGGTGGAAGAGACGCCAGGCGTGATCGTCCACGGTGTACTCGCGCGTGGTGCCGTCAGGCATGCGCTTCTTGCGCAGGTAGCGCCACGAGAATGCCGGCTCGATGCCGTTGCTCGCGTTGTCGGCGAAGGCGAGGCTGATCGTGCCCGTCGGCGCAATCGAAAGCAGGTGCGAGTTGCGGATGCCGTGGCGGCGGATATCGTCGCGGAGGGCCGCCGGCAGACGCGAGGCGAACGTCGGCGGGCTGAGATAGAGATCGGGATTGAAGAGCGGGAACGCGCCCCGCTCGCGTGCCAGCGCCACCGAGGCGGCGTAGGCCGCATCCCGCAGGCACTCGCTGATGCGCGCGGCCATCTCGCGTGCCGGGGCCGTGTCGTAGCGGAGCCCGAGCATCACCAAGGCGTCGCCGAGCGCCGTGAAACCGAGACCGATGCGTCGCTTGGCCATCGCCTCGCGCCTTTGGGCCGGAAGCGGCCAGACGGTGACATCGAGCACGTTGTCGAGCATGCGCACTGCCGTCGCCGCCCGTTGCGCGAGGCCTGCGAAGTCGAAGCTGGCCGTGTCACCAAACGGTTCCCGGACGAGTCGCGACAGGTCGATCGAGCCCAGACAGCAGCAACCGTACGGCGGCAGGGGCTGCTCCGCGCATGGATTGGTCGCCGCGATGTGCTCGCACCAGTTGAGATTGTTGTCGCGGTTGATGCGGTCGAGGAACAGCACGCCGGGTTCGGCATGGTCATAGGTCGAGCGCATGATCTGGTCCCACAGGTCGCGCGCCCGCACGGTCCGGTAGACCCACAGTCCCCCCGCGTCCTCCCCCAGTTGCCAGGCACCGGCCGCCTTCTGCGCCGGACCGGGCTCCGCGCGATGGACGAGGCGCACCTCGCCGTCGTCCTCGACCGCGGCCATGAAGGCATCGGTCACCGCAACCGAGAGGTTGAAATTGCGCAGGTCACCGTGGTCCTTGGCGTGAATGAACTCCTCGATGTCCGGGTGGTCGCAGCGCAGCACGCCCATCTGGGCGCCGCGGCGTGCGCCCGCCGACTCGACCGTTTCGCAGGATCGGTCGAACACGCGCATGTAGGAGATCGGCCCGGAGGCCTGCGACTGCGTGCCCGCGACCCGCGCGCCCCGCGGCCGGATGCGCGAAAAGTCGTACCCCACTCCGCCCCCGCGACGCATGGTCTCGGCCGCTTCGGCGAGTGCGGCATAGATGCCGGGATGCCCGTCTTCCACGCCCACGATGGCGTCCCCCACGGGCTGCACAAAGCAGTTGATGAGCGTGGCCTCGAGCATCGTGCCGGCGGCTGACTGGATGCGCCCGGCAGGAATGAAGCCGCCGCGAAGCGCCTCCAGGAATCGTGCCTCCCAGAGCGCTCGCTGCTCGGGCGGCTCGACCGCAGCCAACGCCGATGCCACACGGGCGAACACATCCTCGGCGTTTCGTTCGTCGCCCTTGGCGTACTTCTCGAGCAGCACTTCCACCCCGATGTCCTGGGGCGGGAGGACGGCGGGCGCAGCATCCGCCGCTGAAACCGTGTCTGTCATCATTCCCTCATCGTGGCAAGCGCGCTGGGCGGCGTTCACATTGCGTCAAGGCGCCCTGCTTCACTCTTCGATCTTCGATCGACGCGCAAGTTCGAGCACGTAGCCGCGCACGGCTTCGCCGAAGTGCTGCCGGCACAGATCGGCCGCCACGGCCGGGGCGACCTCTTCGAATGCGGGCACACGTCCGGCCTGACGTTCCTGGATCTCGACCACATGCAGTCCGTAGCGGCTGTGCACGAGCCGCGGCAGCACGCCGACTTCACTGCGACCGAAGAGCTCGCGGGCGAACTCGGGCGCGCAATCGGACGCTTCCAGCCAGTCCAGCTGGCCCCCATCGCGACCGCTCGGACAATTCGACAACTCGCGGGCGGCCTGCCCGAATCGATCGACCGCCTCGTCACGGGCACGTGCGCGCAGGTCGAGCAGACAGGCCTCGGCACGCTGTCGGAGTTTCGCCACGTCCACCCCGGGTGTCACCGCGAACAGGATGTGCCGTGCGCGAACCCGCTCGCCGTGGGCGAAGCGCGCCCGATGCGCCTCGAAATGCCGTCGGCAGGCCGCTTCGTCTGGAACGATGGGTGGCGCAACACGGTCGAGTAGCGCGTCGATCGCTTCCGATGCCGCCGCCGTCATCGCCCCGGGCTCGGAGTCATCGGTTGGCGGCAGCAATCCCTCGGCGATGGCCTCTTGCCGCAGCAGCTCGAGCCGCGCACGCACACGCAGGCTCGCCGCATCGAGCGCATCCTCCGCGCCAGGGAACGTCACGCCTTTCACCGCGGGCTGGTATCCGTTTGTGATGGCATTCATGGCCGCTCCGCGCCGGCCCGCTCGGGCAAGTTGTGCCCCTTGGGCACGTTGAGACGTCGACTCCGTGCCAACTGGTAGGGCCGAAGCAGGTAGACGATCGACGCAAAGCCGCTCCACACGTGCACGAGGCGGCTGAACGGAAACAGCAGGAAGATCGTCATGCCGAGAACGAGATGCACCTTGTAGGGCCAGTCAAGCCCCTCGACCAGCGCGGCATTGGGCTGGAACGTGAAGATGCCCTGCGACCACGCGGAGAGCGCGAGCATCACCGAGCCATCCTTGTGTCCGAGCGAGTAGGGCAGCGTGAGCAAGCCGAGGCACAACTGCACCCAGAGGATGATCAGGATCGCGAGATCGGTGCGGTGGCTGGTCAGGCGGATCCGCGGGTCGAAGATGCGCCGCCAGATGAGCATCGTCAGACCGACGAAACACAACGCGCCGGCCACACCGCCGGCCCCGACGGCGAGCAATTGCTTCTGTGCGGGCGTGATGAACGGCTCGTACACCCAGTGCGGCGTGAGCAAACCGATCGCATGACCGAAGAACAGGAACAGGATCCCGCCGTGAAAGAGGTTGCTGGCCCAGCGCATGCCGCTCTTCCTCAGCATCTGCGACGAGTCGCTCTTCCAGGTGTACTGGTCGCGATCGAAGCGCGCGAGGCTGCCCATCAGGAAGACGGCCAGGCAGATGTAGGGGTAGACGGCGAACAGGAAGCTGTGGAGCGTGTGCATGACAGGAAACTCCTTTCAGTGAGCCGGTTGCGCAACAGACGCAGCCCCTTCGCGGGCGGCCGCCGGGCGGCCCTGACGGACGAAGTGGATCGGCTGGGTCGCGGGCGAGGATTGACCGGAAAACGAACACCCCGCGAACGCTTCCGGCTCGATCCAGTCTTCGTCGATCGTCGGCTCGGCGGGCACACTCACGCGCTCCGTGGGCAGCCCCCCGAGATCAAGCACGGCACCCACGACCGCGGCGTACGGGCTTTGCCGCTCGACAAGCGCCGAGAAGAGTCGCGCGAGCGCCGGTCCGGTCTCCGCCACAAACTCTCGCGCCCGCTCCGGCGGTTGGGTGCTCGCGAACTCGAGCACCACCGGCAGGAAATCCGGCAGCTCCCGGCCCGAAAGGTCGAGCCCGGCCTGGGCGTAGGTCTGCGCGAGATCCACGAGCGCTGCGCCGCGATCGCGACTGTCGCCGTGCACATGCTCGAACAGATGCAGCGAGGTGGCGCGGCCGCGATCGAACAGTTCCACGTAGCCAGCCTCCGCCTGGAGCGCGGGCTGACGCTCGAGCCAACCCACGAAGGCGTCGATTTCGGCCAGACGCATCCGCGAGAGTGCGCGCTCGGCGCGAAGGGCATCCGCCAGATCGCGCAGGACGGGACGCAATTCGGCATCGGGGTAGCGAAGGAGCCAGGCCAGCGCGCGCAGCGTGTGGCGCATGGTACGAGGGGAACGGGATGCGAACATGCTCAGACCTCCGCCTTGATCGGGATGGTGCGCCGCTTCTCGCTGCCAAAGAGACTGGTTTCGGTCACGCCCTCGCTGCAGCCGTTGCCGAACGAGAAACCGCAACCGCCGCGCACGTTGAAGGCGTTCTCGGCGTACTCCCGGTGCGTGGACGGGATCACGAAGCGGTCTTCGTAGTTCGCGATCGCCATCACGCGGTACATCGCCTCCACGGTCTCGGCATCGAGACCGACCTGGGCGAGCACGGCCGGATCGGTGCGGCCTTCGACATGCTTGCCGCGCTGCCATGCACGCATGGCGAGCATTCGCTCGAGGGCGCGAATCACCGGTGCGGTGTCGCCCGCCGTGAGCAGGTTGGCCAGATACTTGACCGGGATGCGCAGGTCGCGCACGTCCGGCAAAGCCCCGTTGGCACCGATGTGACCGGCATTGGCGGCCGAGGTGATCGGAGACAGCGGCGGCACGTACCAGACCATCGGCAGCGTGCGGTACTCGGGATGCAGGGGCAGTGCCACCTTCCAGTCGATGGCCATGCGGTAGACCGGACTGTGGCGCGCAGCCTCGAGCCACGCTTCAGGCACGCCGTCGCGGCGAGCCTGCTCGATGACCGACGGATCATTCGGGTCGAGGAATACGCCGAGTTGCGCTTCGTAGAGGTCGGCATCGCGCTCCACCGACGCCGCCTCGGCGATCCGGTCGGCATCGTAGAGCAGCACCCCCAGATAGCGGATTCGCCCAACGCAGGTTTCCGAGCACACGGTCGGCTGGCCCGACTCGATGCGCGGATAGCAGAAGATGCACTTCTCCGCCTTGCCGCTCTTCCAGTTGTAGTAGATCTTCTTGTAGGGGCATCCGGAGACGCACATGCGCCAGCCCCGGCATTTGTCCTGATCGATCAGGACGATGCCGTCCTCTTCGCGCTTGTAGATGGAGCCCGACGGACACGAGGCGACGCAGGCCGGATTGAGGCAGTGCTCGCACAGGCGCGGCAGGTACATGAGGAACGTGTTCTCGAATTGACCGTAGATGTCCCTCTGGATGTCCTCGAAATTCGCATCGCGGGAACGCTTGTCGAACTCGCCACCGAGGATCTCCTCCCAGTTGGGCCCCCATTCGATCTTCTCCATGCGCTGACCGGTAATCAGACTGCGCGGTCGAGCCGTGGGCGCGTGCTGCATCTCGGGCGCGGCATGCAGATGGTCATAGTCGAAGGTGAAGGGCTCGTAGTAGTCGTCGATCTCCGGCAGGTTCGGGTTGGCGAAGATCTTCATGAGCAGCTTCCAGCGGCCGCCCTGGAGCGGCTCGAGTCGTCCGTCGTCGCGGCGGACCCAGCCACCCTGCCATTTGGACTGGTTTTCCCATTCCTTGGGATAACCGATCCCGGGCTTGCTCTCGACGTTGTTGAACCAGGCGTATTCGACCCCGGGACGGCTCGTCCAGACGTTCTTGCAGGTCACGCTGCAGGTGTGGCAGCCGATGCATTTGTCGAGATTGAGCACCATCCCGATCTGTGCGCGTACTTTCATGTCATCACTCCTTCCGGCTTGGCGACGTCATCACGGGTTCTCGCCCTGCGCCTGGTAGGCGCGCGCGAGATGGTCGTCACGGGGCGTGTCGAGCCAGTCGATCTTCTTCATCTTGCGCACGACGACGAATTCGTCACGGTTGGTGCCGATCGTGCCGTAGTAGTTGAAGCCGTAGCTCTGTTGCGCATAGCCACCGATCATGTGCGTCGGCTTGGTCACGATGCGCGTGACCGAGTTGTGGATGCCGCCGCGCACGCCAGTGATTTCGGAGCCCGGGGTGTTGATGATCTTCTCCTGCGAGTGGTACATCATGATCATGCCGGGATTGACCCGCTGGCTGACCACCGCTCGCGCCGCGACCGCACCGTTGACGTTGAAGAGCTCCACCCAGTCGTTGTCCTCGATGCCTGCGCGCTTCGCGTCCACCTCGGACAACCAGACCACCGTGCCACCGCGGTTCAGCGTGAGCATGATCAGGTTGTCGCTGTAGGTGGAGTGGATGCCCCACTTCTGGTGCGGCGTGATGAAGTTGAGCAGGATCTCGGTGTGGCCGTTGGGCCGCATGTTGTGCACGGCGTGGGTGGTCTTCAGATCCACCGGCGGGCGGTAGCTCGAGAAGCCCTCGCCGAAGGCGCGCATCCACGGATGGTCCTGGTAGAACTGCTGGCGCCCGGTCAGCGTGCGCCACGGAATGAGTTCGTGGACATTGGTGTAGCCCGCGTTGTAGGACACCTTCTCGCTCTCGAGGCCGCTCCAGGTGGGCGAGGAGATGATCTTCCTCGGCTGCGCCTGAATGTCGCGGAAGCGGATCTTCTCGTCCTCGCGATGCAGCGCCAGGTGCGCATGCTCGCGACCGGTGGCCTTCGACAGCGCCTGCCATGCCTTCACGGCGACGTGACCATTGGTCTCCGGCGCAAGCTGCAGGATCACCTCGGCGGCATCGATGTCGGTTTCGATCTTCGGCAGACCGGCCGTGGGGCCATCCCCCGGCACACGGCCGTTCAGCTCGGCCAACTGCTCGACCTCGTCCTGCGTGTTCCAGCCAATGCCCTTTCCGCCATTGCCGAGTTTCGACAGCAGCGGTCCGAGAGCCGTGAAGCGACGGAAGACATTAGGATAGTCGCGTTCGACCACCGTGATCTGCGGCGCGGTCTTGCCCGGGATCAGCTCGCATTCGCCACGCTTCCAGTCACGCACCTCCAGGGGCTGCGCGAGCTCGGTGGGCGTATCGTGAAGGAGCGGCGTCAGCACCACCTCCTTCTCCACGCCCAGGTGCCCGACACAGACCTCGCTGAACGCCTTGGCGAGTCCCTTGTAAATCTCCCAGTCGCTGCGTGACTCCCACACCGGATCGATCGCCGCGGACAGCGGATGGATGAACGGGTGCATGTCGCTCGTGTTGAGATCGTTCTTCTCGTACCACGAGGCCGTCGGCAGCACGACGTCCGAATACAGACAGGTCGTGCTCATCCGGAAGTCGAGCGTGACGAGCAGATCGAGCTTGCCCTCGGGCGCGTCGGCGTGCCAGCGCACTTCGGTCGGGCGACCCTCCTCGCTGCCGAGGTCCTTGCCCTGCACGCCGCTCTCGGTGCCGAGCAGGTGCTTGCAGAAGTACTCGTGCCCCTTGCCGGAAGACCCCAGCAGGTTCGAGCGCCACACGAACAGATTGCGCGGCCAGTTCTCCGGGGCGTCCGGGTCCTGACAGGACATCTCGAGGCTGCCCTCCTTGAGCGATTGGACGACGTGATCCTTCGGATCGAGGCCGCGTTCGACCGCCTGCCGCACGAGCGTGAGTGGATTGGTTCGCAACTGGGGAGCGCTCGGCAGCCAACCCATGCGCTCGGCGCGGACGTTGTAATCGATCAGGCTGCCGCCCCACTGGGCGCGATCGGCCAGTGGCGACAGCACCTCGCTCACATCCAGCTTCTCGTAGCGCCACTGGTCGGTATGCGCATAGAAGAAGCTGGTCGAGTTCTGCTGCCGCGGCGGACGCGCCCAATCCAAGGCAAAGGCGAGCGGCAACCAACCGGTCTGCGGGCGCAGCTTTTCCTGTCCGACGTAATGCGCCCATCCCCCGCCACTCTGCCCGATGCAACCGCAGAGCATGAGCAGGTTGATCACGCCGCGGTAGTTCATGTCGGCGTGATACCAATGGTTCATGGCCGCGCCGATGATGATCATCGACTTCCCCTGCGTCTTCTCTGCGTTTTCCGCGAACTGCCGGGCGACCGCGATCACCTGCGCACGGGGCACGCCGGTGATGGTCTCCTGCCACGCCGGCGTGTACGGTGCGTTGTCGTCGTAGCTCCTTGCGCCGCTGCCGAGGCTCCGGTCGATGCCGTACTGGGCGGCCTGAAGGTCGAACACCGTGGCCACGAGCGCCTCCCGCTCCTCCCCCGCCTTGCCGAGACGCAGGCGAACGGCCGGCACGCGTGCGAGATTGATGTCTCCGGGGCGCGGGTTCGAGGAGAAATGCGGCGAGGCCTGGCCTCCGAAGTACGGGAAGGCGACGTCGGTCGCCTCCCACGCCTGCTCCCCGTCCTCGAGCACGGACAGCTTGAGCTTGACCTCGTTGCCGTGGCGCGCCTCCTTGGCCTCGAGGTTCCACTTTCCGCCATCGGTGCGACCTTCCGGCCCCCAGCGGAAGCCGATCGATCCATGGGGCAGCACCGCCCGGCCCGAGGTGTCGAAGGCAAGGGTCTTCCAGTCGGGATTGTTCGTCTGGCCCAGCTTGCCATTGAAGTCGCTCGCACGCAGGTAGCGGCCGGGAACCCGCACCGTGCGGCCGTCCGGCAGTGTCTGCTCCTCGAGCAGCACGAGCATGGGCAGGTCGGTGTAGCGCCGTGCGTAATCGTCGAAGTACGGGGCGCGGCGGTCGAAGAAGAACTCGCGCAGCACGACATGGCCCATGGCCATCGCGAGCGCGGCGTCGGTGCCCTGCTTCGGGTGGAGCCAGAGGTCGGCGAGCTTCGCCACCTCGCTGTAGTCGGGCGTCACCGCGACCGTCTTGGCGCCCTTGTAGCGCACCTCGGTGAAAAAGTGCGCGTCCGGGGTGCGTGTCTGAGGCACGTTCGAGCCCCAGGCGATCAGAAACGTGCTGTTGTACCAGTCAGCCGATTCCGGCACGTCGGTCTGCTCGCCCCAGATCTGCGGGCTCGCCGGGGGCAGATCGCAATACCAGTCGTAGAAGCTCATGCAGACGCCACCGATCAGCGACAGATAGCGTGACCCGGCGGCGTAGGACACCATCGACATGGCCGGGATCGGCGAGAAGCCGATCACGCGATCGGGACCGTACTTCTTGATCGTGTAGACGTTGGCGGCCGCGATCAGCTCGTTGACCTCGTCCCAGTTCGAGCGCACGAAGCCGCCCATGCCACGGACGCGCTGGTAGCCGCGGCGCAGCTCGGCGTTCTCCACGATCGATGTCCACGCCTCGACCGGCCCGAGGCGCTCGCGCGCCGCGCGCCAAGCCTTGAGCAGGCGCCCGCGGACCATCGGGTACTTGAGCCGGTTCGCACTGTACAGGTACCACGAATACGAAGCCCCGCGGGCACAGCCGCGCGGCTCATGGTTGGGCATGTCCGGCCGGGTACGCGGATAGTCGGTCTGCTGCGTCTCCCAGGTGACGATGCCGCCCTTCACGTAGATCTTCCACGAGCAGGAGCCGGTGCAGTTGACTCCGTGGGTCGAACGCACGATCTTGTCGGCCGCCCAACGGTTGCGATAGGCGTCCTCCCAGGTGCGATCCTCACCCGTGGTGAGTCCGTGATCGCCCGCGAAGGGCTCCTTCGGCAGGTTGAAGAAAGTGAGCCGGTCGAGAAAATGACTCATTGCAGTCGCTCCGTGTGTAGTCAGGTTCGGATGAGCGCCCAGAGCGCGTAGCCTGCGAAGAGCGCGCCCACCACCGCATTGAGGGGTCGGGTTGCATCGCTCGCGCCCGGCAGGAACAGCGTGTCGACGCGGAGTGCCTCGGTGAGCGACGTCCGCACCAGCACGCTGCCGATGAGGAGCACGCCGTAGGCGATCGCGCCGATGTGGAGAACGGTGTCCGTGTTCATCGCGCGTTCCTCAGGCTTGCTTGAGATCGATTCGACGCATCTGCTCCCGCTCGGCCTCGGGCAGTGCATCCCACCAGGTGCCGCCCGTGTTGCCGTAGTCGAAGCGCTCTGCGCCCTTGCGCGTGTAGAACCACCAATTGACGCCAAGCGAGTAGACGTAGAACACCGCGCAGCCGGCGAAGAAGGCAATCACGGTTCCGGTGGCGTCGATCGACGTCCCGATGAGTGCGTTCCACACGAACGGACCGAACGCCGCCCATGCACCCGTCCAGCCGAGCATCTGCGCGCCCTTGGCCGGCGAGTAGGCGAACACGATCGGGTACTGCCGGAACGTGGCCGCGTTGTTGATGCCGGTCATCAGGAAGATCCAGAGCATGCCCCAGAGGAAGCCATCGAACTGGCTGCGGCTCGTCGGGGTGAGATAGCCGCCGAAGATCAGGAACAGCACGCCGGCGATCTGCCCGATCGTCGTCCAGTGCATGCCCTTGCTGCCGCCAAACCGATCGAACAGTCCGCCAGTGAGCACACGCACCAGCCCGCCAATCAAGGGGCCGAGATAGGCGTAGGCGAGCGGATCCGGCGCATTGTCGAAGCCGCCATAGAGCGTGCGGATGAGCATCGGAAAGGCCGCAGAGAAACCCGAGAACGAGCCGAACGAACAGATGTAGGTGATCGTGCAGTTCCAGGTGTGGAGCCGGGCCCGGTTGCGGCTCGACAGGATCTCGAACTGCCCGAGGAATCCGCGGCTCGGCACATCCACGCTGCGCAGGAAGATCACGCAGAGCACGAAGGCCACGACCAGGAACGGCACCCAGATGAAGGCCGCGTTCTGCAACCAGAGCGGGCGCTGCACGACCTGTCTCACGGCCACGTCGGTCAGTTCGCCGCGATCGTTCCGCTTCAGGTCCACGCGCAGACCCGGTGTGCTCTTCACCTCGGTCACCCGGCCGGCGGCATCCCGCTCGACCTTCGACTCGAAGCGCTTGACGCCGTCGGTGGCATCGAGGCGCACGTCGGAAACTGCCCCGTCAGCGGACCGCTCGACCCGCAGGGCGGCAGCCAATTCCGGCTTGCTGGCCCTTACATCGGTGACCCGGCCGGCAGCGTCCTTCGTGACGACGATCGCGTCACGCACCAGATCGGCCTTGGTGAAGACCTGCGGCCCGCCGGCAATCGTGCCCATCGCCGCAAAGCCGATGATCCACGGGGCCACGAACTGCACGACCGACACCCCGAAGTTGCCCACGCCCGCCTGGATCCCCATCGCGAGCCCCTGCAGCCGCTTGGGGAAGTGGATGCTCGTCGAGGGCATGAACGACGAGAAGTCCCCGCCGCCCATCCCGCAAAGAAAGGCAATGATCAGAAACGTGCTGTAGGGTGTGTCGAGATCCTGGATCGCCACGCCGAGCCAGATCATCGGCACGACCTTGATGATGGTCGAAATGCTGACCACCGGCCGTGTGCCGAGCACCGGAATGAAGTTCGAGTGGATCAACCGGAGGATGCCCGAGGCCAGCCCCGGCATGGCGGCCAACCAGAACAACTCGGTGGTCGTGAACTTGAATCCGATCGCGGGCATCCGCACGACGACCGCGCTCATCACGAACCACGTCGCAAAGGAGAAGATGAGCGAGAACGTGGTCACGCTCAACGTGCGCCAAGCGAGCGGACTCGCGGTTTCGCGCCAGTAGGTCGGGTCCTCGGGGCGCCAGTTCTTGATGCGGGCCATGGTCGGCTTCCTTGAGTGGGGTTGACTTCAGTTGCGTGCCGCGGACGAGGTCGCGGGCACGAGGCCGGTCTGTTCGAAGCGCTCGAGCAGCGACTTCACGTCATCGACGCTCTTGAATTGCGCCGTCAGCACCAGGCCGTCGCCCTTCTCCGACAGTTCGACCCGCTCGCTGCCCGCAAGGACCTGTGCGAGCCGGGACTGCGCTTCGCGCTTGTCGTGCGCTTCCTGGGCGATGGCCCGGTCAACCGACGAGATGACGTACTCGTCGCCAAACCCACCCTCCGGCTCCTTGAGCCAGAACCAGCACGCGAGCCAGCTCAGGAACGCGCCCGCAGCGATGATGAAGAAAAACTGCGAGGGCGTGACGAACATGAATACGAACAGGTAGAACACCGCACCCACGTTGCCGTAGGCTCCGGCCATACCCGAGATCTGGCCCGTGAGCCGCCGCTTGATCGATGGGATGATGCCGAACGTGGCCCCCTCGGCTCCCTGGACGAAGAACGAGCAGGCGATCGTGATGACCACCGCCACCGCGAGCGGCCATTTGCTGTCGAGCAACCCCATCAACGCGAAGCCGATGGCGATGCCGAGCATGTAGGCGAGCATCACGAATCGCCGGTTGCCGAAGCGGTCGGACACGAGTCCGCCCATGGGCCGTGCGAACAGGTTCACGAAGGCAAAGCTCGAGGCGATGATCCCTGCCGCTGCCGCCGACAGTCCCCAGGTTTCCTCGAAGAACATCGGCAGCATCGACACCACGGCCAGTTCTGCACCGAAGTTCGCGAAGTAGGTGGTGTTGAGCGCAGCCACCGACTTGAACGGGTAGCGATCGTCCGCCGGCACACCGCGCTTGAGAATCGGCACGTTCACCCGCAGCGCCTGATAGATCTGCCAGGCGATGACGACGACGATCGCGAAGTAGCAGATTGCGGCCGTCATCATGTCGATGTAGCCGGTCTTCTGCACGCGCCAGACGAGGATCGACAGGATGCCGACCAGCGGCACCGTGAAGATCACGAGCAGGACGAGGTCGCTCCATGAAGACACCTCGAGTGCGGCCACCTTGCGCGGCTTCTTGTGCGTGTCGCGGCTCGGGCCGTCGGTGATGGCGAACCAGTAGAAGACGCCGTAGACGGCCATCACGACACCGGAGGTCGCGATCGCCCAGCGCCAGCCGTCGGCACCGCCATAGAACGTGAGCGCGATCGTGGGCAGCGTCATGGCCGCGGCAGCCGAACCGAAGTTGCCCCATCCGGCGTAGAAGCCCTCGGCAAAGCCAATGTCCCGCGGCCGGAACCAAAGCGCCGTCATGTGGATGCCCACGACGAAGCTCGCACCGACGGAGCTCAGCACGAGCCGCGAGATGAACAACTGCTCCTTCGTGTCCCCGAAGGCGAAGACCAGCGTGGGCAACGCCATGAGCACCATCAGCACCGAGAACACGCGCCGCGGACCGAAGCGGTCGAGCGCCATGCCGACCAGGATCCGTGCCGGGATCGTGAGCGCCACGTTGGCGATGGCGAACAGGCGCAGATCGTCGCGGCTCAGCCAGTTGGCACTCTTCAGCATCGAAGAGGCCAGCGGGGCCATGTTGAACCAGACGTAGAAGCAGATGAAGAAGGCAATCCAGGTCAGGTGGAGTGCCTTGATTTCCTTGTTCCGGAAGCGGAACAGATCGGAGACTTGCATGATGGACCCTCGATCGTTGCGTTGCTTCGGCTCAATCGCGGCGTTCGTGCGTCGGCACGATCAGCAGCGGGCACATGGCGCGGCGCGCGAGGAAAGCGCTGACCGAGCCGAAGGTCATGTGATCGAACTCCTCGACCAGGGCGTCGAGTCGGCGCGTGATGAAGTTGCCGTCCGGCTTGTGGGAATGCCGGGCGAGCACGAGCAGATCGGGCTTGCGCTCCTCGGTGGCGCGCAGGATCATCTTTCGTGCGTCGCCTTCGGCGAACAGCACTTTCGCGGGAAAGCCGATCGCCGAAAGCTCGGCGGCCGCCGCCTCGGCACCGGCGCGCTGCTCCTCGTACTGCCGCTGGAACAGCTCGTCACCGGCCCCGGTCGTGCTGCCGGGCTCCTCGATCACGGTGATCAAGGTGACGTCCGGCTTCTCGGCGGCAAACATGCGCTTGACCGTGTCGAGCGCGATCCGCGCATTGCGCGAGTGGTCATAGGCCAGCAGGATGTGCATCGTCGTCTCCGGCGCGTCGGGAACCTTGCCTCGACGCGGGTGGTTTCGATGCATCAACTATCCCGAGAGCGCGCCCTCTCGACCATCCGCCGTTGGCACGAATGCCGACGCTCGGATGGAGGAGGCCCGGGTCCTCCGGAAGAACGACCCATGCGCCCGACTTGCGCTGGGTCAAGGCCCGAACTCGCGAATCAGGCCAGGCCGTGATTGGATGCGATCACCGCGGCCTGGACGCGGGAGGTCACCTCCAGCTTGCGCAGCACCCCCTGCACATGGATCTTGACCGTGGTCTCCGCTATCCCCAGTTCACGCGCAATCTGCTTGTTGCTCTGACCGCGGGCGATGCCGGAGAGGATCTCGCGTTCGCGCGGCGAGAGTGTCGAGAGCGGGTCCGCCGCCGGCGGCGGGCCGCCACCAGGCGCCGGTGCGGCGCGGGCCACACCCTGGAAGGCCGACACGAGCTTGCCGGTCATCGCCTCGGCCACCACCGATTCACCCCGCATCACGCGGTGGATGGCGGCGATCAATTCATCAGCCTCCATCGTCTTGATCAGGTAGCCATCGGCACCCGCGCGCAGCGCCCGAGCGAGATCGCTCTCATCCTCGCTGACGGTCAACAGGACGATGCGCGCCCGGGGTGCCGCCTCGCGCAGCGCGGGCAAGGCATCCACGCCCGAGACCCCCGGCAGGTGGTTGTCGAGCAGGATCAGATCGGGTTGCAGCTGTTCCGCACGCCGCTGTGCCTCGCCTGCATCCCCCACGTCGGCAAGGACGTCAAGCCCGGCCTCGCGTGATAGCAAGGAAGCGAGGCCCCGACGGAACAGCGTGTGATCATCGACGATCAGCACCCGCACGGTGGATGGTGTGTTCACGCAGCCTCCGGCAGCGACAGACGTGCCGCCTGATCCACCGTCGACTGTGGCCGGGCGTTGAAGGTCAGGGCCGACGGCGCAGGAAGCACCAAAGCGACTGATGTTCCAGCGCCCGGCGCGCTCGCGACATCGAGCACCGCGCCGATCCGTTCCGCCCGTTCACGCATGATGCGCAGACCGACGTGGGTTTCATCCGCGCCAGGCACCGCGCCCGGATCGAACCCGATGCCATCATCCGCGATCTCGAAACGCCACTCGGGGGCCTGCTCGACCGTCACCGTGACCGCGCTCGCGCGGGCGTGCTTGCGCACGTTCGAGAGCGCCTCCTGCACGATATGCAGCACCTGCAGTTGCGTATCAGGCGGAAGCGCCACCCCGTGGCCCGCCATGCGAAGCGTCGGGCGAATGCCGGTCTGATGCTCGAACTTGCGCAGCGTGGTTCGGAGCGCCGGTTCGATCTGCTCGCTCTCCGTGCGGGTGCGGAAGTGCACGAGCAGCTCCCGCACGTCGGCGTAGCACTCCCGTAGGCCCGTGTCGATCTCGTCGATGGCCTGACCGGCCGCTGTCTCATCCTGCCGACGGCGCGCGGTGCGCAACATGTCCACCTGCAGTTTCGCGAAGGCGAGCGACTGCGCAATCGAGTCATGCAGTTCTCGCGCGATGAACAGGCGTTCCTGTGCCACGGCCGACTCGCGCTCGAGCGCCGTGAGTCGGATGTTCTCGATCGCGGCGGCGAGGTGCGTGGTGATCGCATCGAACAGCGAGCGCTCGGCATCGGTCAGTCGGTAAGGCGTGGAGAACAGCAGATCGACCTCGCCCTTGACCTGGTCGTGATGCCGCACCGGCAACGTCAGCACCGAGCGGAACCCCGCCTCCACGCAGTGCGGCAACTCGGCCCCCGCCTCCACGATCGGAATCACGCGCGCGCCGGTCGATTCGGGCTGGGCACAGTGGCAGCTGCCCGCAGCGAGGCAGCGCTCGGCCGACAGCATTCGCTCGGGAATGCCCTGGGCTGCGAGGATCACATACCGCTGCGTCTGTTCATCCGTCCAGCGCAGGATCACGCCCTCGGCCTTCGCGATGCGTCCCATCAGAGCGACGAAGCCGTCCGCGAGCCGTTCGAGCGTGGTCGCGTTGGCGACCAGCGTGGTGACGGCGTAGAGGGCCTCGAGCCGGGCCCGCTTCGATTCGAGCTCACGCGTCTTCTCGGCCACGCGCGCCTCGAGATTGCGGTACATCGACTCGATCCGCTCAGCCATCGCGTTGAAGCCTTCACCGAGGATGGCGAACTCATCGCCGCTCTTCAGCCGCACGCGCGTGGTCAGGTCACCGGACTGGACTCGGGCTGTCGCCGCCGTCAAGGCCGTGACCGGCGACAGCACGAACCGGTAGGCCGTGTACACGCATGCAAGAACGCCCATGCTCCCGATGGCCAGTAGCGCTAGTTGGACGGCGTGGAGCAGCGCCGTCCAGCGCGCAAGATGATTCTCGATCGCGCGCACCCAATCGTCGATGCTGCCCACGAAGGCATGGGCCGACGCGGCGAGGGCTGCGCTTTCGGTCGGTCCGCCCAGAAGCCCGCGAAACTGCCGCCACTCGCGTTCCACGCGACCGAACAGCAGTTGCAGGCGCTCATCGTCGGGCACCATGAGTGGCCGCGCGGGGTCGCCCTCGCGCAGGGTTCCGAGCGACGCCTCGAATTCGCCGAGGTATTCGGTCATCCTGGAGGCATCGCCTGCCGCGGTGACGAAGGCAAGCCGCCACGCCTGCATGCGCATGCGACCTGCCTCGTTGACGGCGGCAGCCCCCCCGGCCAACTGCCAGTTGATCCAGAGCCCGGCCGAGACGAGCAGGATGGCCACGACGGCAAAGGGTGTGGCCACCAAGCCCAGCTTGGAAGCGAGATCAAGCGTGCCGCGGCGGACGGATTCGGGCATCGAATCAGTCTAGGCAGGATGCCACGGCGCGATTTGACGCAGCGCAACCTCCCCTCGACGGGACGGGTCTGTTGCGCCCGCCGCCCCACGCTGCGCGGAACGAGTTGACCAACGACGCCGCGCCGCACCGGCGGCAGGCCATCGCGCGAACTAAAATGGCGAGTTTTTCGCAGTTCAACCGGCATGACCACGCTCGTCGTCGTCCGCAAGGGCGACCAAGCCGCCATCGCGGCGGATTCCCTCACCACCTTCGGCGACATGCGCCTGTCCGAGGTGTTCGACGCCTCGTCCGAGAAGATCGTGCGCCACGGCGACACCTATGTCGGCTTCTGTGGCAGCGCGGCGCACCAGCTCGTCTACGAAAACCTGTTCTCGACCGCGAAGGACCTCAACTTCAATTCGAAGTCGGAGATCTACGAGACCTTCCGGAAGCTCCACGCCACGCTCAAGGAGCAGCACTACCTGAACCCCAAGGAAGAGGACGAGGACGCCTACGAGAGCACGCACATCACGGCGCTCATTGCCAACCCGACCGGGATCTACGGCATTTACTCGATGCGCGAGGTGTTCGCGTTCCGCCGCTTCTGGGCGGCCGGATCGGGCCGCGAGTTCGCGCTCGGCGCGATGCACGCGCTCTACGACCGTCTGGACAGTGCCGAGGACATCGCACGCGCCGGGGTCGAAGCCGGCTGCCTGTTCGACAAGAACTCGGCGCTTCCGCTCCAGGTGGTCACCGTGAAGCTCCAGCCCTTCTCCGGCACCGTCTGATCGACGCACCCCATGGACCGCGCCGCCCTCGGTTTCGACCACCTGACACGTTTCTGGCTCGGCACCGCGCCGGCCAGGGGCGTGGTGGCGCGGTTCGATGAATCGCTCGGCCGGGCGCTGGCCGAGCACGACTATCCGCCCCCCGTCAAGGCGCTGCTGCGTCAGCTCACGGGGGCTGCGCTGCTGCTGGCGAGCAATCTCAAGCAGCCCGCCTCCATCGTGATCCAGGCGCAGGGGGAGGGTCCCGCGCCGTTGCTCTGTGTCGAGGCCACGCATACGCTCAGTTGCCGTGCCTATGCGAGCGTCAAGAGCGATGGCCCGCTCCCCTCCGGCGGAGATCTGCTCGACTGGGTGGCCGGGTCGGGCACCGGTCGGCTCGTGTTCACGATCGATCCGGAGCGCGGCCAGATGTACCAAGGTATCGTTGCACTTGAGCACGCCTCGGTCGCCCGCCTGCTCGAAAGCTATCTGAGCAACTCGCAGCAGACCGACACCCGGCTCTGGCTCCGCGAGGATGGCGACACGCTCGAGGCGGCGCTCCTCGAGCGCCTGCCCGTGGACGGCAAGGACGCCGAAGCCGCGCTCGCGCGCTGGCAAGCCGCCGAAGCGAACATGGAGCGGGCGTTCACCGATCCGTTCCTGCCCTTCCCTTACGCCGAGTGGCTGTCGATGGTCTTTCCGGGCGACGCAGTCGAGGCGCAGACACCCTCCCCCGTGCGCTTCGCCTGCCCCTGCTCGATGGAACGCGTCCTCGGCGCGCTTCGTCTGGTCGGACTCGACGAACTCGCCCCGTTGGCCGAGGCGCAAGGCGGCATCGACACCCGCTGCGAGTTCTGCGGCCGACGCTATCGCGTCGAGAAGGCGCAACTGCTCGCGCTCTTCCGCGACGAGCAGGTGGATGGCAAGCATCCGCCCGGCACGAGTACGCTGCAATGAGTCGTGCAACCCCGTCCGAAAGCGCCGCCGACGATGCCGTGCGCATCGACAAATGGCTCTGGGCGGCACGCTTCTTCAAAACGCGCGGACTCGCGGTCGAGGCCATCGACGCCGGAC
Organism: uncultured Alcaligenaceae bacterium; assembly: GCA_964609555.1. Classification (GTDB taxonomy): domain Bacteria; phylum Pseudomonadota; class Gammaproteobacteria; order Burkholderiales; family Casimicrobiaceae; genus Casimicrobium. The sequence continues at coordinate 12,612 of CAZSTF010000010.1, read as the reverse complement.
ATGTGCGTCGCGTGACCTCACCCGAAGCTTCCCCCGAGCGCGTCAAGCCCGCGCTCGCAGTCCGCGTGGGCATGCGGCTCATGATCCAGCGCAGCGACGACATCCGCACGATCGACGTGCGCGCCCTTTCGGATCGGCGAGGCTCGGCCGACGTTGCGGCCATGCTCTACGCCGAGACGCCCGAGAGCATCGCGGCCCGCGAGGAGCGCCGCCTCGCCCGCGCGGCCCAAGCCACCTGCACGCCCACCTTCGTCGGGCGCCCGACCAAGCAGGACCGGCGACGTCTGGCCGACTTCTTCGCCCGCAACTACGGGCGCGCCAATCACACTGATCGCAGCGATCGCGCCGACGGAGATCCGGCATGAGTCTCGAATTCACCGGCGAGCGCTTTCTGCCCTCTTGCCAGGGCGAGATGGTCTACGAGCACTGGCACCGCTACCTGTTTGCCCGCACGCTGGCCCGCGGCAAGCGCGTGCTCGATGTCGCCTCGGGCGAGGGCTACGGTACCGATCTGCTCGCCACGGTCGCAGCCTCCGCCGTCGGCGTTGATCTCTCAGCCGAAGCCGTGGCCCATGCGAATTCCCGCTACGGCCGTGACGGTCTCTCCTACATCGCGGCCTCGTGCACCGACATCCCGCTGCCGGATGCGAGCTTCGATCTGATCGTCTCCTTCGAGACGATCGAGCACATCCACGAGCAAGTTGCCTTTCTCGCCGAAGTGGACCGACTGCTGGCGCCGGACGGCCTGTTCGTGATCTCCTCGCCCAACCGGCCGGAGTACAGCGACAAGACGGGTTACCGAAACGAGTTCCACGTCAAGGAACTCGACCGCGAGGAACTGGCCGCGCTGCTCACACCCCACTTCGCGCAGACGCGCTGGCTCGGGCAGCGCGCGGCATTCCACTCGATGCTCTGGCCGATCGGGCGGAGCGCACAGCGCGCCGAAGGCCTCACCGTGGATGGTCAGCGCAACTGGCCCGAGCCCATGTACTTCATCGTGGTCGCAGCACGCGAAGCCGGCGTGCTGGACCGCGTGGAGGACGCACTCACCCTGGTCACCGACCGGGAGAACTCGGTCTACGCGGCGTGGACGCGCACCTACCGGGACAACCACGCCCTGGTCGCCGAAAACGACCGCCTCCGCGAGCGCATCGCTGCGCTCGAGACGTCGGCGAGCGGCGCGTCGTCGCAGCGGCCTGCGCCCGCGCTCCCCGACGAACCCGCCCTTGTGCGCTGGGCGCGTCGCCTGAGCCGCGACCCGCGCGGAGGCCGCTCATGAACGAGACGACGGCCGTGCCCGCCCGGATCGAAGCGCTTGTCGCGGCGATCGCGGCGAGCAGCCGACCACGCCTGCTCTTCGTGAGCCATGGCTGGGGCGGCGGTGTGGAGCGGCACATCCATGACGCGATCGAACGTCTGCGGCCCTCGCGCGACGTGCTCGCGCTGCGTGGCACGCTCGAAGGCAATGTCGAGGTGGCCTGGACCGGCTCGACGTCGAACGCCGACGCAAGCGTGACCGTCGGCGGATTCTCTGCCGAGACGCTCGACGCCTGGGTCGAGGCGCTCGTGGCCATCGGCTTCGAGCGGTTGGAACTGCATCACCTGCACGGCTGGCCCCGCCCGGCGGCAGACCGGATGATCGAGGAAGTCCTCGCACGCAGCGGCTGTCCGCTCGCGATCACGCTGCATGACTACGCGCTCATCTCGCCGCGCTACCACCTCGAGGATGATCAGGGCCGCTACGCCGGACTCCCGGATTTGGGCGATGCCCAGACACGTGAATGGTTCGAGCGGGGACGCCTCCTGCTCGAACGCGCGGCAAGCGTGGTCGCCCCGAGCGCCGACGTGGCCACGCGCTTTAATGCCATGTTGCCCGACCTGCCCATCACGGTTCGGCCCCACGACGAGCGGCCGCTCGAAATTCCTCCCGTGCTCAAGGTCGGCCTGATTGGCGGGTTGTCCCGCGTCAAGGGCATTGACGTCGTCAAGGCGGTGGCGGGGCTGGTGACCGAGCAGCGCCTTCCGATCGCCTTCCGGCTGATCGGGCATGCGTCCGAACCGCTGCCCCCCCCCGTCACGGCCACCGGCACCTATGAGGAGGCCGATCTCCCAGCGCTCCTCGCAACAGAGCGCGTCGACGTCTTCTGGTTTCCGCATCAGGTCCCCGAGACCTGGAACTACGCACTCTCGGCCGCCATGGCCACGGGTCGTCCGATCGTCGCGAGCGATCTCGGCAGCAGTCGGGAGCGGTTGGCGGAGTACCGACAATGCCGACTCGTGCCTTTCGATGCCTCTGCGGACACGTGGGTCGATGCCTTGCGCGCCCCAGGAACATGCACTTCAAGCGATGCGGTCATCGCCATCCGCGTACCGCCTCCTCCGGTGGCCAATTCAGGATTCGTGGCAGACGCAACAACCGGAACGTCACGCCCTTCGGTCGACGCTCTGTCCTCCGTTCTGCATGCGGCTCCGCCGCCCACGTCTGTCGACCCGTATCCGCTCGTGACCTTTCATCGGCTGGGCCGCTACGCAGGCCACCGTGCATCAGCAGATGCCGTCGAGCAGCATCTCGAAGCGATTGGAGCGCAGGAGACCGGAATCGTCGGCCGCTCGGCGTTTGATGCGCTGTCAAGGCACCGCGATGCGCTTCAAAGCACGGTCAACGCGCAAAGCGCAGAACTCGCGATTTTGAGACCCAAACTGATGCACGTGGAGAAGCAGCTTGGACGACTGTTGGACGCGGTCGAACAGCTCACTCGGGACAACCAAGCGGCACATGCCGAACTGCAGCGCGTCAATACCGAGTTGCTCGCAACGAGCCAGCATCTGATGGAAGTCACCCGCTCGCGCTCATGGCGCTGGACGCGCCCACTTCGTGGTGCGCATCTCGCAGCGGTCTTCGCCAAAGGGTTGCTCAGCGCGCCTCGGCGTGCACCGGCGGCGCTGTCAGCACTGCGGCAAAACGGCTTGCGCGCCGCGATCGAGGCGACACGGCCGAATCGTGAGGGCGCATTCCGCGTCGGGACGACAAGCGCTCCGGCGGAGACGCACTACGCGCCGATGCCACCCCAGCGCGCCGCGACGCCCAGAGCGCCCGAAGCCGAGCCCCCTCCCGCCCCGGCACCCAATCCGATCACGCCAGCCTTGGCCGCCGAGTTTCCAGCAGCAGTCCGATTGTTTCCGGAACGCCTCAAGAGCCCGTGGTGGATCGGCCACATCCCGTTTGCCTATGAACTGATCGCCCGCCACCGCCCGCGTACGATCGTGGAACTCGGTACTTATAGCGGATCGTCGTTTGCCGCGTTCTGCCAGGCGATGGAGGCCCATGGCATCGAGGGCACCTGTCATGGCGTCGATCTCTGGGAGGGCGACGTCCACATGGGCCGGTTCGACGAGTCGCTGTTCCTCGAAATGAGCGAGTTCGCCCAAACCCGCTACCCGAACCACGCGCGTCTCGTCCGGAAACTCTTCGATCAGGCGGTGCATGACTTCGCCGACGGGGCAATCGATCTATTGCACATCGACGGCACGCACACCTACGAGGCCGTCCGAAACGACTTCGAGACCTGGCTGCCGAAGGTGAGCGCGCGCGGCGTCGTGCTGTTTCATGACATCCATGTCACGGAGGAGAACTGCGGTCCGTCGGCACGCAAGTTCGGCGTGCGGCGCCTCTTTGATGAGGTCAAGGTCGGACGCCCGCATTGCGAGTTCCTGCATTGCTTCGGGCTCGGGGTGCTTGCGGTCGGACGCGACGTCCCGACGGAGGTGCTCAGCTTCATCGCGCGCTGTCAGGCACCGAAGGTACAGGCGTTCTTCGGCACATTGGGTGATCGCGTGCTCGCGCATTACCAGGCGCTGGGCGAGCCACCACCTGCACATGATGAATACCGCGAAATCTGAAGCTTCGTTACAAGATGAATACGACGAACGTCCGAGCGTACGCGCTCTACTTTCCGCAGTTCCACCGCATCCCGGAAAACGATGCCTGGTGGGGCGAAGGGTTCACCGACTGGGACAACGTCCGGCGGGCGCAACCCCTTTTCGCGGGCCATGACCAGCCTCGCGTGCCCCTCGGCGGCAACTACTACGACCAGTCGAGGCGCGAAACACTGGCCTGGCAGATCGATCTCGCCAAGCGTCACGGGCTCTCAGGCTTTTGCCACTACCACTATTGGTTCGGCGGCAAGCAGTTGCTCAACACGCCAACGGACCTCGTGCTCGCGGACCGATCGCTCGACTTTCCGATTGCGCTCGCCTGGGCCAACGAGACTTGGTCGCGTCGCTGGGATGGGCAGAACCACCAGATCCTGATCGAGCAGACTCACGAGCGCGATCCGGCCCTGTGGATGCGGCACTTCGAATACCTGTTCCGCTTCTGGAGCGACCCGCGCGCGATCACGATCGACGGTCGACCCGTCTTCATGGTCTACCGTCCGCATCACATCTACGGCCCGTTTCTTGATGAGATGTTCACCCTATGGCGCAACGAGGCGCACCGCCGCGGCCTCAAGGGCCTCTATCTCGTGGCCATCAAGCAGTATGAATTCCCGATCCCGGAGCTGATCTCGCATTTCGACGCGATCATGCAGTTCGCGCCGTTCGAGGCGATGTTCTCGCCAACCTACACGGGACCGAAAGGCATCGAGCAGGAGCGCTGGCTGCAGCCCCTCCGTCGCCTGCCGGAGCGATGGCAACACAGCTTGCGACGGTGGAAGGATCAGGTCTTCCCGCAGCGCACCGAGTACGACTACGAATCGCTCTGGGCACACATGCTGACTCGCCCGTCGCAGGAACTTGGCAAGCCCTCGATGCCCGGCGCCTTCATGGACTGGGACAACACAGCCCGCTACAAGAAGCGTGCGCGGCTCTTTCTCGGAGCATCGCCCGAGCGTTTCCGCTACTGGTTCCGTCGGCTAGCCGAGCAAGCAGCCGCCCGCCCCGAGCCCGAGAACATTATCTGGATCAACGCCTGGAACGAGTGGTCCGAAGGGACGTACCTCGAACCCGACGAGCGACATGGCTACGCCTACATCGAAGCCGTGCGGGATGCGCTCGCTGCCGTCAACATAAGATCTGACCCGGTCGAGGTGCCGGGTTCAACAAAGCACGCTGCCCGCCCAATTGAGCCAAAGCTCCGGCTGGCGGTAGGCGAGTAGGACGAGCGCAAGCAGCACGATACCGAGCCCGATAAAGGCAACCCGGCGCAGGATGCGGCGCGCAGGCGGAACCGGACGTTCGGCCGAGCTTTCGGGATGCAGCGCTTCATTCAGCATGGCCCGTAGTCTACGCTTGAGCTGATGGAGCACGCATCGACCGACGCCTACGAAGCCCACCACGCCGCGTGGCGGTGGCGGGTGCCCGAGCACTTCAACATCGCTCAGGTGTGCGCGCACCGCTGGGCGGCCGATCCGATGGTCGCAGGTCGGGATGCGATCCGCTGGGAGGATGAAACCGGCCTCGCCCGCACGCTGACCTACACCGAACTCTCCGCGCTCACGCACCGCGCGGCCAGCGCACTCGCAGGCTTGGGCGTCGGCCGGGGCAGCCGGGTGGCGATCTGCCTGCCGCAGCGCATCGAGACGGCGCTCGCCCACCTCGCCTGCTACCAGTTGGGCGCGGTGGCCGTACCGCTCACGGTGCTCTTCGGGCCGGATGCGCTCGAATACCGGCTCCAGCATGCCGCCTGCGAGATCGCGCTCGTCGATCCGGCCTCGCGCGAGAACGTACTCGCGGTGCGTGCACGCTGCCCGAGGCTGCGCACCGTCATTGGCTGCGCGGGCGCTGCGGCTGATCTCGACTGGGATCGCCTGATCGAGCGCGCCGCTGGGGCCGCCTCCGCTGCAGACACGCGCGCCGACGATCCGGCGCTCGTGATCTACACGTCCGGCACGACCGGACCGCCCAAGGGGGCGCTCATTGCCCAGCGGGCGATGCTCGGCAACCTGCCCGGCTTCATCTACTCCCACGCCACCGCCGCGGGCCCGTTTGCCCAAGGGGCCGAGGCAGACGGCGTGTTCTGGTCACCGGCCGACTGGGCCTGGACCGGCGGGCTCTGGGACGCGCTCCTGCCCACGCTCTACTGCGGGGCGACGCTCGTGGGCTGGCGCGGACGGTTCGACCCGGAGCGCGCCTTCGACCTGATGGCGCGGCACGGCGTGACCGCGAGCTTTCTCTTCCCCACCGCGCTCAAGCAGATGATGAAGGCCGTGCCGCGACCGCGCGAGCGCTTCGCACTCAACCTGCGCACCATCATGAGCGCGGGCGAGTCAGTCGGTGAGGCGGTATTCCGCTGGTGCGAGGAGGCGCTAGGCGTCACGGTCAACGAGATGTTCGGCCAGACCGAGATCAACTACGTCGTGGGCAATGCCTCGGCGCTTTGGCCTGCGAAACCCGGCAGCATGGGCCGCGCCTACCCGGGGCACCGGGTGGCCATCATCGATGAAGCCGGCGTGCCGCTACCCGCCGGTGCGGTGGGCGAGGTCGCGGTGCATCGCCTCGACCGGCATGGCGATCCCGACCCGGTGTTCTTCCTGGGCTACCTCGACAACGAAGCGGCCACCCGAGCCAAGTATGCGGGCGACTGGTGCCGCACGGGCGACATGGCGCGGCTCGATGCCGACGGCTATCTCTGGTACGAAGGCCGGGCCGACGATGTGATCAAGAGTGCGGGCTACCGCATCGGCCCGGCCGAGGTCGAGAACTGCCTGCTCAAACACCCGGCCGTCGCGCTTGCGGCCGTGATCGGCAAGCCCGATCCCGACCGCGGCGCCATCGTGAAGGCGTACATCGTGCTCGCGCCGGGTGTTGCGCCCTCGCCTGCGCTCGAGGCCGAACTCGCTGCCCACGTGCGCGGCAAGCTCGCGCCCTACGAATACCCCAAGGAATTCGCCTTCGTGGACAGCCTGCCGATGACGACGACCGGCAAGATCCAGCGCAAGGTGCTGCGTGAGCGCGAGGCCACGCTCAGCCGTCCGGCGTGATCAAGGTGACGTCCGGGAAGTAGGTGCGATACCTGCCCGCATCCCGGGTGATGAGCCGCATCCCGGCCACTGCCGCGTGGGCACCAATGAAAAAGTCCGGCAGCACCCCGGTCTTGACGCCGCGACGGCGACGGTAGGCGAGAAACGCATGCCCGGCCAGAAACGCCGCCTCGGGCGGTATCGGCAGCAGACGCAAGCCCGCAGCCCCAACCACCGCACGAAGCTCGGACTCCAGCGTGAAGCTCGATGCGAGTTCGGCGTAGACGACCGGATTGATCGCCAAGCCACCACGGGCGCGCCCGGCCTGTAGCGCGTGCTCCGACCAGTCAGCCCAGCGCGGGTCGTTCTGGACGAGATCGATCAGGACATTGCTGTCGACGAGATTCACTTCCCGCCGCCCGCGCGATCGGCGCGCCAGTCGTCGCCGCGTGTTGCGCGCATGACGGCCTCGGTGCGCACGCGACGAGTCGCAGCACCGCGAAGCGCCTTGAGCGGGTCTTTCGCCGGAGAACGGTCCGCAGCGGGCCGCAGGCGGACGGTTCCATCCGGCAACGGTTCGAAGGCAACCCGGTCTCCGGGGCCGACGCCCAGATGTTCCCGGATGGCCTTGGGCAGCGTGACCTGACTCTTCACCGTGAGCGCGGGTTCCATGTTGGGGACGTGTCCTCGGCTGTGGCTCGGCAAAAGTATTACTTGCATTGCATTGTATTACCGCGTTGAGCGCTATTGCGGCGAGTGCGCGAAGTCACAGCGCCTCGACCTGATCCACCGGTGCACCGCGCTCGAGCCACTCGGCGAATTCGTCGGCGAGTTGCTGCGCCATCGCCGTGGCTTGGGACCACGCCGCCACGCGGGCGGCGAGATCAGTGCCGTAGCGCATAAAGTCGCTCCGGTCCGGCAGTTTGCCGTTGGGCAGCGTGGCCACCCACGCGGGCCGTGGTGCAAGCACGATCGTGGAGTCGAGAAACGGTGTGGCGCGATGCCGCCAGCGAAGCGACTTGTCGAGCCAACCCGGCACGACGGCACGCTGGAAGTGGGGGTAGAGCACGACACCGCCGCGCGCCCCGGGCGCCCGGGGCGCGCAGGCCGGGCGATAGTCCAGATGCAGGTGGTAGTCCGTGATGCCGCCATCCCAGTAGGCGCCTGGTGCGGCGCCCGGAATGTCATGCACCGCACGAAGCACGAACGGGATCGAGCACGAGGCCTGGACCGCCGGCGCGAAATTGGATTCAGTGAGCGCATAGCGCCGCGTGCGGTAGTCGTCCCCCGAAAACGGCAATGGCCTTGCGTCTGCCGAGAAGACGGCACGTTCGAGCCAGACGCCCATGGCCTTGCGCGAGGCCACGTTGGTCAGCCAGGCGGCGGCGTAGCCGGGTCCCGTCCGCCCGCGTGCCTCCCGCCCGAGGGGGCCACGCCCCCGTGAGGTGACCACGTGCAGCCGCCAGCGCGGATGACTGAGCACCTCGCGGACGCGGCCGCCGAACATCGTCGCGAGCGCGGCGGCGAACCGCTCGCTCACATGCTCGGGCGTCGGGCGCTTACGGCCAGGCGGCAGGTCATAGTGCTGATGGATGTAGGCGTGCTCGAGGTCGGAAAGCGCCTTCACCGGGTCGGCCAGACAGGCCGCCGCCATCCGCCAGGCACCGATCGATGCACCGATGAGATCGACCGCGTTCGTCGATCTTGCAAGGAATTCGCCGAAGATGAACCGGTCGAGCGGCAGGAGCATCAGCCCCTTCGGCCCGCCGGCTGCAGCGGGAATGACCCGCACATCGTCGGGAGCGAGACCGAAGCGTTCGAGATGGCGGCGCGCGGCCGGACCGGCGTAGATGGCAAGTGCCTGCATCAGAGCGACTCTAACACTCCGGCACCCGCGCACCTGACCCCGAAACGTGATTGCATATACAGTATTCTTGCGCCATGCTCCGGGCGCTCTACGTGGACTTCAACAGCTACTTCGCTGCCGTCGAGCAGCAGGTGCGGCCCGAGCTGCGCGGGCGGCCGGTCGCTGTGGTGCCGATGCTCGCCGACACGACCTGCGCGATCGCCGCCTCGGTCGAGGCCAAGCGCTTCGGTGTCAAAACCCTCACCAACGTCGCCGATGCCCGTCGCCTCTGTCCCGGCATCGAGTTCGTCGTCTCGCGCCCGCGGCTCTACGTCGAGTTCCACGAGCGCGCGAAGGCGATCGTCGAGTCCTGCGCGCCGATCGCGGGCGTCAATTCCATCGACGAGATGTGGATCCGACTCACTGGTCGGGACCGCGAGCGCGAGAACGCGCTTCGACTCGCGCAGGAGATCAAGTACCGGCTCCGGCACGGACTCGGTGAGGTGATCACGTGTTCGATCGGCATCGCGCCCAACGCGTTTCTCGCCAAGACCGCGAGCGACATGCAAAAGCCCGACGGGCTCGTCGTGCTCGACGAGCCGGACTTTTGCGAGCGGCTCGCCACGCTCGCCTTGCGGGATTTCTGCGGCATCGGGGCGAAGATGCTCTCCCGGCTCGCCGATCACGGCATCACCACCACGCGCGCGCTCCTCGAGGCCACGCCGGCGCAGCTCCGCGAGGTCTGGGGTGGCATCGAGGGCGAGCGCTTCTGGCAGAAGCTCCACGGCGAGGACATCGAGCCGCGCGAGACCGAGACCGCATCGATCTCCCACTCGCATGTGCTCGCCCCCGAGCGGCGGAGCCATGCGCACGCGGCGGCCGTGCTCTCGCGCCTCACGCAGAAGGCGGCCATGCGGCTGCGGGATGCGGGCTATCTCGCCGGGGCCGTTGGCGTCACGGTCAAGATGCGCGGCGGCGAGCGCTTTCGTGTCCATGAGCGGATCGAGCCCACGGACCGAACGCCGCACCTGCTCGCAGCCGTCGAGCGGCTGCTCGCGCAACTCGCGCGCGACCGGGGCTTTCGGGCTGGAGCCCCGCTCGGCGTGGGCATGGCCTTCACCGCGCTCGTGCCCGCGCATGCCGTGCCGCGCGCCCTCTTCGACGATGATGCACACGGCGAGGCGCTCGACCGGACGGTCGATCGGCTGAACCTCAAGTTCGGCAACCAGACGCTCTTCTGGGGCAGCGCCTTCGCGGCGCGCAAGGATGGCCGCATGGCGATTGCCTTCAACCACATCCCGGATCTCGCGACCGAGGATGATGGCCGCATGGACCACCCCACCCAAGGCCGCCGAAGCCCTGAGAGAGGCAGACGGCCGCCAAATGCGCGCCGCGGGGTGTGAGGGCTCGGTGCCTCGCACTTCCTCAAGCAATGCGCTTCGGCCTAGGCTTCTCCCCCGCCTTGCGGATCAGCGCCAGCACATCGGCGCCGACGAAGCGCTCGACAAAGCGCTTGTGCAGCACGAGCCACACGGCAATGGCGGTCACGGGCGGCATGATCAGGGTCGAGAACTGGTAGAGGTAGGCGATCGTCTCGATCTGCCAGCGCGCCCAGTCGATCTGCGCCGCCACGGCGGCACCACCGTCGATCACGATCTGCTTCATGCCCACTGCATAGACCGCGAGCATCTGGAACGGCAGAAGGACGAGCCAGCCCGTGGCGAGATATCGCCAGCGACCGCGCTCCCAGGCCGCGAGCGTGAGCGCCGCCATGAGCGCGGCCCCGTAGGTGTAGAGCCGCGCATCGACCGTGACCGCGATCACCGCATCCGGCCGGAACGGCTGGCCCGCGGTCGTGCCTGGCGAGAGATTCGTCTGGAACTCGAAGCCCGCGAGCGTCTGGCTCACGCCGGTCACGAACTCCGGCACGCCCAGAAGCGCCATGCCGGAGAGAAACCACCGGATCGGCCAGTGCAGAAGCGGCACGAGCACATACCAGCACAGGAGCGTGATCACGAGCCAGAAGATCGCGCGGAGGAAGAACGCGCGAATCGTCTCCGCCGGCGAAAACAGCAAGCCGTGCGGACGCATCAAGCCGCTGCGGTCGAGGGTGTTGCGCCCGCGCCGCCGCCCGCTTCGCCACCCGCTGGCGGAGTGCCGTCGCGCTGCTCCTCGCGCACGACCCAGCGCAGCCAGAAGAGGAAGACCACGAGCGCGTCGATCATGATGAGCGCCTGCCAGATGTAGAGATGTGCCCACTCGAAGGCGGTCATGTTCCACTGGCCGAGGTAGAACAGGCTGATGATGCGCACGACGTTCAGGCCCTGGATCGCGATGAAACCCCAGAACAGCCCCCAGAACTTCTGCTTCCAAGTCGAGGGAAAGGCGAGCACGGCGGCGAGCAGCACGTAGGTCGCCTCGAGCCCGTTGCAGCCGGCCTCGATGGAGACCGCAAAACCATTCTTCGTGCTCTGGAGCACCTTGCCCATGGCCACGGCGTGGTCATCGAAGACATCGACGAGTGTGGCGCAGAAGTGCGCGAGCCCGTTGGTCCACGGGATCACGAAGTACTCCTGCCCCCAGGGTGTCAATTGCAGGCCGAAGAGCACGGCCATGATGACGACGAAGAGCGTGAGGAAGCGGGTCATGGCGGTCGGCGGGCGGAGGCGGCTCGCAGGAATTTTCCAATGTTATCGAGCCTGCGCCCCGTCAACGACCCCGCCCGGTGGCCGTTCCTAGAATGCCGCTTCCGTTCTGCCCCGCCCGACCATGAGACTCTTCCTTGCCCTCGTGCTGTCCCTGCTGCCGCTTGCTGCGAGCGCGCTCAAACCCGGCGAGAAGGTCATCGTGCTCAACTCGGGCGAAGGCACGGTGTCCGTCATCGACCGCGCCACACGGAAGGTCGAGCGCACGCTGCCCGTGGGCAAGGAGCCGCACCACCTGATCACCACGCTCGACGACAGCGATCTCGTCATCGCGAACGCCGCCTCGAACGACCTCGTCTTTCTCGATCCGCTCTCGGGCGAGGTCAAGCGCCGGCTCCCGCGCATCATGGACCCGTATCAGCTCGCCTACTCACCCGACGGCAGGTGGTTCGTCTCGGTGAGCCTCCGGCTCGACCGCGTGGACATCTACGCGATGCCGAACTACGAGCTGAAAGCGCGCATCCCGGTTGCCAAGACTCCGAGCCACGTCGCGATCTCGCGCGATTCGACGATGGCCTACGTCACGATGCAGGACTCGGACGAAGTGGTCGCGATCGACCTCGCCACGCACAAGCTCGCCTGGCGGATGCCCGTGGGCAAGACGCCGGCCGGCATCTGGATGAGCCCCCAAGGGCTGCTCTTCGTGGGTGCCATGGGCCGCGACAACGTGGAGGTGATCGATCCGGCCAAGCGGGCGATCATCGCGAGCATCCCGACCGGCCGCGGCGCGCACAACATCTTCCCGATGGGCGATGGGCGCCATGTCATGGTCTCGAACCGGGTCGATGGCACCGTGACCAAGGTCGACTACCGCGACCTGAAGGTCGTCGGCAAGCCCATCCGCGTCGGCTCCGGTGCCGACTGCATGGAGATCTCGGCCGACGGCAAGGAGCTCTGGGTCACCGTGCGCTGGGAGGCGAAAGTGGCCGTCGTCGATCTGACCGGGCAGAAGCCCATCGAGTACATCCGGGTCGGCCGCTCGCCGCATGGCATTTACTTTCGATCCCATGCGCCGCGCGACCGCTAGCAGGGCACTCACCGCGCAATCTCGCTTTGCGTCGGCCCTCGGCCGCTCAATACGCTCGTCTCTGTGGCCCTGTTC
>CAZSTF010000009.1:0-45119 GCA_964609555.1 uncultured Alcaligenaceae bacterium | reverse complement strand
AGCCAGCGCTCGACCCGCGCCTGCCGGGTGGCGAGGCTATTGACGTTCCAGGTGGTGACTTTCAAGCGTGCCCGACCTGCTCCGGATCGAATGTCGAGCGCGACCGCACCCGTCCGCCGGTCATCACTTCTTGGCCGCTTCTGCCGCCGGCGCAGCGGGTGGCGTGGGCGCGGCCGCATCCGCCCGTTTCTTCTCGTCAAGCCCGCGACGGTCCTCGGTCACGCGCGTGGGGCCGAACGACGGCGTGCGCGGATAGCCGGCCTGATCGAGCGCGCTGGCCCAGGTGCTTTCGCTGAAGCCGCGCAGGACACGCTCGCCAACCTTGATGACAGGCACCGTGTTGCCGCCGGTTTCATCGCGGAAGCGCTTGTTCAGTTCGGCTGTCCGCGTGGGATCGACCACGGTGTGCGGCACGCCCCGCGCATTGATGAACTTGCGCGCCTGGTCGCAGGGCTCGCCGCACTCGGAGATGTAGAGCGTGACCGGGCTCTTCTGCGACGCCGCCTGCGTGGCGAGCGACTCGGGATTGTTCTGGATCGAATTGCCGCGAACGTCACGTTCGCTCACGTTCTTCGCGCCCGGGGGCGGTGGCTGGTCGGAGAACACGACCCGCCCGTTGGCATCGGTGTAGCGGTAGACCGTCTGGGCCGCCGCCGGGAAGAGCATCAGGACGCCGAGCGCGACACCGCCCAGGGCGGCCACGTGCCGTGAAGAAACTGAAGAAGGGGCCATGGGCAGCGCTCCTTGCCAACGCGGGGCCGGGATGCCCCGCGTCATGTCGATGTCATTGCAAACCAGTCATTCCATTGTGCCGCAAAAGTGCGTCGATGGAAGGCGGCCGTCCGCGGAAGGCGACGAAGTTCTCGATCGCATCCCGGCTGCCGCCGCGCCCGAGCACTTCGCGCCGGAAGTCGGCGCCCGCCTTGGGCGAGAGCACGCCTTCCTCCTCGAACCGGGCATAGGCATCGGCCGAGAGGACCTCGGCCCACTTGTAGCTGTAATAGCCCGCGGCATAGCCACCGGCGAAGATGTGGCTGAACGACCAGGGCATGCGGCCCCAGGCGGGCGGGCGGACGACCGCGACCTCGTCACGCACGCCTTCGAGCAGGCGGAGGATCGCCGCGCCATCGAGCGGCTCGGTTGCGCGGTGCAGTTCCATGTCGAAGAGCGCGAACTCCAGCTGTCGGACGGTCGCGAGGCCCACCTGGAAGTTCTTCGCCGCGATCATGCGATCGAACAATTCGCGCGGCAGCGACTCGCCCGTGTCAACGTGCCGCGTCATGTGCCGGAGGACCTCCCACTCCCAGCAGTAGTTCTCCATGAACTGGCTCGGCAGTTCCACCGCATCCCATTCGACATGGCCGAAACCGGACAGCCCGTAGAGGTCCACTTCGGTCAAGAGGAGATGCAGGCCGTGACCGAACTCGTGGAAGAGCGTGATCACGTCGTCATGCGAGAAGAGTGCCGGTTTGCCGCCGACCGGTGCCGGGAAGTTGCAGGTGAGGAAGGCGATCGGGGTGGCCAGCCGCTCGCTGTCGACGCCGCGCGCGAGCATGCGCGTGCGTGCCGTATCGGCCCACGCGCCACCCTGCTTGTCGGCCCGGGCGTAGAGGTCGAGATAGAACTCGCCGATGAGCAAGGGCTCCCCGGTGTCGTCCTCCTGCGCCGACTCGACGCGGAAATAGCGCACGTCCGGGTGCCAGCGTCCCGAGGGCGGCTCGGCCGGCACGATGCGCACGCCGAAGAGCGACTCGATCACGCGCCATAGACCCGCGAGCACAGCGTCTTCCGGAAAGTACTGGCGGAGGGCCTCCTCGCTCAGTTCATAGCGGGAGAGACGGAGCTTTTCCGACGCCCAGGACAGATCCCAGGCTTCGAGTTGATCAAGCCCGAGCGTGTTGCGCGCGAACGTCCGAAGTTCCGCCAGATCGCGCTCGGCATACGGGCGGGCACGTGCCGCCATGTCACGCAGGAAGGCAAGCACCTGCTCGGGGCTCTCCGCCATCTTGGGTACGAGCGAGAGGGAGGCGAAGTCAGGGTAGCCGAGCAGTCGCGCCTCCTCCTGCCGAAGCCGAAGGATCTCCTCCATGAGCGGGCCATTGTCGAAGCGTGCGTCACCCTCGTTGCTCGCTCGCGTGGCATAGCCCCGATACATCCGCTCGCGCAGCGAACGTGATTCGGCATATTGCATGACGGGTGTGTAGCAGGGGCCTTGCAGCGTCAGCCGGGCCATGCCCTCGGCGAGCCCTGCCGCGCGCGCGCGCTCGATGGCCGCCGCCTGCGCGTCCGGCGGCACGCCCGCGAGTTCCGCGACCGGGACATCGAGCGTCCACGCGTTCACCGCATCGAGCACGTTGTCGGAAAAGCGCGCGGATGCGCGGGCCAGTGCTTCGTTGATCGCATGGAAGCGCTCGCGATCCGCCCCCTCGAGGTCGATGCCCGAGAGCCGGAAATCACGAAGCTCGAGCGCGAGCAGGCGCCGCTCGAGCGGCGTGAGGCCGCTCGCCGACTCCGCGATCGCCCGGTAGCGCTCGTACAGCGCGCGATTGAGCCCGAGTTCGGTGTAGTAGGCCGTCACCTTCTCGAGCGCGGCGTTGTACGCGTCGCGCAAGGCGGGCGAACTGACCACCGAGTTCAAGTGCCCGACGGCCCCGAACACGCGCCCGAGCCGCTCGTTGGCGCGCGCGATCGGATCCACCACGTTCTGCCAGGTCGGCACTTCGACCGCGGTGGCGCGGGCGATGGCGGCGCGCCCTTCAGCGAGCAGATGATCGATCGCCGGGGCGACGTGTTCCGGCGCGACCCGGGAGAAATCGGGCAGCGCGTCGGTGGCCAGCAGGGGGTTCGATGGTTCGGTCATGGGATGATGCAGACAAGTCGCGTCACATGCGGGCGGGTGCACGGTGCCGCTGATTGAGGTATTCGACATCTTGGGGCGTGGTGACATTGATCCAGTCCCCGGAGTGAAGTTCGCCGGACACGCGCCCGGCAGCGACCCAACGGCGGTAATACGGATACAGGCGGAACGCCTCGTTGCGCGGCCACGCGACGATCTGGCGACGCGCGAGGACCGAGAGGTTGGCCAGCGTGTGGCGCGGCTCGCCCTCGGTCACGCGGCCGTCCGTGAGGGAGAACTCGCCGCCGGGTGCCTGCGCCGTCCGCGGGACGAGCACGAAGTGCGCATCGACCTCGCCCGCGGCGATGGCGTGCGCGCGCTCGACGAGTCGACGGTAGTCGAAATCGCTCCAGATGTCGGCGCTCACGAGGAGCACCGCCTCCGAGCGGAACAGCGGAGCGGCCGTGGCCACGCCGCCGCCTGATTCGAGCGGCACAGGCTCGGCCGAGTACGCGATTTCGCAGCCGAAGCGCGCGCCGTCGCCGAGCGCGGCCATGATCCGGTCACCGAGATAGCTCACGTTGATCACGACGTGGCGAATGCCCGCGGCCACGAGCTTGGCCAGGTGATGCTCGATCAGCGGGCGTCCGGCGACGGCAATCAAGGGCTTCGGCGTCTGCTCGGTGAGTGGCCGCATGCGCTCGCCGCGCCCGGCGGCGAGGATCATCGCGGTGGGCATCGCGCCGTCAGAAGGTGTAGCCAACGCGGGCCTCCCTGCCCTCGATCCGGTCGATCAGTCGCGCGAGCGGCGCAAACGCCTCGTAGCGTTGGGTGGTCGCACGCACGTAGTCGAGAAAGCGCGGCGTGTCCGCGAGGTAGTGCGGCTTGCCGTCGCGGTAGTTGATGCGCGCGAAGATGCCGAGCACCTTCAAGTGCCGCTGCAGCCCCATCCACTCGACGTCGCGCCAGAACTCGCCGAAATCGGCCGGCACGGGCAGCGCAGCCTTCCTCGCGGCCTCCCAATAGCGGACGGTCCAGTCGATCACCTGTGCTTCGTCCCATGAATGGAAGGCATCGCGCAGGAGCGCCGCGATGTCGTAGCTGATCGGCCCGATGACCGCATCCTGATGATCGAGCACGCCCGGATTGCCGGCTTCGCACAGCATCAGGTTGCGCGGCATGTAGTCCCGGTGCACGAGCACCTGCGGCTGCGCGGTGGCGAAGGCGACGAGCAGCGCCTCGGTCCGGGCCAGCGTGTTGCGTTCGTCATCGGTGAGCGTGTGGCCACGATGACGCCCAACGTACCACTCGGGGAAGAGATCGAGTTCGCGCTTGAGCAGCGCCGCGTCGTAGCGCGGGAAGGCCTCGCCGAGCGTGGCGGGCGGCACCTGCTGAAGCCTGACCAACGCGGCGATCGCATCGCGCATCAGGCCATCGATCGCGCCTTGATCGAGCCGCGGAAACGCCTGCAGATAGGTCTCGCGGCCGAGATCCTCGAGCAGCAGAAAGCCCGCCTCGACCGCCTTCGCCTCGACGCGCGGGGCGTGCAGTCCGGCGCCCGCGAGGATCTCGTTGACGCGCAGGAACGGCCGCACGTCCTCCCTGGGCGGAGGCGCATCCATCGCCACCGCCGTCCGGCCGTCGACGGCCCGCACACGGAAGTAACGGCGAAAGCTCGCGTCCGCCGAGGCGGGGGCGATCTCGATCCAGCGCCCGGGAGCCTCGCGCTCGAGCCAGTCGATCAAGGTGTCAAGACGAGGGTCCGCGCCATGTGGCGCGCAATCGATTCGTAGCATGATGGCGGGAACGAGTGTCAGCCCGGGGAGGCCGGCATCCGGGCAGTCCGCACCGTGACGCGCCCTCACGCGAAGGCGCTGGAACAGCGCACCGCGAACGGCACCGTAGGCAGCCAGCAGGCGCGCCTTTGGGGGCGTCGGCTAAACTCGATCAGTCTGTTTTTTCGAAGTCTACCGGGTAGCCACCGGGGCCCCGACCCTCTGCCTCCTGGCCCCGGGCACCCGCAACGCCTCCAGCGCATGTTGTCTGCACCCGCTCGGCTCCGGCTCGTGCTGGTCGCCGTCCTGGCGGCGGGCATCGTTTCCGGCACGGCGCGCGCCCAGCGCGTGTGCGCCGATCCGCGCGCCGAAGCCCCTGGCGGGATCAACCTCACAGGTGCCCCTCAGCCGGGCGCGCGCGACGACCGCGGTCGGCCGCTTGCGCATCTGCGCCCGCCGGAACGCTCGGCGCGCCGCGAACAAACCGAGCTCACGGCAACCGAAGCCACCGGCCGGGATGGCGCCTTCGTCGAGGCGCGTGGCAACGTGGACGTGCGCACGCCGACGCAGCAGATCCTCGCCGACGTCATGCGTTACGACCTGATCGACGACGTGGTGACCGCGCGCGGCAATGTGCTCATCCGGTCGTGGCAGGATGTGGTGAGCGGCCCCGAGCTCCGCTACGGCATCGGCACCGAGACGGGCTACATGACCTCACCGCGCTTCGTCCTCGGCCTCTACAAGGGACGCGGCAGCGCGGAGCGACTCGAATTCACCGGCCCCGACCGCTATCGCGTGCTCGCGGGGCGTTACACCACCTGTGCCGGCGACAGCCCGGCCTGGCGGCTCGAGGTCGGGCAACTCGACATCGACGAGGCGACAGGCGTGGGCGAGGCGAGCGATGCGCGGGTCTATCTGGGCAACCTGCCCGTGGCCTGGCTGCCGCGCTTCAGCTTCGCACTCAACAACGAGCGAAAGAGCGGCTTCCTGTCGCCGACCTGGGGCACGAGCGAAGCGCGCGGCTTCGATTTCCAGCTGCCGTACTACCTGAACCTCGCGCCCAACTACGACGCCACCCTCACCCCGCGGCTCATGACCAAGCGCGGTCTCATGCTGCACGGCCAGTTCCGCTACATCGCCGACAGCCTGCTCGGACGCTCGACCGGCGAGATCGAGGGCGAGATCCTGCCCAACGACCGCGTGGCTGGCCTCACGCGGCGCGCGATCAATTTCGCGCACACCCAGAGCTTTTCGCCCGATCTCGTGCTCGCGCTCCGCTACACGGCGGTGGGCGACCCGCGGCATTTCGTCGATCTGTCCGATCGGGTCTCGATCACCGCCATCACCACGCTGCCGCGCGAGGCGGCCCTCAGCTATCGCTGGCGCGAGTGGCAGTTTGCTGCTCGCATGCTGCGCTTCCAGACGCTGCAGGATCCGTTCGCACCGGTGCTGCCGCCGTATGACCGCGCGCCCCAGTTCTCCGCGCTGTCGCCGCTGTGGCGCTTCGGGCCAGGCGAGCGCTTCGAGGCCGCGCTCCGGCTCGACGCCACGCGCTTTCTGTACCCGAATGGCACCAACCCGTCGGGCGACCGCCTCCTCTCGGTGGCCTCGCTCGCCTGGCGGCTCGACGAGCCGGGCTACTTCGTCGTGCCGCGGCTCACGCTGCACGCGAGCCGCTACCGGCTGCTCGACCTGTTCGATGACGTCGAGAACACGACGCGCATCCTGCCCTACGGCAGCGTGGATGCCGGCCTCCGCCTCGACCGCGACGTGAATCTCTTCGGCGAGCGCTTCCGCCAGACCCTCGAGCCGCGCGTCATGGTCACGCACGTGCCGTACCGCGACCAATCGACGGTGCCGGTGTTCGACTCGGCGATCGCCGACTTCAACCTCCTCCAGCTCTGGAGCGAGAACCGCTACATCGGCGACGACCGCTTGGGCGACACCACGCAGGTCTCGCTGGCGGTCACGTCGCGGCTGTTCGATGCCGCGAGCCAGAAGGAGCGGCTGTCCGCGACGCTGGGTCAGCGCATCTACCTCAACCGCCAGCGCGTGACACTCGGCGAGACGCCGCGCGACCGCAACACCTCGGACATCCTCGCCGTGCTCTCGGGCCGCGTGACCGATGCGCTCTACATCGAAGCGGGCGGCCAGATGAATCTCGACCGCGGGCGCGTCGAGCGCCATGCCTTCGGCCTGCGCTACACGCCCGAGCGCGCCCGGACGATCAACGTCAACTACCGCGCGATCCGCGAGCTGGTGACGCTCTCCGGGCCGATCCGCGTCAAGCAGATCGACGTGTCGGGCCAGTGGCCGATCTACGGCAACTGGTACGGCGTCGGTCGGTTCAATTACTCGCTTGCCGATCGGCGCTTGACCGAGGGCGTGGTCGGCGTCGAATACGATGGTTGCTGCTACGTCGTGCGTGCCGTCGCACAGCGCCTGGCGACCGGCACCCGCACGATCAACAACACGTTCTTCATCCAGCTCGAACTGAACGGCCTCGCCCGGGTCGGATCGAATCCGATCGACACCTTGCGCCGGAACATTCCCGGCTACGCGCAACTCTACGAAAATCCGACCCGTCGGCGACTCGACTCGCCGCCCGGTCCCACCACGCCATGGACACCCCCCCTTCAATGAACCGTCTTTCCCGCCCGTCTGCCGCGCTTGCCGCCCTCGCCCTGTGCGGTCTCGCCCCGCTTGCCGCCCAGGCCCAGTCCGCCCCTCGCGTGATGCTGGTCGACCGCGTGGTGGCCGTGGTCAATGACGAGGTCATCACGCAGTTCGAACTCGCCCAGCAGCGCCGCGCCTTGCTCGCACAGCTTGAGCGTCAGGGCATTCGCCCACCGCCCGCGGCCGAGTTCGACCAGCAGGTGCTCGAGCGTTTCATCAACGAGAAGGTGCAACTCCAGTACGCCCGCGAGACCGGCATCCGCGCCGATGACGAGGTGGTGAACGCCGCCCTGCAACGCATCGTCGCCGACAACCGCATGTCGATGCAGCAGTTCGTGCAGACGCTTCGCAACGACGGGCTCACGCTCGAACGCTTCCGCAGCGAGCTCGCCAACGAGATCGTGCTCACGCGGCTGCGCGAACGCGAAGTCGATTCGCGCGTGGTCGTCTCCGATGCCGAGATCGACGCCGAGCTGGCCCGCATGCGCGCTGCCGGCGGTGGCGTCGAATACCAGCTCGCGCACATCCTCGTCCTCGTCCCGGAGCAAGCCACCCCCGAGCAGGTCGACGCGCGACGCCGCCGCGCCGAAGAGGCGCTCAGGCAGGTGCGTGCGGGCACGCCCTTCAGCCAGGTGGCCGCGGTCTTCTCCGACACCTCGGATGCGGCGCAGGGCGGCAGCCTCGGCTGGCGCGAGGCCGAACGACTGCCGCCGCTCTACACCGAAGCGGCCAGCAAGCTGCCGGTCGGCGGCACGAGCGAGGTGCTGCGCAGTGCGAACGGCTTTCACATCGTGCGCCTGGCCGACAAGCGTGACAAGAACCAGCGCGTGGTGGTGGAGCAGCACCGCACGCGGCACATCCTCGCCCGCGTCAACGATCTCGTGAGCGAGTCCGAGGCGCGCGCGAAGATCGACCGCGCGCTCGATCGCATCAAGGGCGGCGCCCGCTTCGAGGAGGTGGCCCGCACCACGAGCGAGGACACATCGGCCGCGCGCGGCGGCGACCTGGGGTGGGTCTCGCCCGGTGACACCGTGCCCGAGTTCGAAGCCGCGATGAAGGCCGCCAAACCCGGCGAGGTCACGGGGCCGGTGCGCACGCAATTCGGCTGGCACCTGATCGAAGTCACCGAACGGCGGCAGCAGGACGTGACGGCCGAGCGCACGCGCGCGCAGGCGCGGCAGGCGGTCCGTGACCGGAAGGGCGACGAGGCCTACCAATCCTGGCTGCGTGAGCTGCGCGATCGGGCGACGGTAGAGATCAAGCTCACGGAAGGCTGATCGCTTGCGAAACCTCCTGCTGCGCTTGCCAGTACTTTGTTGCGCGCGCGCTCAAGGCTGCGCCTATCCGACGATATGTCTCGCCTTTCGCTTGCGCGCGTCGCGTCCTGGCGGCGCTCGCGACGGAGCTTTCGCAAGCGGGACGTCTTGGCTGAAGTCTGAGCAAACATGGAGTCGCGGCGAGCGAACGACGCATCCAGCGAGAGCAGCGATCGCTGCGGGACTGCTCGGTTTTCTCTCGGCCGTGGCATTTGCGAACGTCGCGGACCAGGCCGTCCGCGAAGCGGCCGAGGGCTTCCGTCTTGGTGATGCCGCCCGGGTGCGCGCGCAGATCGCGGCCACGCGCGGGCACATCCTCGAAGGCTATGTCGACTACTGGGCGCTGCGCCTCGGGCTCGACAACGCGAGCGCGGCGGACGTGGACCGCTTTCTCGCGCGGCACGCGGGAACCGCGGTCGCGGATCGCCTGCGCACCGACTGGCTGAAGCTCGTCGCCCGCCGCGGTGACTGGGAGACGTTCGAGCGCCTGGCCGAAGGCTTCGTCACGGATGATGCGGACATCCTCTGCCATCGGGCCACGCTCGCCGCCCGTTCCCCGCGTGAAGGCGCGGCCGTCGTCGTGCCGGCGGGCGTCTGGGCGGATCGCCTGAGCGACGCCTGCGCGCGCACGTTTGCGCAACTCGCTTCCGCCCAAGGCGGCCAGCGCTTCTCGGTCGAGGAGATCCAGTGGCGGTTCCGTACCACTGCCGACGGCGGGACGCTGCTTGCGGCACAGACCGTGGCCAGCGTGCTGCCGGAGAGCCTGCGACCAGGCGATGATCTGATCGCGCGGGCGCACTCATCCCCCGAGGTCGTCCTGCGCGGCCTCGCCCGCGGTGGCGGCGCGTCACGCGCCCAGCGCGAAGCCGCCCTGTACGCCCTGGTTCGCGTCGCCCGCAGCGACATCGCACAGGCGAAGAACCTCTGGTCGGGCGCCGTCTCGCACATGCGTCCGGACGAGCAGCGCTTCGCCGCGGCACAGATTGCCTGGTTGAGCGCGCGTCGGCTCGAATCCGCCGAGGCGATGGCCTGGTGGAAGCGCGGTCACGATGGTGACGTGATGCCACGCATGAGCGACGGCCAGGCGGCTTGGATCGTGCGTGCCGCCCTGCGGGAAGGCCAGTGGCGCGAGGTCGCGCGGGTGATCGACGCCATGAGCCCCGCGCCCAATGGCGGCCGGCGTGACCCCGCCTGGCGCTACTGGCGTGCGCGCGCCTATGCCGCGCTGGGCGATGTCGCCAACGCCACCGAGTTCTACCGCGCCCTCGCCGACGAGCCACACTTCTACGGCCTGCTCGCTGCCGAGGCGCTCGGCCAGCCGCTGCCGCCGGTGGAGCGACTGATTGCCGGGGCCGTGCGCCTCACGCCCGAAGCGGCCGAACGCTTCGATCGCTCGGCCGCGGCCCGGCGCACGCTCAAGCTCTCGGAGCTGAACCTGCGGGCGGACGCTGCACGCGAGTGGTTCAGTGTCGTGCGTGACTTCGACGATCGCGACTCCCTGCTCGCCTCGGAGTGGATGCGCCAGAAAGGCGTCTGGGACCGCTCGATCAACACGGCCGAGCGCACGCGCGAGACGCATGACTTCCGCCTGCGCTTCCAGACACCGTACGCCCGCGAGATCCGCGAGGCGGCGCGCGCGGTCGGGCTGGAGCCCGCGCTCGTGTTCGGCTTGATCCGCCAGGAATCGCGCTTCTGGGCGGAGGCCGTGTCCTCGGCCGGTGCCCTCGGGCTCATGCAGGTCATGCCGGCCACCGGTCAGTGGATCGCGCGTCAGTTGAACGTGAGCGAGTTCCGGCCGAGTCAGTTGACCGACGTCACGGTCTCCACGGCCTTCGGCAGCTTCTACCTGAAGAACGCGCTCAACACCCAGGACGGCAGCGAAGTGCGCGCCGCCGCAGCGTATAACGCCGGGGCCGGCCGGGCACGGCAATGGCGACATGACACGCGGCCGCTCGAAGGGGCGATCTACACCGAATCGATTCCGTTCAACGAAACGCGGGACTACGTGAAGAAGGTGCTCGCCAACGCCGTCTGGTACGCCCATCTGCTCGGCGAAGGCGAGACCTCGATCGCCAAACGCCTCGGCACGATCGGTCCCAAATCTTTCGGAGGCTCCTCCCAGCCATGAATGTGCTCGTCCTCGGCGGCAGCGGTTTCGTCGGCCGCGCCGTCTGCACCAAACTCGCCCAGCGCGGCCACCGTGTCACCGTGCTCACGCGGCGCCGCGACAATGCGCGCGCGCTGTTCCTGCTGCCGACGGTGACCGTCCTCGAAGGCGACGTGAGCGACCCGGCCACGCTCGCGCGCGTCCTGCCGGGCCATGATGCGGTCGTGTTCCTGATCGGCATCCTGAACGAGCGTCGGCGCGGCGACTTCGATCGCATCCATGCCGATCTCGTGACCCGGGTGCTGGATGCGGCCGATACGGCTGGCGTGCGGCGAATCCTGCACATGAGTGCACTCGGTGCAGCCGCCGATGCGCCGAGCGCCTATCTGCGCTCCAAGGCCGCGGGCGAAGCCCACGTCCGCGCAAGCCGCCTCGACTGGACGACCTTCGCCCCGTCGGTGATCTTCGGCGTGGGCGACAGCTTCCTCAACCGCTTCGCCGGGCTCACGGCCCTTCTGCCCCCGTTTGCGCCGATGCTCCTGCCCGGCGCGGAGGCCGAGTTCCAGCCCGTGTGGGTGGACGATGTGGCGCGCGCCTTCGTTGGCGCACTCACCGCCGCCGACTCGGTCGGCCAGCACTACCCGCTCGTGGGCCCGAAGCGCTATCGCCTTCGCGAGCTTGTGGCCTACATCATGCAACTGCAGGACGATCGCCACCCGATCATCGGTCTGCCGGGATTTGCGACGTCCGCGCTGGCCGCCATCCTCCAGTTCGTGCCGACCCAGCCACTGACGCCGGACAACGTGGCCTCGATGCGCGTGCCGAGCGTGAGCGATGCGCCCTTCCCTGCCTTTGCCGGCACACCCGCGCGGCTCGAGGACGTGGCCCCCGACTACATCGGCCCGGCCAGCCTGTTCGACCGGGCGCGCCCGTTCCGCGAAAGGGCGCGTCGATGAGCACGTCGGTTAGCACACCGGGCACACTGGATCCGGCGCTCGCGCGTTACTTCGAGGACCTCGCGCGCGACTTCCCGCCGCTGCCGCCCGATCCGACGCCGCTCGCACGACGGGCGCGCCTGTGGACCCTCACGGCGCTCGGACGGCTGCCCTGGCCCGCCGAGGTCACGGTCAACGACGTCACGCTTGACACCCCGGTCGGCCGCATTCCCGTGCGGCTGTTCTACGGCCACGACGGACGCGACGAGCCCGTGCCGACCATCGTCTACTTCCACGGCGGCGGCTGGGTCTGCGGCGACAACGACACGCATGCCGGCATCTGCGCGCGGCTCGCGCGGGACGCGAATGCACTCGTCGCATCCGTCGACTATCCGCTCGCGCCCGAGAGCGACTGGCGGGCCATGACCGAGGCCTGTCACGCAGCAGCGGAGGCGATTGCGCGCGACCGTCTGGCCGCGGAGCCCGGCGCGCCGTTCGTCCTCGCAGGCGACAGTGCCGGGGCCCATCTGGCTGCGGTCACCGCGCTCACCGCGCGCGACCGCGAGAGCTTCCACGTCGTCCACACGGCGCTCATCTACCCGTGCATCGCGCCGGTGTTCGACAGCGAAAGCTACGAGCGCTTCGCCGGTGGGCCGGGCCTCACGCGAGCCGACATGCAGTGGTACTGGCGGCACTATGCGGGCGATGATCTGCACCTCGACGATTACCGCATCGCACCGTCGCGCGCGGCCTCGCTCGCCGGACTGCCGCCGATGTATGTCGTGACCGCGGGCTGCGACCCGCTCGCCGACGACGGCCGCGCGTGGGTGGAGCGCGTCCGCAACTACGGCGTCCAGGTCGCCCACGACGAGTTCGACAGCCTCCCGCACGGCTTTCTGCGCATGGCGAAACACAGCCCGGCGGTCGCTGCGGCGATCACGCATCTCGGTCGGCGCATGGGTGAACTCATGCGCGACGCGCACACCTGAGCCTGTGCTCATCAGCGACCCGCTGTTCTATGCGCTGGCCGTGCCCGCGGTTCTCCTCACCGGCATTTCCAAGGCGGGGTTCGGTGGCGGCTCGGGCGGGGTCGCCGTACCGATGATGGCGCAGGTGGTCGCACCGAACGTCGCTGCGGGTGTCATGCTGCCGATTCTCTGCGTGATGGACCTGCTCGGCCTGCGCGCATGGCGCGGCCACTGGCGCTGGGTACGGCTTCGACCCATGCTCGGACCAGCCGTCCTGGGCATCGGCCTCGGCGCGCTGGCCTTCGGCGCGCTGTCGGTGCCGATGCTCAAGCTGCTCCTGGGCAGCATTGCGGTGGCCTTCGCCCTGCATCAGGCGCTGCCTGCGACGCGCGAACGGGGCCGCTGGTTGCCGGAGCCGCTCAGACGCTGGCTCTGGTGCGGGGGCTCGGGCTTCACCTCCACCCTCGCCCATGCCGGCGGACCGCCAGTCGCAATCTACCTCTGGCCCATGCGACTCGAGCGGGGCGAATTCGTCGCGACCACGGTCGTCTTCTTCACCGTGGTAAATGCGGTCAAGCTCGTCCCCTATGCTTGGCTCGGCCAACTCAATTTCACGAACCTCGCGACCGCACTCGTGCTCATGCCGCTCGCGCCGATCGGCGTGTGGCTCGGGGTGCGACTCAACCGCTGGATCAGCGACACGGCCTTCCGGCGCGTGATCCTCATCATGCTGTTCCTGCTGGGGGCCCGTCTGCTCCACGAAGGCGCGGTCGCCCTGTTCTTCAGCCCATGAACAGCCTCGATACCGCACGCGATCTCACGCTGGTCGCGATCGACTGCGCCCAGCCCGAATGGGCCGCGCGTGCGCTCGCGCGTTCGGCCGAGCGGCTGGCTGCGGCGCGCGTGCTGCTCCTCACGGATCAGCCGCCGGATCAGGCCTCGCTCGCACGTGGCATCGAGGTCGCCGCAATCCCGTCGATCCGTTCGCGGGACGATTACTCGCGCTTCATGCTCCGCGGGCTCGCCCCCTTCATCGAGACCCCCTTCGCGCTCGTCGTGCAGTGGGATGGCTGGGTGCTCGATGGCGCGGCGTTCGATCCGCGCTTTGCGCTCTATGACTACATCGGCGCGCGCTGGCCGCATCGCGAGCCGCCCTACGTCGTCGGCAATGGCGGCTTCTCGTGGCGGTCCAGGCGTCTGATCGAGGCGCTCGATCGGATTGCACCCGAACTCGCACCCGGCGAGGCCGAGGACGAGGCAATTGCGATCCGCCTGCGGCCCCGGCTCGAACAGGATTTCGGCATCGTCTTTGCCGAGCCGCGCGTCGCGGATCGCTTTGCCTTCGATGTCGGCCGCCCGGTGGGTCCCACGCTTGGCTTTCACGGCGTGTTCAATTTCTGGCAGGTGTTGACGCCCGAGGAGCTCGCAGCCTTCGCGCGCGAAGCGCCCGAGCCGATCGCGCGCAGCCCCGGCTTTCAGGCGCTCACGCGAAACCTGCTTGATCTCAAACGTTTCGAGACGGCCGAACCCTTCGTCGCCCGGCTCGAAGTCGTGCTCGGCGCCGAGGCGGCGGCACCGTATCGTGCCCGCTGGGCTCAGGGCCGGCCGACCGTCCAGGCCGGCGCACCCGCCCCGGCCCCCATCGCGGCCCCCGCCTCGAGGCTCTCTCCCTGCCCCTGCGGCAGCGGCCGCCGCTACAAGGACTGCCATGGCGCGATCGGCTCCGCCCCAACGCCCGCGCTCAATCCCGAGGCTTGGGTCACGGAGGCACTCCGACTGCACGAGGCCGGACAGATCGCGCCCGCCGTCGAGCGTTACGAGCGGGTGCTTGCGCACGCGCCTGAGCATCCGATCGCGCTCCACTTCCTCGGGGTGGCGCTCTTCCAGCAGGGTGCGCCGAGCGTGGGCCTGGAGGCAATGTGGCGCTCGCTTCGCCTGGTGCCGAACGAGGCCGAGTGGTGGTCGAACTACGCCGCCGCGGCGTGGCAGGCCAGCCGCTATGACGAGGGCCTCGCGGCGGCCGAGCGGGCGCTCGCGCTCGATGCCCACCATGTGGGCGCGTGGAACAACCTGGGCTTCAATCTGCGCGGGCTCGCGCGGCTGCCGGAATCGCTCGACGCCTTCGATCGCGCGCTCGCGATCGCGCCCGACTTTGCCTACGCCCGCTGGAACCGCACGTTTTCGCTGCTCGCCCTCGGTCGCTACGAGGAAGGCTTCGCCGACTACGAACTTCGATTGGGATTTCCGCAGACGCAGCCGTTGGGCCGAATTCCACCCGCGCCCTTGTGGGATGGGCAGAGCGCGCCCGGGCGGCTGCTCGTGCTCGCCGAACAAGGTCTGGGCGACACGCTCATGTTCGCGCGCTTCCTGCCTGCGCTCGCCGATCGCCTCGGACCCACCGGGCAGGCTGCGCGCATCACCCTCGCCTGTCACGCCCCCCTCGTGCCGCTGCTCGCGCGCAACCTGCCCGGCATCGAGGTCATCCCGGTCGGCACCCACGAGGCCCAGCGCTACGACCACTGGTGCGGCCTCTGGTCGCTGCCGGCACGGCTCGGGGTCAGCCGCGCCACACTGCCCGCCCCGGCGCATTACCTCACCGCAGAGTCCGCGCGCGTGGCCCGCTGGCGTGAGCGCGTGCGCGCAGCCGCCGGAGGGCGCCCTGCGGTCGGCATCGTCTGGCAAGGTCAATTCGCCGACCAGGATCACGAGATGGCGGAGCGCTCGATTCCGCCGCATGTCCTGGCCCCGTGGCTCGCCGGGCAGCAGCAGGTGGCGTGGTTCTCGCTGCAGTGGGGCGCGGCACCGCTCGCCGCGCCGAACCTCATCGACTGGAGCGCCGAGCTCGGCCCCTTCGAGGAACTGGCTGCGCTCGTCACGGCGCTCGATCGCGTGGTCACGATCGACACCGGTGCCGCCCATCTGGCCGGGGCGCTCGGTGTGCCCACTTGGGTGCTGCTTCGGCACGCCGGCGAATGGCGCTATGGCACCGCGGAGGTCGAGGGCGCGCGCTGCCCGTGGTATCCGTCCATGCGACTGTTTCGGCAGGGCCCCGAGCGGCGTTGGGCACCGGTGCTCGCCGACCTTGCGCAGGCGCTGGCCAACCTCCAGCAATCCCCATGAAACCACTTGAAGGACTCACCGTCCTCGACCTCACACGCCTCCTGCCGGGCCCGGCGGCCACGCGCATGCTGGCCAACTGGGGCGCGACGGTCGTGAAGATCGAACCGCCCGAGGGCGACTATGCCGCCCGGCTCGGCCTGCCCGCGGATGCGCCGCCGGAGCAGACGGCGCCGCTCTACACGCTCGTCAATCGCGGCAAGACCGTCGAGCGGCTCGATCTCAAGAGCGAGGCAGGGCGCGCGCGACTGCTCGAGCGCGTGCGGGACGCCGATGCGCTGCTCGAAGGCTTCCGGCCCGGCGTGATGGCTCGGCTCGGTCTCGGCTACGACGTGCTCTCACGCGAGAATCCGCGCCTCGTGGTCGCAGCGATCACGGGCTATGGGCAAACCGGCCCGTGGGCCGAGCGCGCGGGGCACGACATCAACTACCTTGCGATCTCGGGCATCCTCGACCAGATCGGCGAGCGTGGGCGACCGCCGGTCATCCCCAACTGGCAGATCGCCGACCTCGCAGGCGGGGCACTCGCTGCCGCAGCCCAGGTTTGCGCGGCGCTCGTGGGGGCGCAACGCACCGGTCGCGGCGGCTTCCTCGACATCGCGATGGCGCGCGAGGTCGCGGCACTCAACATCATCGCCGAGCACGGCACGGCGCTCGGGCGGTCGAAGCCGCGCGGTGAGGACTGGCTCACCGGCGGTTGGCCGTGCTATGGCATCTACCCCACCGCCGACGAGCGCCACCTCGCCGTCGGGGCTCTCGAAGTGAAGTTCTGGGCGCGGCTTTGCGACGCGCTCGATGTGCCGCATCTGAAGCCGCTCGGCCAGGCCGAGGGCGTGGCCGCACTCGCCGTGCGCAAGGAACTCGCCGACCTTTTTCGTACGCGCACCCTCGCCGAGTGGAGCGCCTTTTTCGAGCCGATCGACTGCTGTGTCACCCCCGTGCTGACGCTCGACGAAGCACGCAATCACCCCGTATTCAGGAACGCCCCATGACGACCGCCGTCCCACCACGCAAACCCGTCGCCCTCGTCACGGGTGCCTCCGCCGGCATCGGCCGTGCGACCGCGCTTGCCTTGAACCGTGCCGGCTTTGCCGTGGTCGCCTCCGCCCGCCGGGGCGATGAACTCGCCGCGACCTGCGCAGCTGCAGCCCACCCCGAGGACATGCTCGCGCACGTCTGTGACGTCACCGACCCGCTCGCAGTGCGCGCGCTCTTCGATGCGGCTGTCGCCCGCTTCGGCCGGCTCGACGTGCTCTTCAACAACGCGGGGCGGGGCGCGCGGCCGGTGGCGATCGACGAACTGTCGATCGAGGAGTGGCGTGCCGTCGTCGCCACGAACCTCGACGGCCTCTTCTACTGCGCCCGCGAGGCGTTCCGCGTGATGAGGGCGCAGTCGCCCCGCGGCGGCCGCATCATCAACAACGGCTCGATCAGCGCCCACGCGCCGCGCCCGTTTTCCGCACCCTACACGGCGACCAAGCATGCAGTGGCGGGCCTGACCAAGGCGCTCGCACTCGACGGACGGGCGCACGACATCGCGGTCGGCCAGATCGACATCGGCAACGCCGCCACCGAGATGACCGAGCGCATGGCCGCCGGCATCCTGCAGGCCGACGGATCGACCCGCCCGGAACCGCGCATGGACGTGGAACACGTCGCCGAGGCCGTCGTGCACATGGCGAAGCTCCCGCTGGCTTCCAACGTGCTCTTCATGACGATCATGGCCACGAAGATGCCCTTCGTCGGGCGCGGGTGATCGTGCTCAGGAGGCGGCAAGCCGCGTGAGTTCCTCCGCGGTGAACCCGGCCGCCTCGCGCGCAGCGAAATTGAACGGGCCGCGAAGCCGCGGCGCACCGTGTGCTTGCGCGAGCTGCTCGTAGATCACGATCGGGTCGAGTCCGCGCTCGGCGCAGAGCTGGCGATACCAGCGATTGCCGATCGCCACATGGCCGATCTCGTCGCGGAGGATGACCTCGAGAATCTCCGCGGCGCGCGGATCCCCGACGGCGAGGAGTTTGTCGCGGATCGCAGGCGAGGCATCGAGCCCCCGCGCCTCGAGTGTGCGTGGCACAAGTGCCATGCGTGCGAGGACGTCATGCCGGGTCTTTTTCGCCATCTCCCAGAGCCCGTCGTGCGCCGGGAAATCGCCGTAGGCAAAGCCGAGGGTGGCAAGGTGCTCGGCGAGCAGGGTGAAGTGCAGCGCTTCCTCCTGCGCGACACGGAGCCAGTCGCGATGAAACGCTTCCGGCAGACCGGCGAAGCGCACGATCGCATCGAGCGCGAGGTTGATCGCGTTGAACTCGATGTGCGCGATCGCGTGCAGGAGGGCAGCGCGCCCTTCGACGGAGCGCGCATTCCGCCTCGGCACCTCGGACGGTGCCACGAGCAGCGGTCGTGCCGGGCGCCCCGGAACGTCGGGGGCGCTGAACACGGTCTGGATGTCGATGACCTCAGGCGACAGCGCCCGCACACGGGCGACCTTGCTCGCGGGGTCGGCGTCAGAGAGCGCGTCAAGCGCCGCGCCGCGCAGTTCAGGCGTCGCCATCGTCATGCTCAGACACAATTTCGGGAGCGCTCGCATCGACCGCGGGTGCGATCGCGGCCAGCAGATCGAAGCGCAGCCGCGGGTAGGACGCTTCCGCCACGAAGACGCGGCGTTCGATGCGGAGCCGCCGCCAGGTGACGTGCTCACGAAGCGCCGACTTAGCGAGCAGGATCAACGGCCAGGTGTCAACCGCATCCGAGGGCGGCAGAAGCATGCGGCCGTAAGCATCGATCACCGGCAAGAGCCGTCGATCCACCGTGGAGACGAACGCCGGACGCAGCGTGCCGATCGGCGGCAGCCAGAGCTCGACGCGCAGCGGGCCGAGCCCCCCATGGGTGGACTGGTAATTCGTCTCCTGCCAGCGGATCCACGCGTAATCGGCTGGCAACTGGTTCTCGGAGAGGAGGGTTGGAGGCATTGTTCCGTGATGCTCGCACCGGGTGCCATCCGACGCAACCGGAACACGGAGAAACGAAAGCCGCCCGCAGGCGGCCTTTCGTGTGCGTCGAGAGACGGCCGACGAGATTACTTGCCGCCGGGCACCTTGCCTTCCACACCCTTCACGTAGAAGTTGACCTTGCCCTTCCACTCGTCGTCCGCCTTGACATCCTTGGCAAGCATTTCCTTGCCGTCGTTGGCGACGATCGGGCCAGTGAACGGCTCGAAGGTACCGGCCTTGAGCCCGGCCTTCACTTCCTCGATGCGCTTCTTCGCAGCCTCGGGCACGGCGTCGGCGATCTTGATGACCTCGACTGCTCCCTCCTTGTAGCCCCAGCGGGCCACGCCCGTCTGCCAGGTGTTGTTGAGCACGTCGTTGACGGCCTTCTCGTAGTAGGGGGCCCAGTTGACCACCGCCGAGGCGAGATGGGCCTTGGGCGCGAACGCGCTCATGTCGCTGTCCCAGCCAAAGGCGAACTTGCCGTTCTTCTCGGCGGTCTGCAGCACGGCCGTCGAATCCGTGTTCTGCAAGAGCACGTCCGCCCCGCCGTTGATGAGCGTCTGCGCGGCCTCGCTCTCCTTGGGCGGATCGAACCACGTGTTGACCCAGACCACCTTGGTCTTCACCTTCGGGTTCACGCTCTGCGCCCCCATCGTGAAGGCATTGATGTTGCGCAGCACCTCGGGGATCGGGAACGAGGCGACGAATCCGAGCGTGTTGGTCTTGGTCATCGACCCGGCGATGATGCCGGCGATATAGGCGTCCTGGTAGAAGCGTGCGTCGTAGACCCGCATGTTGGGCGCGGTCTTGATGCCCGTGGCGTGCTCGAACTTCACGTCCGGATGGTCCTTGGCGACCTTCTCCATCGCGTCGCCGAAGCCAAAGGACGTGGCGAAGATCAGCTTGTTGCCCTGCGAGACGAGATCGCGGATCACGCGCTCGGCGTCCGGTCCCTCGGCAACCTTCTCCACGAACGACGTCTTGATCCTGTCGCCGAACTTCGCTTCGATCGCCCTTCGGCCGTTGTCATGGGCGAAGGTCCAGCCCGCATCGCCCACCGGGCCGACATAGACGAAAGCGACCTTGAGCGGTTCGGGCTTGGCCGCGGCCGCGGGTGCAGGAGCAGCCTCGGCCTTCTTGGGCTCTTCCTTCTTGCCGCATCCGGCGAGCACGCCGGCAGCAACCAATGAGACGGCCGCGGCGCGAAGCCACGTGCGCTTGGACGGATCGAACATGAATGAGTCTCCAGTGAGGGTGGAAATCGGGTGCCTGGCAGCAAGCAATCCGCGCGCCAGAACGGAGCGCGAGTGGCCAACGAAGGGCCGCGACGGGCACGAAGACGCGATGGGCGCGATTGTAGGGAGGGTGCCGGCCACGGCGTCTGCCAAAACAACGCCCAACGGACGGTGAGGATGCAACTCGCGCTGCAGGATCGGGGCAATCGACAGGCGTTCGTGGCCGACCATTCAAAGCCAGGCGTAGACTTCTACATGAGATGAGAAATCGCACAATGAAGCAGGCTGCACCCGCTCGCTGGCGACAAGGGCTCCGCGAGCTTGCCCCCGAGGCCACGCTCGGGCTCGTGGTTCTGCTGCTGTCGAGCATCCAATACGCGTCGATTCTTCCGGTCGAACCGGCGACCTCGTCGAAACTGCATCCGATGGGGGCGAGCACGCTCCTGATTCCAGCCCTGATCCTTCTGGCGATCGCTCTGGTCATGGTGGCCAGCGCCTGGATGCGCAATCGGCAATGGCTCACGTGCGAAGGAGCCAGCCAACCCATCTTCTCGGCCCTGACGCGGCCCAAGCGGTTCGTCGGCTACTGGATCGCCTTCGCAGCCTTCGTCTTTGCCGTCCCGGCGGTGTACTTGCATGAACTCACCCGGCTTGGCACCCTGCCCGCCCCCACGTCGGTGATCGTCGGGCTCTTCTTGGTCTTGGGCACCGTGGCTCTGACGGCATACCTGTGCGCATTCACCCTGCTGTACCTCAATGACGTGGCTCGTCCGGCAAACGCGGACACCCGGCTTGAACCGGATTCCGTCCCCTGACACGCCACTGGCGCACTTGGCCAACGCGGCCATGACCTGAAGCCATTACCAGCGCGGCAACGCGATTCGGTCTGGGCGAAGCGGACCCTCGGTCTCACCCCCCAAACGGCTTCCCGAGCGACGCCGGCATGTTCTCGCGGATCCAGACGGGGTTGCGCGAGATGAGCACGAGCACGAGGATGGTCGCGAGGTAGGGCAGCATCGACATCCACTGCGCGGGAATCGCCACCCCCTTCGACTGCAGGTAGAGCTGCAGCATCGTCACGCCGCCGAAGACATACGCCCCGCCGAGAAGACGAAGCGGGCGCCAGGTCGCGAACACCGTGAGCGCGAGCGCAATCCAGCCGCGGCCCGCGGTCATGCCCTCGACCCAGAGCGGGGCGTAGACGACCGAGAGGAACGCACCCGCTACTCCGCAGAGCGCGCCTCCTGCCATGACCGCGAAGAGCCGAAGCCGCCGGACGCCGTAGCCGAGCGCGTGCGCGCTCTCGGGGTTCTCGCCGATCGCGCGGAGCACGAGTCCCGCCCGCGTGCGCCAGAAAAGCCAGGTCAGCCCGAGCGCTAGCGCGATCGCGACATAGGCGAGTGGATGCTGCGCGAAGAGCGCCGTGCCGAGGAAGGGAATGTCGGAGAGGAGCGGGATCGCATTCGATCCTTGTTCGGCGAGTTTCTTGCCCACGTAGTCCTTGCCGAGAAAGGCGGACAGGCCCGTGCCGAAGAGCGTGATCGCAAGCCCCGTCGCATACTGGTTCGTGTTGAGCCCGATCGCCAGCGCACCGAAGAGGAACGCCACCGCCGCCCCGGCGAGCGCCCCCGCAGCAAAGCCCGCCCACGGGCTGCCGGTGTGGAAGGCGACCGCGAAGCCCACGACCGCTGCGACGAGCATCATGCCCTCGGCTCCGAGGTTGACCACGCCGACCCGTTCGTTGATGAGGAGCCCGAGGCCCGCAAGCGCGATCGGCGTGCCCGAGGCGATCATCGCGGCGACGAGGAGGGCGATCTCGTTCATGCCGCATTTCCTCCAGCGCGCGTTTGGCCGACCCAGCGCACGCGGTATCGGATGAGCGTATCGCAGGCGAGCAGTGCGATCAGGAGTACGCCCTGGAACACGCTCGAGAGCGCCGCGGGTAGTCCGAGGCGCGACTGCGCAAGCTCGCCGCCGATCAGGAACATGGAGAGCAGGAAGGCCGCAAGCACCGCCCCCACCGGATGCAGCCGCCCGACGAAGGCGACGATGATCGCGGTGAAGCCGTAGCCGTTCGACACGTACGGCGTGAGCTGCCCCATCGGGCCCATGACCTCGAAGGCCCCCGCCACGCCCGCGAACGCCCCGGACACGAGGAGCGTGCTCCAAAGCGCCGCGCGGGCCGAGAAGCCCGCATAGCGCGCCGCGTGCGGGGCGAGCCCGCCCACCTCCAGACGATAACCCCGGTAGGTGTGGAACATGAACAGTGCCATGCCGAGGGCGGCGGCGAGCGCGAGCAGATAGCCCACGTTGAGCCGCCCCGGTGTCACGAGCCGCGGCAGGAGCGTGCCTTCGGCGAAGCGTGCGGTCTGCGGAAAGTTGAACGCGGCCGGATCCTTCCACGGCCCGAAGACGAGCCAGGACAGAAAGAGATTGGCCACGTAGACGAGCATCAGGCTCACAAGGATCTCGTTCGCGTTCGCCCGATCGCGGGCGAGTGCGACGAGGGCCGCCCAGGCCGCACCGCCCGCGGCACCCGCCACCACCGTCACCGGCAGCCAGAGCCAGGGGTTGGGCTGCCAGCCCGACGTGGTGGCCCAAAGTGCCATCCCGCCGGCGGCCACCGCGCCCATTAGGAACTGCCCCTCGGCCCCGATGTTCCAGACGTTCGCCCGAAAGCAGAGCACGAGACCGAGCGCGCAGAGGATGAGCGGCGTGGCCTTGAGCGCGAGCTCGTTGAGCCGCGCATTGGTGCTCACCGGCGTCCAGAAGAACACTTCAAGCCCGCGCGCCACGTCCTTGCCGAGTGCGGCGAAGAGGAGCGCGGCCACTACCGCGGTGAGCCCGATGGCGATGAGCGGCGAAGCCCAGGCGTAGACGCGCGACGGTGCGGCGCGCGGCTCAAGCCGGAGCATGCACCGCCCCACGCTCGCCCGCGTGCACTTGCCGCGTCCAGAGCCCGCTCATCCATTCGCCGATCTGCTCGACCGTGGCCTCGGTCACCGGCACCGACGGCGAGAGCCGTCCGCGCGCAATGACGTGGAGCCGGTCGCAGATCTCGAAGAGCTCATCGAGCTCCTCGCTGACCACGAGCACGGCCGCGCCGCGCTCGGCGAGCGCCACGATCTCGCGGCGGATCAACGCGGCTGCGCCGACGTCCACGCCCCAGGTCGGCTGCGCGACGATCAGGCAGCGCGGTTCGGCGTCGATCTCGCGTCCGACGAGGTATTTCTGCAGGTTGCCGCCCGAGAGGCTCGCTGCCGTGGCCTCGGGCCCGCCGGCCTTGACCGTGAAGCGTTCGATGAGCCGCTCGGCGAGCGCCCGCCGACGCGGGGTCGAGAGCCAGCCGAGCCACGGCGAGACCGAGGCTGCCGCGCGCGTGAGCAGGGTGTTCTGCGCGAGCGTGTGGGGTGGCACGGCACCGCGGCCGAGCCGCTCCTCGGGCACGAAGGCAAGCCCGAGCGCGCGCCGGACGCGCGGCCCGCGGTGGCCGATGTCCTGGCCAAGAAGGCGGATCGCGCTCGCCGGCGCGCGCGTGTCCTCACCCGAGAGCGCAGCGAGCAGCTCCTGCTGGCCATTGCCCGAGACGCCCGCGATGCCGACGACCTCGCCCGCGCGGAGCGTGAGCGAGACCTCCGCGAGCGCGGTGCCGAAATGACCCGATGGATCCGACGGCGGAAGCGACAGCCGCTCGACCACGAGCACCGCCTCGCCCGGCGTGTGCGGACGGTGCGCGATGCGCGGCGGCTCGCTGCCGATCATGAGGCGCGAGAGCTCGGCGTTCGTGCTCGTGCGCGGATCGACCGACCCGGTGACCCGCCCGCCGCGCAGCACCGTGCAGGCGGTGCAGAGCGCGCGGATCTCGTCCAGCTTGTGGCTGATGTAGAGGATCGAGCAGCCCTCGGCGGCGAGTTGCATGAGCGTCGTGAAGAGGGTCGCCACCGCCTGCGGCGTGAGTACCGAGGTCGGCTCATCAAGGATCAGAAGCCTCGGCTCGGCAAGGAGCGCGCGCAGGATCTCGACCCGCTGCCGCTCGCCCACCGAAAGCGAATGCACCGGGCGATCCGGCTCGATCGGCAGCCCGTAAGTGGCTGCCTTCTCTGCGATGCGGCGCCGCACCTCGGCAAGCGGCAGCGCGCGGTCGAGCCCGAGCCAGACGTTCTCCGCCACGGTCAGGGTGTCGAAGAGCGAGAAGTGCTGAAAGACCATCGCAATGCCGAGCGCACGCGCGGCCCGCGGATTCGGGATCGCGACCGGCACGCCATCCCAGAGGATCGTGCCGGAATCCGGCGCGACCGCACCGTAGATGATCTTCATGAGCGTGGACTTGCCCGCGCCGTTTTCGCCCAGCACGGCGTGGATCTCGCCCGGCGCAACCGCGAGGCTCACGCGGTCGTTCGCGAGCACGGCCGGGTAGCGCTTGGTGATCTCGCGGACTTCGAGGCGCGGGGGGGTCATGCGCTCACCGTCGTCAGACGGGACGCGCACCCCGAGCGCCGCGCAGCCAGTTGCGCGACGAAGGTCGCCGCGATCATGCCAGGATGCTTGCTTTCGATCGATCGATCCCCCACGGGGCAGATGATACGGTCGGCGGCCGCCGGTCCGAGCCGGGCAGTGATCCGGGCGCGAAAGCGCGCGGCCTTGGTGGCTGAACCGATGAGGCCGCACAGCCCAAGATCATCCCGCGCGGCGAGCGCGAGGCAGAGCGTGAGGTCGAGCGCGTGGGAATGCGTGGCCACGAGCACATCGGCGCCCGAGGGCAGTGCGGCCACGGCCTCTTCTGGCGCATCGGTCACGGAGGGTGCGACCGTGGGCGGCACGGACGCGGGAAACGCCTCGGGCCGCTCGTCCACCCAGCGCACGCGGCAGGGCATGACCGAGAGCATCGTGACCACGGCGCGCCCCACATGCCCCGCGCCGAACACGGCCACCGTCCAGGGCGCAAAGCCGATCTCGATTGCAAGCGTCCCGCCGGAGTCGAGCGGCACTTCGATCGACACGGCCGAGGCGTCGTCCGCCGCCTCAGCCGCGGCAAGCCGCTGCCCGTCGGCGGGCGCGAGCGCCGGTGAGGGCACGAAGAGGAGCTCGACCACGCCGCCGCAACATTGCCCGAGCGAGGGCCCGAGCGGATAACGGCGCCGGGTCGCGTATCGAGCAGGCGTGCCAAGCATCGCGCGGGCTTGCTCGATCGCCTTCCATTCGAGATGCCCGCCGCCGATCGTGCCCTCGCATCCCGCAGCGGTCACGGTCATCATCGCGCCCACCTCGCGCGGGGCCGACCCGGCCACGGCGTGAACGCGCACGAGGACGAACGACGCGCCACGTTCAGCCAAGGCCGCAAGCCCCGTCGGTCCGGCAAACAGATTCACGGGCCCGCTCCGGACGACGCGAACGATCCCGTGAGCTCGCCGATGAGCCGCGCGATGCGCTCGGGCGTGGCCGGTGCGTCGAGCCGGATCGGCACGTCGGGCGGCGCAAGCCCCGAGAGCGCATCGACGATCGCCCGATGCACCGAAAGCGCAAGCATGAGCGGCGGTTCACCGACGGCCTTGCTGCGGTAGATGGTCGCTTCGCGATTGGGCGCGTCCTCGAGCAGCCACACGTTCAACGCGGCGGGCACATCGGCTGCGGTGGGGATCTTGTAGGTCGAAGGCGCGTGCGTCATGAGCCGTCCGTCGCCGTTCCAGACGAGCTCCTCGCTCGTGAGCCAACCCAAGCCCTGCACAAAGCCGCCTTCGATCTGCCCGCGGTCGAGCGCCGGGTTGAGCGAGTGTCCACAGTCATGCAGGATGTCGACGCGAACGAGCCGCATCTCGCCCGTGAGTGTGTCCACCGCGACCTCGCTCACCGCAGCACCGTAGGCGAAGTAATAAAACGGCCGCCCGAGGAAGCGCTCACGATCCCAGTGGATCTTGGGTGTCTTGTAGAAGCCCGCGGCCCAAAGCGGCACGCGGGCGAGGTAGGCGCGCTGGGCCAGTTCTTCGATCGTCCAGCGGTGGCTGTGCCCGCCCACCTCGGCCTCCACGCCTTCGTGCACGAAGCGCACGTCGGCGGGCTCGCAATCCCACTTGCGGGCCACGAATTCGGCGAGCGCATGCTTCAGTCGCTCGCAGGCGTCGCGCGCGGCCATGCCATTGAGGTCGCTGCCGCTCGAGGCCGCGGTCGCGCTCGTGTTGGCGACCTTGCTCGTGTCGGTCGCGCTCACGCGCACCCGCTCGCGCGCAACACCGAGGCTCGCTGCCACGACCTGCTGCACCTTGGTGTAGAGGCCCTGCCCCATCTCGGTACCACCGTGATTGACGAGGATCGAGCCGTCTTGGTAGAGGTGCACGAGCGCGCCAGCCTGATTGAGATGCGGCGCGTTGAAGGAGATGCCGAACTTGACGGGCGTGAGCGCGATGCCGCGGCGCACGACCGGGCCGCGTGCGTTGTGTGCCGCGATCTGCGCGCGGCGCGCCGTGTAGTCTGCCCGCCGGGCGAGATCGGCGATGAGTTCGGGCAGGATGTTGTCCTCGACCGTCTGGCCGTAGGGGGTGACGTTGCGCTCGGTCTTGCCGTAGAGGTTGGCCTCGCGCACCGCGAGCGGATCGCGGCCCAACCGCCGCGCGATCGCATCGATCACGTGCTCGATGAGGAACATGCCCTGCGGGCCGCCGAAGCCGCGAAAGGCGGTGTTCGAGGCCTTGTGCGTGCGCAGGCGCAGGCTCCGGAGCCGCACATGCGGCAGGAAGTAGGCGTTGTCCACATGGGCGAGCGCGCGGTCGGCCACCGGTCCGGAGAGGTCGGCGGAGTGGCCGCAGTCGCTCATGAGCGTGGCCGCGAGCGCGAGGATGCGCCCGTCGTCATCGAAGCCGACCGTGTAGTCGTAGGCGAACGGATGCCGCTTGCCGGTGATCACCATGTCGTCGTCGCGATCGAGCCGGAGCTTGACCGCGACCCGAAGCTGCCGCGCGGCGAGCGCCGCGAGCGCGGCGAAGAGCGCGGGCTGGCTCTCCTTGCCGCCGAAGCCCCCGCCCATGCGCCGGCACTCCACCCGCACCGCCGAGGCGGGCAGGGCGAGCGCGTGGGCAACCACGGCCTGCACCTCGCTCGGGTGCTGCGTGCTTGCGACGATGCGCATCTGCCCGTCTTCCTCCGGCCAGGCGATGGCGATCTGGCCTTCGAGATAAAAGTGATCCTGCCCGCCGCAGGCGAGCCGTCCGGTGAGCCGATGCGGCGCGGCCGCAAGCGCCGCCTCGGGCTCACCGCGCACGACCTCGACCGGCGGCAGGACGTGACTTCCCGCAGCGATCGCGGCCTCGATCGAGAGGATCGCCGGCTGCGGCGTCAGGCGAAAGCGTCCGAGTCGCGCTGCGTGCCGCGCGGCCCGATACGACCGGGCGACCACCAGAAAGGCCGGCTGGCCGTGGTAGCGGATCTCGCCCTGGGCGAGGATCGGGTCGTCATGCACGATCCCGCCGAAATTGTTCTCGCCCGGAATGTCCGCTGCGGTGAACACCGCAACCACATCCGGCGCAGCCCGCACGGCGTCGAGGTCGATGCCTTCGAGTGTGGCGTGGGTCGCGTCGGCGTAGCCGATCGCGGCGTGGAGCGCACCTGCGGGCAGCGCCAGGTCATCGGCGTAGCGCGCCTCGCCCGCCACGTGCAGGTGCGCGGATTCGTGCGGCAGGGGCTCGCCGACGGGGATCGCGGTGGAAGGATCCCTCTCCCCTCGGGAGAGGGTGCCCCGAAGGGGCGGGTGAGGGGGTGAAACGCTACGCACGGATTTCACAGCACCCTCACCTCCTGTCCCGCGCCCAAGACACTTGCCTCGAGCGCGATCCGCACGAGGTGCGCGCGGGCGATGTGAAGCCGGTAGGCAGCGCTCGCGCGATGGTCGGAGAGCGGCGCGAAGTCCTCGTGCAGATGCCCGGCGGCCGCTTCGAGCGTGCCGCGGGTGAACGGTGCACCGAGGAGCGCCGCCTCGACGCGGCTTGCGCGCTTGGCGATGCCCGCCATGCCGCCGAACGCCACCCGTGCCCGCGTGATGCGACCGTCCGCGTCGAGCGCGAGCACCGCCGCGGTCAGCACGGCCGAGATGTCCTGCTCGTTTCGTTTGGCGTTCTTGTACCCCGCGAGCACGAGCCGCGCTGCGCCGCCCTGCGCGGCTCGGCGTGCGGGCACGACGAGCGCGCGCACCCATTCGCCGGGCGCGCGCGCCTGCTTCCGGTAGTCGAGATAAAGCGCCTCGAGCGGCAGCCGCCGCGTCGTGCTCCGGTGCTGCAGGACGACCTCCGCCCCGAGGGCGATCAGCACCGGCAGGCCATCGCCGATCGGCGAGCCGTTGGCGACATTGCCCGCGAGCGTTCCGCTCGAGCGGATCGGCCACGAGGCGAAGCGCTGCCAGAGCGGCCGGAACTCGGGGTAGTGCCGGTCGAGCGCGCGGAAGGCGGTTTCGAGCGTCACCGCCGCCCCGATCGTGAGCGCGTCCGTATCTTCCTCCACCGTGGCGAGCGCCGCGATGCGGCCAACCGAGATCAGGGTATCCGCGCGCCGGAGCGCCTTGTTGATCCAGAGTCCGACGTCGGTCATGCCGGCGATGATCCACGCCGACTGCGCCTCGGCCACGGCTGTCGAGAAGGCATCGACCGTGCGCGGGGCCACAAAGCGCGCGCCGTGGCTCACGAAGTCGAGCGGTCGGGCGGTGTCGAGCGCCGCGAGGCGTTCGAGGAGAAGCCGCTCGCCCGCATCCGGCTCGGCCGCCCCTCCAGGCGTTGCGGCCCAACGGCACAGCGGGGACCCTGCAGCATCGCCGACAGGGCGAAGCGTGAACATCGCTTGCGCCGCCTCGACGATCGGCCGATAGCCGGTGCAGCGGCAGAGGTTGCCCGCGATCGCCTCGCACACCCGATCCCGCGAAGGGGTCTCCGCTGTGGTCTTGAAGAGCGCAAAAAGCGTCATCACGAAGCCCGGCGTGCAGAAGCCGCATTGGCTCCCGTGGGCAGCGACCATCGCCTGCTGCACCGGATGGAGCCCGTCCCCGGCAAGTGCCTTGAGTCCCTCCACGGTGAAGAGTGCACAACCATCGATCGTCGGCAGGAGCCGCAGGCAAGCGTTGATCGGCGCGAGTGCGAGCCGTCCACCGCACCCCTCACCCAAGACCACGGTGCAGGCGCCGCAGTCCCCTTCGTTGCAGCCCTCCTTGGTGCCCACGAGCCGGGCGTCCTCGCGCAGCCAGGCAAGCACCGAAGTGTGCGGATCGACACCCACGACCTCGCGCGGCTCGCCGTTCAGCAAAAAACGAATCGGGCGGGTCACGGCAGGCTGCATGAGGGGGACATTTGCACGAATCGTGCGAGGGTAGGCGAAAGCGCTAAAAACCGCTTGATGCCGCCCTTATTCCCGGCTTCAGCGCCGCTTATGCTCATCCTACCCCTGTCCGACCCCCATGTCTGACGCCCACCGCACCGAGCGCCTCGACGTCCAGCTGATCCGCGTGCTCTACCTCGTGCTCACCGAACGCAGTGTCTCGCGCGCGGCGGACCGGCTCGGCATCACGCAGCCCGCCGTCTCGGCTGCGCTCAAGCGTCTGCGGGACCTCACGGGCGATGAACTGCTCGTGCGCACCCGCACCGGCATGACGCCGACCGAACGCGCCCTTCGGCTGATCGAACCGGTGCGCCAGGTGCTCGACAGCGTGGATCGCATCCTCGACCTCGCCGAGCCCTTCGACCCGCGGACGAACACTCGCACCTTCGCTGTGGGCGCGCCGGACTATTTCGACGCCTTCTTTCTGTCGAATCTGTCGGCCGCCTTCCGCGCCGAAGTGCCCGAGGGCCGCCTCACGATCCGCGCGCTCTCGCTCGACATCGACTTCGAGCGCCTGCTCGAGGAGGGCGAACTCGACGTGGTGATCGGCAACTGGCCACACCCGCCGGCCTACCTGCGGACCTCGCCGCTCTTCGATGACGAGGTGGTCTGTCTGCTCGCGCGCGAGCATCCGCTCGCGAAGAAGGGACGGATCAGCGCCGAGGACTATCTCGCGGCACGGCACTTGGCCCCGGTGCCCTACGCGGGCGGCGTGCGTGGGGCGATCGACGAGCATCTGCACCGGCTCGGCCACCGGCGCGACATCCGTGTGGCGCTGCCCTATTTCCACGTCGCGCCGCACGTGCTCGCCGCCACCGATCTCATCTTCACGACCGGTCGGCGTTTCGCCGAGCCGTTCACGCGCCTTCTGCCGCTCGCGGTGCTGCCCGCCCCGCTCGACTTCCCGCCGCTTCGCTTCTACCAGCTCTGGCACGAGCGCACGCACGAGAGTGCGGCCGCGCGCTGGCTCCGGGCGAAAATCACGGCCATTGCACGCGCCTGAGGCGTGCCCTCAACCCCGCCATCCATGCCCGACGCCCTGCACACGACGAATCTCAAGAGCCTGCCCCTGCTTGCCCGCGGCAAGGTCCGCGACAACTACGCGGTCGGCGAGCACCGCATCCTCATGGTGGCGAGCGACCGCATCAGCGCCTTCGACGTCGTGATGGACGAGCCGATTCCGGGCAAGGGGCGGCTGCTCACCGAGATGGCGCTCTTCTGGTTTGCACGGCTCGCCGACGTGATCCCGAATCACCTGACCGGGGAGGCGCCCGAAAGCGTGGTCGCGCCCGAGGAGCGCGAGCAGGTCGCGGGCCGGTCGATGCTCGTCCGCCGCCTGAAGCCCTTGCCCGTCGAGGCCGTCGTCCGCGGCTATCTGGCGGGCTCCGGCTGGGCCGAATACCGAAAGACGCAATCGGTCTGCGGGGTGGCGCTGCCGTCGGGCCTGGGCAATGCCGCGCGTCTGCCCGAGCCGATCTTCACCCCGGCGACCAAGGCCGAGATGGGCGCGCACGACGAGAACATCTCCTTCGAGCGCATGAGCGGGATCATCGGCCGCCCGCTCGCCGAGGCGGTGCGCACGGCGGCGCTCACACTCTACACGCGCGCTGCGGCCTACGCGCTCGAGCGCGGCATCATCATCGCCGACACGAAGTTCGAATTCGGCCTCGACGAGCACGGCACGCTCACGCTCATGGATGAGGTGCTCACGCCGGACAGCTCACGCTACTGGCCGATCGAAGGCTATGAGTCAGCCCGTGCGCGCGGCCAGAACCCGCCTTCGTTCGACAAGCAGTACCTGCGCGACTGGCTCGAGACTGCAACGGTCGATGGCAAGCCCTGGAACAAGACGGCGCCCGCGCCAACGCTGCCGCCCGAAGTCATCGCCCGCACGGCGGAGAAATACGAAGAGGCGCGGCGGCGGCTCCTGGGCTGAGCGCTCTTGGGCTGAGTCCAAGGCGACCCTGCTTCGCACCGGTCCCCCGGTCACGACACGTGCGGGTCGCCGCACAGGCGAGCGAGCAGCCCGGCTTCGTCGATGGGCGCGCCGCCATCCAGGAAGCCCTGCCAGGCGGTGCAGCCAAGTTCATCCAGCACCCGTCGCTGG
Organism: uncultured Alcaligenaceae bacterium; assembly: GCA_964609555.1. Classification (GTDB taxonomy): domain Bacteria; phylum Pseudomonadota; class Gammaproteobacteria; order Burkholderiales; family Casimicrobiaceae; genus Casimicrobium. The sequence goes on along the minus strand of CAZSTF010000009.1, from coordinate 13,715 downwards.
CTCTCGCGTTCGACCCCCTCGGCGACGACCTCGAGCCCGAGTTGCCGGGCCATGGAGATGACCGCGGCGCAGATGGCGAAGTCATCCTCATCACTTCGATCGACACCATCGACGAACGAGCGATCGATCTTGATCTGATCCACCCGCATGCGCTTCAGCATCGCGAGCGACGAGTAGCCGAGACCGAAATCATCGATCGCCAGCTGCACCCCGAGCGCCCGCAACTGTTCGGCATGCGTACGCGCCGGGCTTGCATTGTCGATCAGGGTGCTTTCAGTGATCTCGACCACGATCGCGTGCGCGGGCAGACCGTGCCTCGACAGTGCATTGTGGAAGTGATCGACGAAGTCCGCGGCAACAAGCTCGTGCGCGGAGATGTTGACAGCGAGCCTCATTCCCGAAGCGAAGCTTCGGGACCAGCGCGCAAACGCAGCGAAGGCCGCATCCCGCATCCACGCGCCCAGGACGGGCATCAATCCCGCGGCTTCGGCCACCGGAATGAAGCGGCTGGGCTCGACCGAACCGAGCTGCGCGTCGTCCCAGCGCAGGAGCGCCTCCGTCGCGGTCAGCATGCCGCAGGCCGTTCTGCGGATGGGCTGATACGCGACGTGCAGCGCCCCTTCCTCGATCGCTCGCCGGAGCCGCGTCTCGAGTTGCAGGCGCCGCGCCGCCGCGTGGCGCAGGCCCACGTCGTAGACGCGCACCGTCCCCCGTCCCGCGGCCTTGGCCGAGTAAAGGGCCGCATCGGCCGCTGCGAGCAGCGCCTCGGTGTCTGCCCCGTGCTCCGGGAAGCGCGCAATGCCGATGCTCGCACCGACCGCAATCTCGACACCGGTCCGCGGCCGCCACGGCCGCGCGATCGCCTGCAAGAGTTCGTTGGCGCAGGACTCCGCCATGTCCACCGCGCCCTCGCCGGTCACGCAGCAGACGAACTCATCCCCGCCCAGCCGCGCAAGCAAGTTGCCAGGCCCGACGATACGTCGCATCCGGAAGGCGACCTCGTTGAGCAGTCGATCACCGGTCGCATGCCCCAGGCTGTCGTTGACGTTCTTGAAGAGGTCGAGATCGATCAGCAGAACGGCAAAGCGCCCACCCGCGCTTCGGTGCGTCTGCACGAGGTCGGCGAGATCGTCCTGCCAGGCGCGGCGGTTCTTGAGTCCGGTCAAGAGGTCATGGTTCGCGAAATAACGCATCCGCTTCTCGCTGCGCACGAGGGCGGAACGCGCGGCGTGCTGAAGTTCCCAGTCGAGCAGGACGCCCGAAAAGCGGAGTGCCCGACCTTCGGCGTCGCGAACAGTGCGCCCGCGGCCATGAAACCACCGATGACGGGCGTCGAAGCACAGCAGGCGATAGGTTTCGTCGAACTCGGCATCCTCGGCGAGCGAGCGATGCACGGCCGCGATGACGCGGTCCCGGTCCTCCGGGTGCAAGCGCTCGCGAAACACGAAGTCGATATGGAAATCACGCCCGCGGTAGCGCAGCAGGTCGAGGAAACTCTGCGAATACTCGACCACGTCGGTCGCAAGATCCCAGTCCCACGCACCGGCCCTGCTCGCAGACAGGGCCAGGCAAAGCTGGCGTTCGCTGCGCTCGAGCACGGCATGCTCGGCCTCGCTTTCGCCGATCGTCTGGGCGATCGCGAGCGTGAGTCGGCGATCGGCGGCCTCCTCCGTGTCGAGCCGACGGGCCGAGATCCGAAACCAGATCGGGCGGTCGTTGCAATCGAGATAGCGCACATCGGCCCGGTAGGCGCCGATGGTGCCGGAGCTCAGTCGCTTGAAGCGCTGGAAGGCGCCTTCACGGTCGTCCGGATGCACCCGCTCGGTGTAGCGGCGACCGACGAGGTGATTCGCGTCGCCGCCGAGCACGCGGCGCGCCTCGGCATTGAGCCAGGCGAAGCGCGCATCGTCATCGATCGCGAAGGCGACCACCGGCAAGGCTTCGAGCGCGGATTGCCAATCCGTCATGACCGTTGCTCCAGGACCGTACGCTACGACGTGAGGCTCGGACCGATATCCATCATGACACCACGGGGCTCAGACGCCAAACACCACCGTCCGATTCCCGTTCAGGAGCACCCGATGTTCGGCGTGCCAGCGCACCGCGCGGGCGAGTGCCCGGCATTCGAGGTCCTGGCCGGCTTCGGTCAGCGCCTCGGGGCCCATCGCATGGCTGACGCGGGTGACTTCCTGCTCGATGATCGGCCCCTCGTCGAGGTCGGTCGTCACGTAGTGCGCCGTGGCGCCGATCAGCTTGACGCCACGCTCATGGGCTTGGTGATAGGGCCGCGCGCCCTTGAACGAGGGCAGGAACGAGTGATGAATGTTGATCGCCTGCCCGGCGAGCCGCTCGCACAGCGCGGGCGAGAGGATCTGCATGTACCGGGCGAGCACGGTGAGCTCGATCCCCTCGTCTTCGATCAACCCGAGCAGTTTTCGCTCCTGCTCGGGCTTGGTCTCGGGCGAGACCGGCAGGTGATGGAACGGGATGCCGTAGCTCGCCACCAGTTGGTAGAAGTCACGATGGTTGCTCGCGACCGCAGCGATCTCGATCGGCAGTTGGCCATTCCGGTGGCGGAACAGCAGATCGTTCAGGCAGTGGCCCTGCCTCGAGACGAGAATCAGCGTGCGCAGACGATGCGTCGCGTCCCAGAAGGCGGCCTGCATCGCCATCGGCTCGCTGACGGCCCGGAAGCGCTTCCCGAGCTCGGCTGCGCTGATCGGCGCACCCGCGAGCCGCACGAACTCGACCCGCATGAAGAAGCGACCGGTCGACTCGTCATCGAACTGCTGTGCCTCGACGATGTTGCAGCCCTCGGCAACGAGAAAGCCGCTCACCGCGTGGACGATGCCCGGACGGTCGGGGCAGGACAGGGTGAGGACGAAACGGCTCACGGTGCGAGCCCCGGCTTGCGAAGAAGCCTCCAGCGACAGTAGGCCGTCACGGTCTTGGTGTCGGTGATCACGTTGTCGCGGATCATCTGCTCGATCTCCTCGGGGGTCGCAGCGTAGAGCTCGAGAAGTTCGTCCTCGTCGGGCGCTGCCTCGCCCGCGACGAGCCCGTGGGCGTGGAAGATGTGGATCACCTCATCACAGAAGCCGATCGCCTGGTTGAGGTAACCGAGCGTGTGCCACGAGCGCGCCCAGAAGCCCGTCTCCTCCTTGAGTTCGCGCTGGGCGCAGACGAGCGGGTTCTCGCCCGGGTCCAGCTTGCCCGCAGGAAACTCGACCATGACGCGGCCCACCGGATGCCGCCACTGGAGTTCGAGCAGAAGCCGTCCATCGTCGAACTCCGGCACGATGCACGCCGCGCCTTGATGGAGCACCAGTTCGCGCGAGCCCTCGCGGCCGCTCGGCAGCCGGACGGTGTCATGCACGACGTGGAGCAGCTGCCCCCGGAAGACCGTCTCGCGCTTGAGCGGTGCCTCGCGCATGCGCGTGTTGGCGCGATCGATCGCCTCGGGCGTGAGTGTCCTGACCTCGATCGTCATGGATTACGCCCAATCCCTGGGCACGAGGAACTGCTCGAGCAGACGCGCCTCGGCGCTGCCGGGCTCGGGCCGTCGCATGTATTGCCAGCGCACGAGCGGCGGCATGCTCATCAGGATGGCCTCGGTGCGGCCGTTCGACTGCAGGCCGAAGTGCGTGCCCCGATCCCAGACCAGGTTGAACTCGACATAGCGGCCACGCCGGTAGAGTTGCCAATCACGTTCGCGCTCGCCGTAGGGCGTGTCCTTGCGGCGCGAGAGGATCAGCGCATAGCCGGGCACGAAGTGCTCGCCCACCGAGCGGGTGAGCGCGAAGCTCCTCTCGAAGCCCAGCTCGTTGAAGTCGTCGTAGAAGGTGCCGCCCACGCCGCGCGGCTCCTGCCGATGCCTGAGGTAGAAGTACTGGTCGCAGCCTTGCTTGAAGCGTGGCCAGAGCGACTCGCCAAAGGGAAAGACTGCGGCCTTGGCGGTCGCGTGCCAGTGCCGGCAGTCCTCCTCGAAGCCGTAGTAGGGTGTGAGGTCCATGCCGCCACCGAACCACCACACGGGCGCTCGCCCCTCGGGCCGGGCGATGAAGAAGCGCACGTTCATGTGCGTGGTGGGGGCGTACGGATTGCGCGGATGGATCACGAGCGAGACGCCCATCGCCTCCCAGGGCGCGCCTTCGAGTTCGGGCCGCTGGGCCGTGGCGCTCTTGGGCATCGTGCTACCCTTGACGTGCGAGAAGTTGACTCCGCCGCGCTCGATGACCCGGCCTTCTTCGATCAGGCGTGAGATGCCGCCGCCTCCTTCAGGACGCGTCCACTCGTCGCGCAGGAAGCGCCCGCCATCGACGGCCTCGAGCGCGCTGACGATCGAGGCCTGCAGGTCGAGCAGGAAGCTGCGGACGGCCTCGACCTCGTGCCCGCCCACCTGAGTGTTGACGGGCGCACTCATCGCCGCACCGCCCGATGTCCGATGTCGCGCCGCATCTGGGCGCCATCGAAGTGGATGCCGTCGGCCACCTCGTAGGCCCGCTTCTGCGCTGCCCGCACGGTATCGGCCAAGGCCGTTACGCAGAGCACGCGGCCGCCGGCGGTGACGACCCGGCTCTCGCCGTCGAGCGCCGTGCCCGCATGAAACACATGGGCGTCCTCGATCGGCGCCCCCGGCAGACCGGTGATGACGTCTCCCTTGCGTGGATCATTCGGATAGCCGGCAGCCGCCATGACGACGCCAAGCGCAACGCGACGGTCCCATTCGGCCTCGGCCTCACCGAGTCGCCCCGCGAGTGCGGCCTCGATGAGGCCGACGAAATCAGTCTTGAGACGCATCATGACGGGCTGCGTCTCGGGGTCGCCAAAGCGGCAGTTGAATTCGACGACCCGCGGTGCACCCTCGGGCGAAATCATGAGCCCGGCGTAGAGAAAACCGGTGAAGGGGCGTCCATCCCGCGCCATCGCGGCAACCGTGGGCGTGATGATCTCGCGCATCACGCGCGCATGGACTTCCGGCGTGACCACCGGCGCCGGGGAGTAGGCCCCCATGCCGCCGGTGTTGGGGCCCAGGTCGCCGTCGAGGAGCCGCTTGTGATCCTGACTCGTCGCCATCGGCAGCACGTTCTTGCCATCGCACATCACGATGAAGCTCGCCTCCTCGCCGGCCATGAACTCCTCGATCACGACACGCGCGTCCCCGTACCCGGGGGCGCCCGGCGCGGGCAGCATGACGTCGATCGCCGCGTGCGCCTCATCCATCGTGAGCGCGACGATCACCCCTTTGCCCGCGGCGAGACCATCGGCCTTGACCACGATCGGTGCGCCGTGCTGGATCACGTGCGCATGCGCCGCCTCGCGGTCGGTGAATACCGCGTAGTGCGCCGTGGGAATGCCGTGCCGCTGCATGAAGTTCTTCGCGAACGACTTCGATGCCTCGAGCTGCGCCGCCGCCTGCGTGGGCCCGAAGATCGCGAGCCCCTCGGCGCGGAAGCGGTCGACCACGCCTTCGGCGAGCGGGGCCTCGGGGCCGACCACGGTGAAGGCGACCTGCTCGTTCTTCGCGAGTGCGAGCCATTGCTCGATCGTGCGCGCAAGCGCGTTCTCGACGTTGACCTCGCGCGCGGTGCCGGCGTTGCCCGGGGCGACGATGACCTTGTGCACCCGCGGACTCTGCGCGAGTTTCCAGGCAAGCGCATGTTCGCGGCCGCCGGAGCCGATGACCAGTATCTTCATGCTTGCCTCAGTGCCTGAAGTGACGCACACCCGTCACGACCATGGCGACACCGCGCTCGTCGGCGGCGGCGAAGACTTCTTCGTCACGCATGCTGCCGCCCGGCTGAATGACCGCCACGGCGCCCGCATCAGCGAGTACGTCGAGGCCATCCCGGAACGGGAAGAAGGCATCGCTCGCCGCGACCGATCCCGAAAGCGAGAGCCCGGCGGCCTCGGCCTTGATGCGGGCGATACGCGCCGAGTCGAGCCGAGACATCTGACCCGCGCCGATCGCGAGCGTGGCCCCGTCACGAGCAAAGACGATGGCATTGGATTTCACGAACTGGGCCACCTGCCAGACGAAGGCGAGGTCATCAAGCTGCGCCTGGGTCGGCGCCTGCTTCGTGACCACGCGCAGGGCGGCCGGATCGAGCCGTGCGACATCCGGGTCCTGCACGAGCAGCCCGCCGCCGACCCGCTTGAGTTCCAGCCGGTTCGCCGACGCATGGAGCGGCAGAAGCTGCGCCGAAAGCACGCGGACATTGGGCTTCTTGGCAAGCAGATCGAGCGCCTCCGCGGTGTAGCTCGGCGCGATCAGCACTTCGAGAAACTGCCGCGAGACGGCCTCGGCCGTGGCTGCATCGACGGTCGCATTGAAGGCGATGATGCCGCCGAAGGCCGAGGTCGGATCGGTGGCAAACGCGCGCTCGTAGGCCGAAAGCGCAGTTTCACCGAGCGCGACACCCGAAGGATTCGCGTGCTTGACGATCACGCAGCAGGTGCGCTCGAAGCTCCGCACGCATTCCCACGCCGCATCGGCGTCCGCGATGTTGTTGTAGGAGAGCGGCTTGCCCTGGTGCTGGTGGTAGCGCGCGAGCGTGCCGGGCGCGGGCGCCTCATCGACATAGAACGCGGCCTGCTGGTGCGGGTTCTCGCCGTAGCGCATGTCCTCGCGCTTGTGCCACTGGAGCGTGAGCGTGTCGGGAAAGGCGCGGGTGGCTCCATCCAACTCGCGCGCGGTCAGGTAGTTGGCCACGGCTGCGTCGTAGGCGGCCGTGTGCGCGAAGGCCTTGCGGGCGAGCGCGAAGCGTGTCTCGCGCGAGAGCGTGCCCGCGTTGGCCGCGAGTTCGTCGGCGAGCCGACCGTAGTCTCGCGGATCGACCACGATGGCCACACCTTCCCAGTTCTTGGCTGCGGCACGCACCATCGTCGGCCCACCGATGTCGATGTTCTCGATCGCGTCCTCGAGCGTGCAGCCGGCCCGCGCCACCGTTTCGCGGAACGGGTAGAGATTCACGACCACGAGGTCGATGAGCGGAATGCCCGCAGCCTCCACCGCGCGCATATGCTCGGGCAGGAGCCGGTTGGCGAGGATGCCGCCGTGCACCTTGGGATGCAGCGTCTTCACGCGGCCGTCGAGCATCTCGGGAAAGCCCGTGTAGTCGCCAACGTCGATGACGGCAAGCCCGGCATCCCGCAGGAGCTTCGCCGTGCCGCCGGTCGAGAGCAGTTCCACGCCGTGCGCGGCAAGGGCACGGGCAAAGTCAGCGAGGCCCGCCTTGTCGGACACCGAAAGGAGGGCGCGTGTGATGGGGCGTTTCATCCGAGTTTGATCCGGTACTTGTCGAGTTTGCTGCGCAACGTGTTGCGGTTGATGCCAAGCATCGCGGCCGCTTCCGATTGGTTGTTGCTGGTGCGGCCGAGGACATCGATGATGAGTGTCTTCTCGACGGTGCCCACCACCAGTTCATGCAGGTTGCCGACCGGCTCGCCATCGAGATGCCTGAGGTAATCATCGAGCGACGCAGTCACGCTCTCGGCGATGGCGGCCTGGCCCAGACCCTTGTTCTTCTTCATGTGTCGTGGTGGTCAGAGGGTTCAATGGAAAGGGGGGAAAGCAGACCGACTTCAGGATAGCCGGGCAGCGGAAGATGCGGATGCTCGCCTTCGAGCGCATCAAGGTAGGCAAGGAAAAGTGCGGTCTGCTCGCGGGCCGAGGTCACCTCGAGCAGTCGATCGAGCAGGGGCTCGGCACCGGGCAAGCCGTCCAGATACCACGCGAGGTGCTTGCGTGCGCTCCTGACGCCTGTCGCTTCGCCGTAGAGCCGATGGTGATCCTCGAGATGCTCGGCAAGCGCTTCGCGCACGGCGTTGATGGGCAGGGGTGCGGGCAGGATGCCATGCTCGAGGTAGTACGCGGCATCCCGAAAGATCCAGGGGCGGCCCTGGGCCGCGCGGCCGATCATCACGCCATCGGCGCCTGTGTAGTCGAGCACGGCCTTGGCCTTCGCTGGCGAATCGATGTCGCCGTTGGCGATGACCGGAATCGTGACCGCCTGCTTGACGGCGCGGATCGTGTCGTACTCGACCGTCCCCGGCGCAAAGCCGCAGGCCCGCGTGCGACCGTGGATCGTGATTGCGGCGATGCCTGCGGCTTCAGCCTGCCGGGCGATCGCCACCGCGTTGCGTGTCGCGTGGCACCAGCCGGTGCGCATCTTGAGGGTGACCGGCACGTCGACGGCGGCGACCACGGACTCGAGGATGTGTGCGACGAGCGTCTCGTCGCGGAGCAGGGCTGAGCCGGCATCGACCCGGCAGACCTTCTTCTTCGGACAGCCCATGTTGATGTCGATCATCTGCGCGCCCCGCTCGACGTTGAAGCGCGCGGCGTCGGCGAGCGTCTGGGGATCGGCACCCGCGATCTGCACCGTGATCACCCCCTCCTCGCCCGCGTGGTCACGTCGGCGCATCGACTTGGGTGTCTGCCACAGGTCCGGGTGCGAAGCCACCATTTCGGAGATGGCATGCCCGGCACCGAAACGCCGACAGAGACGGCGGAACGGACGGTCGGTCACTCCAGCCATCGGCGCCACCACGAGGCGATTGGCAAAGCGATGGGAACCGATGCTGAGCATTCAGCGCACTGTCCTGCAAAGGGGGAGGGAAGAATCGACCGCCTGGACCGTCGTCCGATCGCACAACCGATCGTCGAATCGCCAAGGTGGCCGCCGGACATCCATGCGGTGGACGTGCGGGAGAGGCATTATAGGCGGCTGCCCAACTTTTGAGCAGTCCGCCGGTCATTCAGCGCCGGATATGAAAGACCGTCGTATCCCCGCGCAGATTGGGCAGCCAGCGCACGGGGCGACCGTTCGAAAGCGCCTGCAGACGGTCGATCGTGATGTGGCGCTCGAGGCAGAAGACCTCGAAATCGCGCAGCGTCGAGAAATGCACGTTCGGCGTGTCGTACCACTGGTAGGGCAGTCGCCGCGACACCGGCATGCGACCTCCGACGCCGAGCTGCCAACGCACTTGCCAATGGCCGAAGTTGGGCAGGGTCACGATGGCCGACTTGCCGATGCGGAGCACTTCGTTGATCAGATTCTCGGTCCGCCGCGTTGCCTGCAGGGTCTGGGAGAGGACGACCACGTCGAACGAGCGATTGCCGAAGAACGACAGCCCCGACTCGAGATCGCTCTGGATCACGTTGACGCCGCGCTCGAGGGCCGCGAGCACCTGCTTTGCGTCGATTTCCACGCCATAGCCGCGCGTCTTGCGCGTCTGCTGCAGCCGGGCCAGCAAAGCGCCGTCACCGCAGCCCAGATCGAGGACGGACGCGCCTTCCGGAACCCAACGGCAGACGACCTCGAAGTCAGCCCGTGTGGGGATCACATGCCCGAAGCTCATACCCCAATCCCCCGGAAGTAGGTCGAGAGGAGCGCGTGATACTCCGGAATCGGGAGGAGGAAGGAATCATGTCCCTCGACCGAGGCGATCTCGGCGAAGCTCACATCGCGGCGATTCGCCACGAGTGCCCGGACGATCTCCTTCGATCGCGCCGGTGAAAAGCGCCAGTCGCTCGTGAAGGCGGCAATGAGGAACTTGGCGCGGGCGCGGCGGAAGGCCGCCTCGAGATCCCCCGCGTACTCCTGTGCCGGATCGAAGTAGTCGAGTGCGCGCGTCATGAGCAAGTAGGTGTTCGCATCGAAGTACCCTGCGAACTTGTCGCCCTGGTGGCGCAGGTAGCTCTCGATCTCGAATTCGACGTCGTAGCCGAACTTGTAGGCGTCGCCACTTCTCAGATCGCGTCCGAATTTGCTGCCCATCAAGTCGTCGGAGAGATAGGTGATGTGCCCGAGCATGCGCGCGAGACGAAGCCCCCTCGCCGGCACGACACCGTGTTCGTAGTAATGCCCGCCGTGGAAATCGGGATCGGTGAGGATCGCCTGGCGCGCAACTTCATTGAAGCCGATGTTCTCGGCCGACAGCCGGGGCGCTGCAGCGATCGCGAGCACATGCCGCACACGCTCGGGAAAATCGATCGACCACTGCAGCGCCTGCATGCCCCCGAGCGAGCCCCCGATGACGGCGGCGAAGCTGTCGATGCCAAGCCGGTCGGCGAGGCGCGCCTGGGTGATGACCCAGTCCTGAACCGTGATCACGGGAAAGTCCGAGCCGTAGCGCCGTCCGGTCTGCGGGTTGATCGCACCGGGACCCGTCGAGCCATGACAGCCGCCCAGGTTGTTGACCCCGATCACGAAGAACTTGCGCGTGTCGAGCGGGCGGCCCGGGCCAACGAGGTTCTCCCACCAGCCTTCGCTTCGCTCCTGATTGCGGTAGTAGCCGGCCACGTGGTGATGCCCCGAGAGGGCATGGCAGACGAGCACCGCATTCGATTTGGCCGCGTTGAGTTCGCCGTAGGTCTCCACCATCAGCTCGTAACGCGGCAGCATCATCCCTGAGCGCAGCGTGAGCGCATCCTCGAAGGCGAGCTTCATCGGCGCGACGAAGCCGACGGAATCCGGGGGGGTCTGCATCATTCCAGTCTTCGCAGCGTGCGAGGCGAACCGTGGCGCCGGCGTTCACTGCGAATCGACCCGGCACGAGGGTCGTGCCCGGTGACAAGCATTAGCCGTTTCGGCGACGGCGGCCGACGACCGGCCTTGATCGCGCTCGCCCGCAAGCTATGTCAAATCGGCGAGAGTTGAATCGAATGATACCCCGCGTCGCGCGACCCGGCCTTGGCCCACCAGCGCCCACCCGCGCTGCGGGCGCTGCAGGCGATCACTCAAAGCGTATTGAGCTTGGCCAGAAGCGCCGCGATCCGTTCGGGCTCGTCGGTCTTCAGGATCCGGTTGGCAAAGCTCTCGCAGTCGGCGAGATTCGCCGTGAGCACACGCTGCTTGACTTCGAGCAGCCGCGAGGGATGCATCGAGAAATGGGTGAGCCCGAAGCCAAGCAGGAGCCGCGTGAGCCGGACCTCGCCCGCGATCTCGCCGCAAACGGCGATCGGTTTGCCGGCCCGCGCTGCAGCACGGATCGCCTGCGCGACCAGGCGCAGCACCGCCGGATGCAGCGGGTCATACATGTGCGCGACCGCATCATCCGTGCGGTCGATTGCGAGCGTGTACTGAATCAGGTCATTCGTGCCGATCGAGAGGAAGTCGAGCCGGTCGAGGAAGTAACCGATCGCAAGCACGCTCGCCGGGACCTCGATCATGCCGCCCACCTTGATCGCTGCATCGTAAGGCTGGCCGCGCGCGCGCAAGTCGGCCTTTGCCCGCTCGACGAGCGCGAAGGTCTGCGCGATCTCGGTCGCCGTCGCAAGCATCGGCACGAGGATTTGCAGCCGGCCGTAGGCGCTCGCACGCAGGATCGCCCTGAGCTGGGTGAGAAAGAGCTGCGGCTCGGCGAGACAGAGCCGGATCGCCCGGAGCCCGAGCGCCGGGTTCTCGCTCGGCCGGTCGCCCAGGCCGGCCATGCGCTTGTCGGCACCCAGATCGAAGGTGCGGATCGTGACCGGCTTGCCGGTCATGCCTTCGGCGACTGTCCGATAGGCCTCGAACTGCTCTTCTTCGCTCGGCAGGTCATCGCGGTGAAGGAACAGGAACTCGGTGCGAAAGAGACCGACGCCGTCGGCGCCGTTCGCATGACAGGCCTCGAGATCGCCCGGCAGCTCGATGTTGGCGTTGAGCTCGACCGCCGTGCCATCGAGCGTGACGGCTGGCATCGCGACGAGCCGCCTGAGCTTCTGGGCCTCGAGCCGTTGGCTGTCGCGGCGAAGCGCGTACTCGGCGAGCACCTGCTGATCGGGGTTGACGATGACGAGCCCGTTGTCGCCATCGACGATCAGCCGCTCGCCCTCGCGGATGAGTGAACGCGCGTTGTGCAGCGCCACCACGGCGGGAATGCCGAGCGAACGCGCAACGATCGAGGTGTGCGAGGTCGCACCGCCCACGTCGGTGACGAAGGCCGCGAAGGCGCCGTCCTTGAAGTGAATGGCGTCCGCGGGTGAGATGTCGTGCGCCACGAGCGCGGTGGCCTCATTGCGGTTGCCGACCGGGATGGCGCTCGAGGTCCCGGTGAGCGCCTTCACGATCCGCTCGACCACCTGCACCACATCCTGGGCGCGCTCGCGCAGATACGGATCCTCGAAGGCCTCGAACTGCTCGACGAGCGTGCGCATCTGCTGCGTCACGGCCCATTCCGCGTTGCAGCGGTCGGCCTCGATGATGCGCTTGGGCTCGCGCGAGATCTGGGTGTCGGTCAGGATCATCCAGTGCACGTCGAGAAAGGCCGCGAACTCGGCGGGGCCCGCCTCGCCCTTCATCTTCTCGTGCATGGCCTCGAATTCAGCGCGCACCGCAGCGATCGCGGCGTCGAAACGGGCCAGTTCGGCGGGCAGATCCGCCTCGGCAATGTCGTAATGCGCGACCTCGAGGGTCGCGTGCGAGACGAGCTGCGCGTGGGCGATGGCGATGCCGGGCGCGGCGGCCACGCCATGCAGGACGAAGGAGATCTTGTGCAGCGGCTCGAGCGGTGCGTTCACGCTCCCGATGCTACTCGGTGCGGGTGACCTTTTCGATGATCGGCGGGCGGTCGGGATCGCGGCCGCGGGCGCGGGCCAGTGCCTCGACGAGCCCGTAGGCGCTCACGAGCAGCGGGATCGGGGCGAGCCGTGCCTCCTCGATCGCAGGCAACGGCCAATCCACCGGTCCGCCCGCAGGCGAGCCGGCGAGCCAGACTGCAGCACCGCGCGCACGAAGCTCGGCCGCAAGCGTGCGCGCCCCCGCTTCCTCGGGCCCCGGGGTGGCGAGACACAGCACCGGATAGCCCGCCGTGAGGAGCGCCTGCGGGCCGTGACGCACTTCGGCCGTGGAGCACGCCTCGGCGTGGATGCCGCACACCTCCTTGAGCTTGAGCGCGATCTCCTGCGCGACCGCGAGACCCACGCCCCGGCCCAGCACGAAGAGGCGATCAGCCGCGACGAGGCGCTCGCGCGCCGGTGTGGCGGCCCACCAGTCGGTCGCAAGCGCAGCCCGAGCCAACGCGGGGAGCGTCGGCAGCGCCTCGGCGAGTGCCCGATCACCGCACCAGGCGGCAACCCAGCGCGCTGCAAGTGCGAACTGCGCGACACAGCTCTTGCTTGCGGCCACGCTCACCTCGGGCCCGGCGGCGAGCGGCAACACGTGCCGGGCCCGCGCGGCAAGCGGCGAGGTGGCGTCGTTCACCATCGCCACCGCGAGCGCGCCGCGACCGCGCAAGGCTTCGAGCCCGCGGCAGAGGTCCGGGCTCTGCCCCGACTGCGACAGCGCGACCGCGCACACGCCCTCACCGGGAAGGGGGCTCGCGTAGAGCGTGAACTGCGAAAGCGGCACCGAGGTCGTCCACACGCCCTGGCTCATGAGCAGCGTGGCGAGGTAGCCGGCCGCATGATCCGAGCTGCCGCGGGCGAGGGTGGCCACCTGCCAGCGCTCTCGCTCGCGCAGTTCCGCAACCAGCGCCGCAAGCGCAGGTGCCGTGACCGTTGCCTGCCGTTCGAGGACGGCAGGAATCTCGGCGACTTCCGCGGCGAGTTGCGAGGGTGTTCGAACGGTCATACACACGCGCAGCCGCGCTCGACCAAATGCGGGCTGACTACACTTCGAAAAGATGAGGCAGTCTATCCAGCCGGCGTTTCGCGTCCGACGATGAACGCCCCACCCACCCCGCCCTCGCCCGCTGCCCCGGTCACGGGCCCGGCCGCGGTTCCCGCCGCG
>CAZSTF010000008.1:0-50651 GCA_964609555.1 uncultured Alcaligenaceae bacterium | reverse complement strand
ATCGCCCGCGCATAGGGGCCGTAGCCGCAGCGGCAGAGCGGGATCTGGTTCATGATCGCCGCGCCATCGACCAGCCAGCCGATCATGCCGATGTCGGCCCAAGTGAGGGTGGGGTAATTGAAGATGCTCGAGTATTTCGCCTTGCCCGAATGCAGCGCGTCGATCAGCTCGGCCCGGGACACGCCGAGCGTCTCGGCGGCCGCGTAGAGATAAAGACCGTGGCCGCCTTCGTCCTGCACCTTGGCAAGCAGGATTTCCTTGCGCTTGAGCGAGGGCGCCCGAGTGATCCAGCCGCCTTCAGGCAACATGCCCACGACCTCCGAATGCGCGTGCTGCGAGATCTGGCGGATCAGCGTGCTTCGGTAGGACTCAGGCATCCAGTCGTTCGGCTCGATCTTCTCATCCCGCGCGATCCTCGCGTTGAACGCCTGCTCCTCGGCCGAAAGCGTCGGCTGCTCTCGCGCCGCGGTACGATCGAGATCCATCGCCTGCGTGTACATGCTGCTTCTCCTCGAGCTGCACGAGCCCGGATGAAACCCCGGACGATCCCGCGATAGTATTCCCGACCGACCGGTCGGTCAACGGCCGCCCCTCGCCCCAGCCATAGCCCGCAACCATGCCCGACATCCTCCTCTCCCTCGCCGATAACCAAGCCCGGATCACGTTGAACCGCCCGGAGCGCCTGAACAGCTTCACGGAGGACATGCATGCGGAACTGCGAAGCGCGCTCGACCGCGTGGAAGCCGAGCGGGCCCGCGTGCTCGTCATCACCGGGGCCGGTCGCGCCTTCTGCGCCGGGCAGGATCTGAACGACCGCACGGTCGCGGCCGACGGTACGCCGCCCGATCTCGGGGACTCGGTCGAACGCAACTACGCACCGCTCGTCCGGCGACTCGCCGCCCTGCCGATCCCGGTGATCGCAGCCGTCAACGGCGTGGCCGCCGGCGCCGGGGCGAATCTTGCCCTCGCCTGCGATCTGGTTATCGCCGCCGAAAGCGCGAGCTTCATCCAGCCGTTCTGCAAGCTCGGCCTCATCCCGGACACCGGAGGCAGCTATCACCTTCCGAGGCTCGTCGGGCGGGCGCGGGCGCTCGGGCTTGCCCTTCTCGGCGAGAAGCTCTCCGCACGGCAGGCGGTCGAGTGGGGCCTCATCTGGGAATGCGTTCCGGACGCCGAGTTCGCAGCCCGCATCGATGCGCTCGCCGCCCAGCTCGCGAGCGGGCCGACCTTCGGCTACGCCCAGACCAAGCGTGCACTGGCCGCGAGCCTGGGCCACAGTCTCGACGAGCAGCTCGCGCTCGAAGCGCGCCTCATGCGCGAATGCGGCCGGTCGCAGGACTACCGCGAAGGGGTCGCGGCCTTCCTCGACAAGCGCGCGCCGCGCTTCAGCGGGCGATGAGCGCGCCCGCCCTCGAACGCGCCGGTCTCTGGCGCCGCTTCGGTGCCTTCGTTCACGAACTGCTCTTTCTCGTCGCCTACCTCTTCATCGTCGGGCTCATCTTCGCCGCTTTCTCGGGCGAGACGAGCCGCGCGGGCCGGCCGCAGGTGCTTTCGGGCCCGGTCGCCACGCTCCAGCAGATCTATCTGTTCACGAGCCTCGGCATCTATTTCCTGTTCTTCTGGACGGCCGGGCGGCGCACGCTCGCCTTCAAGACCTGGGGCCTGCGGCTCGTGCCGGCGCACGCACGCTCGATCGAGCCGGTTGAACTCAAGGCCGCGACGGTACGCTACTTCGCCACCTGGATCGGCCCCCTGCTCGCCCTGGTCATCTACGTCGCCACGCAGGGCGCCGGCGGCGTCTGGCTCATCGCGCTTTTTGTGAACTTCCTCTGGGCGCTCATCGACCGCGATCGGCAATTCCTGCATGACCGCGTCGCGGGCACCCGGGTCGTCCGAAGCGACGCCTGAGGCGCGATTACCGGACCGGCGCGCCCCGGACCAGCTGCCCGCACAGCCACGTCCAGCCCAGAACCGAGGCCGCGTTGGCCGTGAGCTCCGCGTGGTCGTAGGGCGGGCTCACCTCGCACAGATCCATGCCCACCCAAGGCACGTCCGCCCAGGCTTCAAGAAGGGTGAGCACCTGGTTGACCGTAAGCCCACCCGGCTCCGGCGTGCCCGTCCCGGGGGCGAAGGCGGGATCGAGGCAATCGATGTCGAGCGTGAGATAGGTCGGTCGCCCCCGGGTGACCTCGAGCACGTGCGCGATCAGCGCGGCGAGCGCGGCTTCCGATTCGAGCCCGCGGAGTTCCCGCGCGGTGAAGATGCGGCCGCCGCGATCGGCAACATACTCCCGAGTGGCCCGTTCACCGGCTGAACGGATGCCGATCTGCGTCGTTGCCGAGAGGTCGATCAACCCCGCCTCGGCGGCCTCGCGCACCCAAGTGCCGTGGCCAGACGGTTCACCGAAGTGGTCCTGCCAGGTATCGCAATGCGCATCGAAGTGCACGAGCGCGAGCGGCACGCCGAATTGCGCTCGATAGGCGTGCAAGAGCGGCAGCGTGATCGAGTGATCCCCCCCGAGCCAGAGCATCCGGTGCCGCGCGATGAGCGCCTGGGCCTGAGGCGCGAGCGCCTCGCGCATCCGTTCGAGCGAAGTGTTCGGCAGCCTGAGGTCTCCGTAATCGACCAACTGGCCCGCCGCCGGAGCGACGTTGAAGTGAGGATGCTCGGCGTCGCAGCGCATGTGACTGGCCTGCCGGATGGCACTCGGCCCGTGTCGGGCACCCGGGCGATGGGTGGTGGCGCCGTCCCAGGCGATCCCGGCGACCGCGAACGGTGCCTCCGGATGCAGGCTCGCATGAGGCGCATTGAGAAAGCCGCCAAAGCGGCTGTCGAAGGCGTAGGCGAAGCTATCGTGAACCATGGGGGCGAGGATAGTCGAGCCAGCGTCAAGGTCGGGATCGCCGGCCCAGCCAGATCAGCCCGACGGTCATCGCCGCGACCACGCCCATCGCCAGATCGATGCGTTCGCCGAGAAGCAGTGCCGAGAACGCCAGCGTGCCGAACAACTGCATGAGTTGAACCTGGGACACCCGCGCGATGCCACCGAGGGCGAGCCCTCGGTACCAGAAGAAGAAGCCGATCCACTGGCTCATGAGCCCGAGATAAGCAAACGCGGCCCACGCAGTGATCGAGGGCGCGGACGCTGCGGGCGCAGACATCACCGCGATGGGCAAGGTCACTGGCAGACCAAGGATGAGCGCCCAGGAGATCACGGCCGGCCCCCTCATGTGCTTGGTCGCCATGGCACCTGCAGCGTAGCCCAGCCCTCCGAGGGCAAGCGAGATGAGAATCAGCACGTCGGCAAAGCTGAAGCCGCTGCCGCCGCGAAACCAGGCGTAGCCGCAGACGAGCAAGGTCCCCGCGACGGCGCACCGCCAGAACCTCGGCGAGAGTCGCTCCCGCGCGAACCATGCACCCAGGATCGCGGTCATGAGCGGCAGCACCCCATTCATGACTGCAGCATGGCTCGCGGGCACCCATTGCAATGCGATGGTGTTGAGCAGCGGCCATCCGAGCACGATGCCCGCCGTCGCACCGATGAGCGGCCACCACGCCGCGCGCGGCGGCCACGCGCTCCGATCGAGGGCGAGGTAGAGCGCACCTGCGGCGACAGCCAGCACGGTGCGGCCCGCCCAGACGAACCAGGGCGACATGGCGCCACCGTCGAGCGCCAGCCGCGTCATCGGCATGGTCAGGCTGAAGACGAGCACGCCGGCCGCACCCAGCCAGAGACCGCGAATCGAGTCGCTCATGGATGAGTCTGTTCGATATATCGAACAGACATGTTACTCCGTTGGAACTGAATGCCGATCAGTCGGCTGATCGGCCACGCCCGCCACCGGGCGCACGGGCCGCTCCGCCTGCACGAGGCGGCGAGTGGATCACGAGCAACCATTCCGCCCGCCGCGGGCCGGCGTTGCGGACACTGTGCTCGAAGTCCGCAGCGAACTGCGCGGCATCGCCCTGATTCAGGATGAACCTGCGCTTGCCGACGGTGACCTCGATCTGCCCGGCCAGGACGACCACGTGCTCCTGCGTGCCGAGCGAATGGGCCGGAAAGAGCCCCGTCGCGCGACGCACCGGCAGGCTGTTGTGGACGAGTTCCACCGTGGCGTCCGGGCTCACGGGCGAAAGCGTCCGGCGGACGAGGCCGGTCTTCGGGTCGCGGAAGATCGGCTGTTCCGCTTCGGACTGGATGTGCACGGGCGGCCCGGCATCGGCGCGAAGCAGATGCGAGAGCGACACCGTGAGCCCCTCGGCGAGCTTGGCCAGCATGACCGCGGTCGGGCTCGTGAGGCCCTGTTCGATGCGCGAGAGCACGCTTTTCGACACCCCGGCGCGCTTGGCCAGATCGTTGAGCGACAGGTGCTGTGCCTCGCGCGTGGCGCGGATCGTGGCACCGATCGACTGCGCAACCAGGAGCGCCGTGCCCGCATTGGCCGCGAGCCCGCCCACTCCGCGCATGACGCTCATCGCGGTGCCGAGGGCGGTCTTCCCGGCCGCCACGCCGGCGGCGACCGCGCCGCGCGTCAGGGTGCCCGCAGCCGCGCCGACCTGGCCCCTCACCAGGCTTGTGGTCGAGCGTTGCGGCGCGGGCGCGATCGGGGGCTTGGCGGAGGCCTTGGGCATGGCAAGCGGTGGGGCGTTGCTCGAGATCGAGGTGAATGCGTTGCTTCTAGCGGGTCGCGCGCTTCGATGCAACCCGCGCCACCTCGGGCTCAGCGCTTCTCGAGGCTGTAGCGGTCCTTGCCGTCCTTCATGACCCAGCCGAGCGCATCGATCTCGCCGCGCAGCCGGTCGGCCTCGGCCCAGTTCTTCGCGCTCTTGGCAGCCCAGCGCGCTTCGGCCAGGGCGCGCACCACCTCCGGCACCTCGACCTCGGGCGGCTGCCAGGAGGCCAGCCCGAGCCCGAAGGCCTGATCGAAGCGGAGCAGCGTCGCCCGCTTCACGGGCGCAGCGAGGTCCGACTTCATGACCTCGTGCGCAAGGGCGAGCGCCTGCGGGAAGTTCAGGTCATCGTTGAGGCGCGCCATGAAGCGCTCGACCGCGGCCGTATCCGGTGTTGCCGGGGCGTCGCCGAGCGCATGGACCGCATGTCGCAGGCGGTTGAGTGCGGTCTGCGCGGCATCGAGCGCCTCCCAGCTGAAATTGAGCTGCGAGCGGTAGTGCGCTGTGAGACACAGGTAGCGATAGGCCAGGGGGTCGTAACCGCGATCGATGAGCAACTGCACGCGCAGGAACTCGCCTGCCGATTTGCTCATCTTCGCGTCCTGCGTGAGCAGGAAGTAGCCGTGCAGCCAGTAGTTGGCCAGTCGCGTGCCGTAGGCGGCCTCGGTCTGGCTGATCTCGTTCGTGTGGTGCACCGTGATGTGGTCTTCACCCCCACAGTGGATGTCGAAGAACTCGCCGAGGTACTTGTGCGCCATGGCCGAGCACTCGATGTGCCAGCCCGGAAAGCCGCGTCCCCAGGGTGAATCCCACTCCATCTGGCGCTTCTCTTCGGGATGCGAGAACTTCCAGAGTGCGTAATCGGTCGCGTTGCGCTTTTCGCCCAGATCGACCCGCGCACCGGCTTGAAGCCCCGCCTTGTCGAGACGCCCGAGGTAGCCGTAGTCGGGCTGCCTCGACGTGTCGAAATAGATGCCGTCCGAGGTGCGGTAGGTGTAGCCCTTCTTCTCGATCTCCTTGATGAAGGCGATCTGCTCCGCGATGTGATCGGTCGCCTTGCACCAGATCGTTGGCTCCTCGATGTTGAGGGCCTTCATGTCCGCCCGAAAGGCGTCGGTGTAGAGCGCGGCGATCGTCCACGCGCTCTGGCCGGTGCGCCGCGAGCCCGCCTCCATCTTGTCCTCGCCCTCATCCCCATCGGACACCAGATGGCCGACATCGGTGATGTTCATGACGTGCTCGATCGCATAGCCGTTGAGCCGGAGCACGCGCTTGAGGCCATCCTCGAAGAGATACGTCCGCAGGTTGCCGATGTGCGCGTAGTTGTAGACCGTCGGACCACAGGTGTAGAGCCCCACGCGCCCCGGGACGAGGGGCACGAACTCACGCAGACTGCGGGTCCAGGTGTCGTAGAAGGTCAGGCTCATGAGCGCGATGGAGCAAAGATGAAGCGTCAGGTCGACGGCAGACACAAAAAAGGCCGCACGGGGGCGGCCTTGGTTCGGTGGCCCGCGCAGTCCGCGGGCGGTCGGTTCAGGCCACGCGGTCCGGCGCGCAGCAGCAGCAACGAGAGATCATGACGTGATGTTAGCGCTTCACTCCGGAACGCAAAACGCGATCCGCCGCCCGGTCCAGCCGTCGCGTTGCATGCGGGCGATCTCGTCGCCGTCGATGAGCGTGCGCAGGTTGTAGCCCCGGCTGTCGATCGCCTGCATCTCCACCGTCGGGCGACTGCCGTTCGGGCAGGTCGTGTTCGGCAGGGCTGCGCTCCAGACGTAGCCATCGAAGCGCCACTCGCTGCGCTTCTGGAAGGCGAGGCATTCCTCGGTGCTGGCACTGTAGCTCCAGCTGCCCCCGACGAGCTGCGCGCGGCAGACACCCACGGGCTCGGCAAGCGTGATCGCCGGGGCAATGGCGCTGAAGGTGGGGATGTTGAACCCCGTGCGCATCCAGCGTCCCGAAGAGTCGTCGGCCAGGTAACGCGCCACCTCGACCGGATCGGCAAGGAGCACGAAGCGGTTGGTTGCGACATTGCGCAGTTCGACGAGCATGTTGCGATGGGCCGGCGCGAGTTCGCCGCTCAGACGGTTGAGCGGCACGCTGGCCAGGGCGTTGGGCGCATCAAGCAGCCCCGCACCGCAGGCACCGGGCACCACAGCACAGTCGCTCGCGGCCGGGAACGCGCGGCTCGAGGACACCAAGCGGTTGCGTACTTGCGCCGCAGTCAGCGATGGATCCCGCGCGAGCATGAGAGCCACCACACCGGCCACGTGCGGCGCAGCCATGCTCGTGCCCATGTAGGACGCATAGCTCGGCACCCCCGGCTCGGTGATCCCGCCGTTGAGCGTCGAGAGGATGCCGGGCAGCGTGCCGCCGTCCCCGCCGGGCGCCGAAATCGTGACCGCGGGGCCGAAGTTGCTGTAACTGGCGAGATCCCCGAGCAGCTGTGTCGCTGCCACGGTGATGACGCCACGGCAGTTTGCCGGGGCAAAGTCGCTCGCCGAGGTCGCCTCATTGCCCGCGGCAGCGACGATGACGGCGCCGCGTGCAAGCGCCGCATCGACGGCCGACTGCAGCGTCGCGTCACACGCGCCGTAGCCGCCGAGACTCATGTTGATCACGCGGGCCGGATTCGGATTGGCCGGCACGCCCGGCACCGGCGCACCCGCTGCCCAGCGAATCGCGTCGGCGACGTCCTCCCAGGTGCCGCCGCAGCGCCCGAGCGCACGCACCGGCACGAGGCGCGACTCCGGAGACACGCCGGCGATGCCCTGCCCGTTGTTGGTGCTTGCGGCGATGATGCCCGACACGTGCGTGCCGTGCCAGGAGCTCATGAACGAAAACGGACTCGAACAGAACAGCTCGGTGTCGTAGTCGCCCGTGTCCGTGGCATCCGGGTCGCGGCCATCCCCATCCTGTGAGATGAACTGGTTGGAGATCATGTCGTAGCCGCCCAGGCGCTTGTCATCGAGGTCCGGGTGTGACCGGATGCCGGTGTCGATCACCGCCACGGTCGCGCCACCGGCCGGCGTCATGTCCCAGGCCGCGCGCATGCGGATACCGCCCACACCCTCGTGAAGGGACCACTGCTGCGACCAGAGCGCATCGTTGGGCATGGCCTGATGACGCAGCACGCGGACACGCTCGACCTTGCGCACGCCCGGCAACGCCTCGGCGGCCACGGCTACAGCCGCCAGACTGGCCGCCGTCGTGCCCCGTGGGAGGACGATCTGGGCGCGGCGCTCGGAGCCGACGCGCTTCAAGGCGATCGGCTGTCCGGTCGCACCGGACAGCTCGCGCACGGTTGATTCCGGCAGGACGTCCTCGGCGAGCACGAGCGTCAGCATGCGCGTGTGGTACTCCACCGCCGCCTGGGCGCGCGCGCTGGGCGCACCGACGTCCCGGTCGGCGCGAAGAACGCCGTCGAGGTCACGCAGCCGCGCGGCTGCGCCCGCGGCGGCTTCGGGCGAGGCAAACTTCAGGCGATAGGCCCCACCGCCCACCGACTCGAGCGCCATGCCCCCAGTGAACCCCGCCAGTTGCGCGGCAATGACGCCGTGCCGCACCTTGCTGCCCGGGGAGAGAAGGAATTCCACGCTCGTGGTCTGCGCAGCGGCGTTGGACAGGGCGAGCCCAGCGCTGACGAAAGCAGCGCAGATGGGCTTCAGAAAACGAACAGTGCTCATCGGTCGGGTGCTGGCTGAACCGCCACGCCCTGACATCAAGGCGCATGCTGTTCAGCCCATGGAGGTCGACGTCCTAATTCTGACGCAAGCCATGCCAAATGCATACGTAAACTGCCGCCTTGGTCACTCTTTTTGCGACTCCACGCATGGCATCGAAAGTCAAGGACTTCAGCGCGCCCACCAATGGCGGCGGCACCTTCAAGCTCTCGGATCACAAGGGCAAGGCGGTCGTGCTTTATTTCTACCCCAAGGATTCCACGCCCGGCTGCACGCAGGAAGGCATCGACTTCGCGGCGCTCCATGACGCGTTCGTCAAGGCCGGGGCCGTGGTGGCTGGCGTCTCGCGCGACTCCGTCAAGTCCCATGACAAGTTCTGCGAGAAGCACGGGTTTCCGTTCCCGCTCCTCTCGGATGAGGATGAAGCGCTCTGCACGCAGTTCGACGTCATCAAGATGAAGAACATGTACGGAAAGCAGGTGCGTGGCATCGAGCGTTCGACCTTCGTGATCGACGGCACGGGCAAACTCGCGCGCGAATGGCGCGGCGTGAAGGTCGCCGGCCATGCCGCCGAGGTACTCGAGTTTGTCAGGTCGCTCGGCGCGCCGAAGTGACGCGGCTTATGGGGTGACGCGCCGCGTGGGCCACACGGCAACCGCGAGCCCGATGAGCACGACCGCCGAGCCCGTCCAGGCGAGCGGCGAGAGTCGCTCGCCGAACACCCAAGCGGTCGAAAGCATCCCCGCGACCGGCACCCAGAGCGCAAAGGGCGACACCGCTGCCGCATCGTTTCGCATGAGAAGCCACGCCCAGAGGCCGTAGCCGAAGACCTGCGCCGCGTAGGCGAGCACGGCCAGGTGTCCCCAGAGCGGCGATGCGCCGTTCGAGATGGGCGTCGCCAAGGCCGCCCAGCCTTCCACGCCCACGGCCAGCGCGATGAGCGGCGGCACGGCGAGCAGGCTGCTCCAAGCGGAAAAGCTCAGGGGCGAGACGGCCCCCTCTCCTAGCCTGGAGGAGAGCCGCTGGACATGCTTGGCGACGGCATTGCCCAGCGCCCAGAAGAACGCCGCCACCAACACGAGCAGCAGCGCCAGGCCGACGCCCTCCCGGGCCTTCTCGACCCCGATCGCCGCGAGCCCGGCTGCCGCGATGACGCCGCCTGCGATGGGCCGCAGGCCCACCCGCTCCCGGAACAGAACGACCGCGAGCAGCACCGTGAAGAACGCCTGCGTCTGAATGATGAGCGAGGCCAAGCCGGCCGGCATGCCGAGCCGGATGGCGATGAACAGCACCACGAACTGCCCGATCGCGATCAGGAGCCCGTAGGCCAGAAGCCAGCGCCAGGGCACGCGCGGCCAGCCGACGAACAGCACCAGCGGAAACGCCGCCAAGCCGAAGCGCCACGCGGACAGCGCAAACGGGGGCATCACCTCGAGCGCGGATCGGATCGAGACGAACGTGAGCCCCCAGACCGTGGCGATCGCGAGCGCCAGGGCGGCATGCGGCGCAGTCACACGCGCCGCGTCACTCGATCGCCTTGACCAGGTCCTCCATGACCTTCTTGGCGTCGCCGAAGACCATCATGGTCTTGTCCATGTAGAAGAGCTCGTTGTCGAGGCCGGCGTAACCCGCTGCCATCGAGCGCTTGTTGACGATGACGGTACGCGCCTTGTAGGCCTCGAGGATGGGCATGCCGTAAATCGGCGAGCCCTTCTGCAGCGCGAGCGGATTGACCACGTCGTTCGCCCCGAGCACGAGCACCACGTCGGTCTGCGCGAACTCGGAGTTGATGTCCTCCATCTCGTGCACCTGGTCATACGGCACTTCCGCCTCGGCCAGCAGCACATTCATGTGGCCCGGCATGCGGCCGGCGACCGGATGGATGGCGTACTTGACGTCGATCCCCTTGGCGGTGAGCTTCGCAGCGAGTTCCTTGACCGCATGCTGCGCACGGGCCACGGCCAGGCCGTAGCCCGGCACGATGATCACGCTGTCCGCGTTCGAGAGCATGAATGCCGCATCGTCCGCACTGCCCGATTTGACCGGCCGCTGCTCGGCCTTGCCAGCGACCGTGCCCCCCTCTCCGCCGAAGCCACCGAGGATCACGCTCACGAAGGCGCGGTTCATCGCCTTGCACATGATGTAGGAGAGGATCGCGCCCGAAGAGCCCACGAGCGAGCCCGCGATGATGAGCATCGGGTTGTTGAGCGAGAAGCCGATGCCCGCGGCCGCCCAGCCCGAGTAGCTGTTGAGCATCGACACGACCACCGGCATGTCCGCCCCACCGATCGGGATGATGATCAACACGCCGAGCACGAAGGACAGCGCAAGCATCGCGTAGAACGCCGGCAGGCTGCCCGTGAACATGTAGACCAGCCCCAACGCGACGGTGGCGATGCCGAGCACGAGATTCAGCAGATGCTGGCCGCTGAACACGACCGGTGCGCCCTGGAAGAGGCGGAACTTGTACTTGCCTGACAGCTTGCCGAAAGCGATCACCGAGCCCGAGAACGTGATGGCCCCGATCGCCGCGCCAAGGAACAGCTCCAGCTTGTTGCCCTTGGGGATGACGCCGTCGACCGCGATGCCGAACGCCTTGGGCTCGTTGACCGCAGCCACGGCGATGAACACCGCCGAGAGGCCCACCATGCTGTGCATGAAAGCGACGAGTTCCGGCATCTTGGTCATCTCGACCCGGGCCGCCATCGTCGCCCCGATCGCGCCCCCGATCACGAGCCCGACGAGCACGTAACCAAGGCCCACCGCCGGATCGGACGAGAGATTCCAGATGAGCGCCGCGGTCGTCGCCACGGCGATCGCCATGCCGACCATGCCGAAGACGTTGCCGCGGATCGACGTGGTCGGGTGCGACAGCCCCTTGAGCGCCTGGATGAAGCAGACCGAGGCGACGAGGTAGAGGAGAACGACGAGGTTCATGCTCATGCTTGCCCCCGCGGCGGATCGAATGGCCGGAATCGACGCAATAAGCGATTCAAGGGTCGGTCAATGAACAGGTACGCGGCGGTCCCGAGCACGATCGACACCGCAAGCCCGAACACCTTGTCCGCTCCCGTCAACAGGACCAAGGCAAACCATGCGAGAACCGCAACCATGACGCCGAGGCTGAGTTTGAGGGAGACACTCATTGCTTCGCCTCCACCTTGCGCTCCTTCTTCTTGAACATCTCGAGCATGCGCTTGGTGACGAGAAAGCCGCCGAAGATGTTGACCGCAGCCAGCGCAACGGCGAGCACACCCATGACCTTGCCGAGCGGCGTTTCGGTGAGCGCGGCGGCAAGCATCGCGCCGACCACGATGATGGCCGAGATCGCGTTGGTCACGGCCATGAGCGGCGTGTGCAGCGCCGGGGTCACGCTCCAGACGACGTGGTAGCCCACATAGATTGCGAGCACGAAGATGATCAGATTGATGACGAGGGAGTCGACGCCAGCCATCATGCTTCTCCGGTAACGAGGACGGCCTTCACGATGTCGTCCTCGAGATTGATCTTGAACTCGCCACTCTTGAAGTCGATGAGCAGCTTCAGGAAGTCGAGCAGGTTGCGCGCGTAAAGTGCGCTCGCGTCCTGGGCCACGGTCGCCGGGTAGTTCGTGAGCCCGATGATCTTGACGCCCGCTGCATCGACGATCTCGCCCTTGACCGTGAGGGCGCAGTTGCCCCCCTGCTCGGCGGCGAGGTCGACGATGACCGAGCCGGGCTTCATCGAACGCACCATCTCCTCGGAGACGAGCTTCGGTGCCGGTCGGCCGGGAATCAGCGCGGTCGTAATGACGACATCGGCAAGTGCCACACGCTTGGCGACCTCGACGCGCTGCCGGGCCATCCAACTCTCGGGCATCGGCCGCGCATAGCCGCCCACGCCCTCGGCAATCTGCCGCTCTTCCTCGGTCTCGTAAGGTACGTCGATGAACTTCGCGCCGAGCGACTCCACCTGCTCCTTGACTGCGGGCCGCACGTCGGAGGCTTCGATCACCGCGCCCAGCCGCTTCGCCGTGGCGATGGCCTGGAGGCCCGCCACACCGACGCCGAGGATGACGACGCGCGCCGCCTTGATGGTGCCCGCCGCCGTCATGAGCATCGGAAAGAGCTTCGGGTAATGCGCCGCGGCCAGGATCACCGCCTTGTAACCCGCGATGTTCGCCTGCGACGAGAGCACGTCCATGCTCTGGGCGCGGGTCGTCCGCGGAATGCGCTCCATGGCAAAGCCGCGGATGCCCCGGGCCTTGATCGCCCCGATGCCCGCCTCGTCGAACGGATTCAAAAGCCCGATGAGCGACGCGCCCGGCTTGATCGCGGCCAGTTCGCTCTCATTCGGACCACGCACCTTGAGCACGATGTCGCTCCCGGCGAGCACCTCGGCAGCGCTCGGGGCCACGCGGCCCCCCGCGGCTGTGTACGCCTCGTCGGTGAACGAGGACGCACTGCCCGCACCGGCCTCGAGCACGACGCTCAGGCCGGGAATCGCCGCGTATTTCTTGACTGTTTCGGGACTCGCGGCCACGCGCGTCTCGCCGGCTGCTGTCTCCCGGATGATGCCGATCTGCATCGTCCCTCCCCGTTGGCTTTTCCGACGGCGAGTTTACCGCCTGATCCGGGCGGTTCCTCTGGATAACCCTGATTCCCAAGGCGCACCTCGCATAAACGAATGCAGTACGCTTTCTGCCTTGTTCTTTGGAGGAACGAACCCATGCTCAAAGTCAAACGCGCCGCGATCGCCGCGGCTCTCGCCGCTGCACTCGGCCTCTCCTTCGGGGCTGTGCAGGCCGTCCCGCTCAAGTGGGCTGCGCAGAACGACATCCTGACGCTCGATCCGCACTCGCAGAATCACGCCACTACGAACGCGATCCTGATGCACGCGTACGAAGGCCTCACACGCTACAACGCGAACTACGAGGTCGAGCCGGCACTTGCGACCAAGTGGACGTTCATCTCGCCCACGCAGGTCCGCTTCGAGCTGCGGCGCAATGTGCGCTTCCACGACGGCAGTCCATTCACCGCCGATGACGTGGTGTTCAGCTTCGGCCGCATCAAACAGCCCCAAGGCACGATGCAGATCTACGTCACCGGCATCAATGAGGTGAAGAAGATCGACGACCACACGGTCGACTTCATCCTCTCGGCGCCGCAGCCGATCCTGCTCCGGAACATCATCGATTTCCGCATCATGAGCAAGGCTTGGTCGGAAAAGAACAAGACCGAGAAGACGCAGGACTACAAGAACAAGGAAGAGAACTTCGCCTCGCGCAACGTCAATGGCACCGGCCCCTACCGCATCACCGGCTGGCAGCCCGACAACCGCGTGACCTTGGTCGAAAACCCCAACTGGTGGGGCAAACGCGACGGCAACGTCTCGAACGTCGCCTACACGCCGGTCAAGGCGGATGCCACGCGCGTGGCGGCGCTGCTCTCGGGTGAGGTGGACATGGTCACCGATCTGCCCACGCAGGACGTAGCCCGGCTGCGCTCGGACCAGAAGCTCAAGGTCGTCGACGGCCCCGAGGTGCGCACGATCTTCATCGCGATGGATGGCACGAGCCCGGAGTTGAAGAGCTCCAACATCAAGGGCAAGAACCCGTTCGCGGACAAGCGCGTGCGGCAGGCCCTGAACCAGGCCGTGGATCGCGAGGCGATCAAGACGCGCATCATGCGCGGCCTGTCGATTCCCGCTGGCATCATGGTCGCGCCTGGGGTCAACGGTCACACACCGCAGCTCGACACGCCCCCCAAGTTCGATGAAGCCGCCGCGAAGAAGCTCCTCGCCGATGCGGGCTATCCGAACGGTTTCGAGTTCACGCTCGGCTGCCCGAACAACCGCTACGTGAACGACGAAGAGATCTGCCAGGCCCTCGTCGCCATGTGGGCGCGGATCGGTGTGCGCGCGAAGCTGCAGGCCGAGCCGATGGCGACCTTCATCCAGAAGGTGCAGAACTTCCAGCTCGATGCCTACATGCTCGGGTGGGGTGTAGCCACCTATGACGCGCAGTACGCGATCCAGTCCCTGATCCGCACCAAGACCACCGGGGCCAATGGCAACTTCAACTTCTCGCGGGTGAGCGACGCGCGCATTGACCAGCTCACCGATGCGATGGCCACCGAGACCGATGCCGCCAAGCGCAACGCGATGATCACCGAGGCCCTGACCCGCGCGCGTGACGAGCACTACTTCATCCCGCTCCACCACCAGATGCGCCCGTGGGCGATGAAGCGCAACGTCACCACGGTGCACCGCTCGGATGACCGTCCCGAGGCGCGCTTCACGAACGTGGCGGGGATGTGACGACGGGCCGCGCAGCGGTTCGACTCACACCTTTCAGGGCTCCTTCGGGAGCCCTACTCTTTTTCGGTGCCGCTGGATTGCTGACCGTAGGTACGGAATTTCTCGATCACCTCGGCCATCTCGGCTTCGGTCAGGAGCACCGGCTCGCCGAGTTGGCGGGCGCGCCAGTACTGCCCGCAGAGGTCCTCGACCTCGAGCGCGATTGCGAGCGCCCGCGCCGGCGTCGGCCCGATCGCCACGAGCCCGTGGTTGGCCATCAGGCAGGCGCGGCGGTCGGCCATCGCCTCGAGCACGGCGTCCGACAGCGCCTGCGTGCCGAAGGTCGCATAACGCGCGCAGCGGATCGTCGTGCCGCCGGCGACCGCGATCATGTAATGAAACGGGGGAATCTCGCGGCGCAGGCAGGCGAGCGTCACCGCATGGGGCGAATGCGCATGGACGACCGCGTTGCAGTCGCCCCGTGCCCGGTAGAGGTCCCGGTGAAAGCGCCACTCGCTCGAGGGCAGAAGCCGCCCCTCCCCCTCGCCCTCGGTGGCGAGCGGCATCCAGACGAGATCTTCGGCCGTCACACGATCGGCGCCGTAGCCCGTGGGCGTGATGAGAAACCCTTCGCCGGCACGCACGCTCAGGTTGCCGGCACTCCCGCGGATCAAGCGTTTGGCCACGCTCTCGTGACAAGCGGCGACGAGCGCCTCGCGCTCGGCTGGAAATGTCATCGAGTGGCTCATGCAGTCAATTTCTCCTGAAGCGCTGCGGGCGTCGTGAACACACCGCGCTCGGTGATCCACGCGGAGACGAGCGCCGCGGGCGTCACGTCAAAGGCGGGATTGTCTGCCGCAAGGCCTGCAGCGAACGGCGTCACGACAGCCGGTCCGCCCGTCCCGGCACGGCCCGACACCTCGAGCACCTCGGCGGCCGACCGCCGTTCGATTGGGATGGCCCCGCCCGTGGCGAGGCGCGCATCAAACGTCGGTGACGGCAGCGCAACCCAGAACGGCACGCCGTGGGCGCGCGCAGCGAGCGCCTTGAGATAGGTGCCCACCTTGTTGGCCACGTCGCCGTTCGCGGCGACTCGATCGCAGCCGACGATGACTGCATCCACTCGCCCCTCGGCCATAAGGACTCCGGCGGCGTTGTCGGCCACGACCGTGCAAGGCACGCCATGCCCCGCGAGTTCGAACGCGGTCAATGCACCTTGGTTGCGCGGCCGGGTCTCGCTCACCCAGACATGGACCGCCACACCGGCATCATGCGCCCGGTAGATGGGCGCAAGCGCCGTGCCCCAATCGACCGTCGCGAGCCAGCCGGCGTTGCAATGGGTCATGATCTGAAGCGGCCGCCCAGCGTGGCCCGCCCGGAGGTCGGCGGCGCGCGCCCGGAGCAGGTCGAAGCCATGCTGACCAATCGCCGCGTTGATGGCCACATCCTCGTCGGCAATTGCCTGGGCTTCGCGCCACGCGACCGCGGCGCGCGCGTCTGCGGACAAGGGCCGCACCGCGCGCTCGACCCGTTCGACCGCCCAGCGCAGGTTCACCGCGGTCGGGCGGGTGGCCGCGAGTCGCGCCGCCCAGTGCGCGAGCGCGGGGTCGCCTGCATCCCTCGCGAGCGCAAGCGCAAGTCCGAACGCCCCCGACGCACCGATGAGCGGCGCACCACGCACCTGCATCGTGGCAATCGCCCGCTCGACCGAATCCGGCGAGGCAAGCTCGAGCCACACAACCTCGTGAGGCAGCCGCGTCTGATCGAGCACGCGAACAGCGCGCGGCCGACCGTCCGGGCCGGAGACGACTTCGATCGAGCGGACCGACTCACCGGAGAGCTTCATTCGATCTCCTTGACCTGCACGCGGGGCTGTGCGACGCCCCGGGCACCGAGCGAGACGCCCGGACAACAAAAAGCCCGCAGATCCGGGTGGGTCGCGGGCTTCCGTGATTTTTGATTTGGCTCCCCGACCTGGGCTCGAACCAGGGACCTACGGATTAACAGTCCGGCGCTCTACCGACTGAGCTATCGGGGAATCAAGCCTTGCATTATAGCCACAGCTTCGGGCCCATGTCATTCGACGAACCGTGCGTCTCCGCACTGCAGTGCCGCGGTCGCCTCGGGCGCAACACGCAGTTCGTTCCGTCCGTCGCGGCGCATCACCCAGACGGCCGGCGTGCCGGCCGGTGTGGGGCATTCCGGTGAGTGGAGCATGCGTCCGTCGCCCGCCCGGTAGCGCCCCGCGCCCTGCGACACGAGCGGAAGGTGGACGAGATCGTCCTCGCGTTGGCGAGCGTCGATCCGCTGCGCGAGGTCGAGCAGCGCGACGGTGCCATTGACCGCCACACTCGCCGTGGCCGCCGCTGCAGTGCGCGCGGCGGCACCCGCCGCCACCGTGGCCGACGCGGCCGTGGCGCCCGCCGCACCGACAGCTGCCGCCGTCTTGACCCCGGTGCTGACCACGGATGCCCCAGCGCCCGCGACCGTCGCCGTGACCTCGGCACCGGTCCGCACGGCTTTCGTCGTGACGTCGACCGTCGTTCCGACGACGCTGCAGCCGGAGAGGCCACACGCGAGGCCACTCACGACCGCGAGCCGGCCGAGCACGAGTGCGGAGCGCTTGACCTTCATCCGCGCACGTCGGGCGCACCCGTGCCGGTGCTGGTGCCTGTGCGAGGGGTGGACTCACCCGCCGACTTCGGGATGGCATCCCGCTTCCCCGCCAGATAAGGGGCGGCGAGCCGAAGGTAATAGAACATCGACCAGAGCGTGAGCGCGACGGCGATCCACAACGCCACCGTGCCGAGCACAGGCGTCGAGATCCCCGGGATGAACGGCTCGTAAAGCAGGAGCGCGATGATCGCAGTCAACTGCGCCGCAGTCTTGAACTTGCCGATCGTCGACACCGCCACGCTGCCGCGCTGGCCGATCTCGGCCATCCATTCGCGAAGCGCCGAAATGGCGATCTCGCGACCGACGATGATGAAGGCGAGCACCGGGTCGGCACGATCCATCGAGACGAGCAGCACGAGCGCCGCCGCGACCATGAGCTTGTCGGCCACGGGGTCGAGAAAGGCGCCGAACGCCGACGTCTGCCCGAGGCGACGCGCAAGATAGCCATCGGCCCAGTCGGTGATGGCCGCCGCGGAGAAGATCAGCGCGCCCGTCCAGTTCTGCTGCGATGGCGTGAGCCAGTCATGCGGCAGGTAGTAGACGCCGACGAACGCGGGGATCAGCGCGATGCGAATCCAGGTCAGTACAGTCGGCAGGTTGAGTGACATCGCACCGATTTTGGCACGCATGCGATGCCAGGCGCAGGCCTCAACGGCCCATCCACTTCTGCGCGAGCGGAAACGGCCGCGTCTCGAGCACATCGATCAGGCGGTCGATGTCGTCTTCGACCACGAGCAGTTCGCGGTTCACGGGTTTGACGAGCCCGACCGCGATCGAGTGGTCGATCCAGGCGATGAGCGCGTCGTAGTAGCCCGAAACGTTGAGCAGGCCGCAGAGCTTTCGTTGATAGTCGAGCTGGCTCCAGGTGAGCGCCTCGAAGAGCTCGTCCATCGTGCCGAAGCCCCCGGGAAGCGCGATCACGGCATCCGAGAGCGCGAGCATCATGGCCTTGCGGCTATGCATGTCGGGCACGGTGTGCAGTGCCGTGAGCCCCTTGTGCTCGAGTTCATGCGCCTTGAGCGCCTCGGGGATGACGCCGATCACCTCGCCCCCCGCCGCGAGCGCCGCGTCCGCCACGACCCCCATGAGCCCCACGCCCCCGCCGCCGTAGACGATGCCGATGCCGCGCTGGGCGAGCGTTCGGCCCACGGCCTCGGCGGCCGCGCGAAACGCCGGGTCCTGTCCGACATTCGCGCCGCAGTAGACGGCCACGCGCCGGAGGGGTGACACGGGCGGGAGGGGCGTCATGCCCGCACCCGTGCGATGGCGAAGCCGTCGTAGCCTTTCTCGCCGACGGTCTGCACGACCGCGAGTTCGAGCCGCGGGTGCGCGCCGAGCCAGGCGAGGACGTCGCGCGCGCCCTGGGTGTTCTCATCGGTGCAGGCGGCATCGATGATGCGGCCGCCGCGGATCACGTTGTCAACCACGATCAGGCTGCCGGGCCGCGCGAGCGTGAGCACCGCCTCGGCGTAACGGACGTTGTTCTTCTTGTCTGCGTCGATGAAGGCGAGATCGAAGGGCGCGACACCCTGCGCCACCCAACGAGCGAGCGCCTTGGTGCCTTCATCGAGATGCAGCACGCAGCGCGCCCCATGGGGGCTCGCCGAAAAGTTCTGCTGCGCGACCCGTGCATGCGCCGGGTCGACCTCGATCGTATGCACCTGCCCCTCCTCCGGCAGCGCGCGCGCCATCCAGAGCGCGCTCACGCCGCCGAGCGTGCCGACCTCGAGCACGCGCCGCGCGCCGGTTGCGGCAACCAGCAGCGACAGAAACCGCCCCTGCTCGGTCGACACGCTGATCGCGGGTAGCCCCGCGGCCTCGGAGCGTGCGCAGGCGGCGGCGATGTCTTCCGGCAGGGCGGGTTGCAGACCGGCGATGAACTGGTCGACGGCGAGTGGCGTGGCGGGATCGAAGGTCATCGGGTGGATCTCTCGGTGGGGCGAACGGCGGCCCGAGGAAAAAACTGGAGCGGTGCCTCGATCCGGGGCGGTGGCGAGGCGGCGATATGGGGTCGCATGCGCCCGATCACGTGCATTTCACAGGGCTTGCAGTCGAACTCGAGTCGCAGCATCTCCGCCGCCGAGACGAGTTGCATCGGCGCGGCGCGGATCTGTCCCTGCACGCCCACGACGCCTTTGGCCTGCTTCGGACAGAGGCTGAAGGCGAAGCGCAGGCAGTGCTTGGTCACCATGAGCGGCACCTCGCCACGTTCCTGATGCGCTTCATACGCCGGGTCGATGCGCTCGACACCGTGGCGCGCGTAGAACCCGCGCGCGAGCGCGTTGTAGACGTTCGCCATGAAGTCGAGCGAGGCCGCGGGATAGGACGGCGGCGGATCCCGCTCGGCAAGCCGCATTGAGGGCGGACGCGCGCGGGCGCGCTCGGCCTCGAGTGCGGCGATCGCCTCGCGCCGCAAGCGGTTCAGTTGTGACACCGGAATGAACCGTGGCCCGTCCCACACGAGTTCGATTGCCTCGGTCGGCTCCCCCGCGAGACAGAACACGCTGCCGCCGAGACGGGCCAGCGCCTCCCGCGCGGCGGCTTCGGCCCGCGCGGGCGCCTCCGCGCGCGCAAACGAGCCCGCGAGCACGGCCTCGGCCTGATGTCCATGCGCATCGCGCACCGTCAGTGCCACGCCCTCTTCCGTGGCCACGAGCCGCATCCGCACGGGGATCGCGCGTGTGGCCGAAGGTCGCGCAAGAGCCGCCTCCCAGGCCTGATCGCGATTGCGGTGGAGCCACGTTCCGCGCACGAGGCCACTGCCTGCCGTCGGACGAGAAAGATGGAGCCGTGCACCGCCCTGGATCGGCTCGACACGATCGACCTGAGCGCCGACCAATTCCCGCCCATGAAACCACGTCACGCCATCGCCGTTCGTGAAGCGCGCGTCGAACTCGACCTCGCGCGCCTCCGCCCGGGCGGGCGCGGGGCGAACGAGATGCCGGTCGTCGGCATGGCGGGCCACGGGTGTGGCTGCTGTGCCGTCGCTGCGTTCGGGCGGCAGATCGTTCGGCGTGAGCGGGCGGACGTCGATGTGTCGCGCGCCGACCGCGATCACCTCGGCCACCTGCAGGCCGGCATGCACTGGTGTCGCAAACGCACCAATGTCCGCCTGCCGACCGTGCGTGAAGTAGTCGGTGCTGCCGCGGTTGAACGTGCGCGCCGGATCCGGCGTGAAGCTGAACGTGCACTGCCCGTCGGAGGCGCGCGCGAGCTCCGGCCGCTCTTCGAGGATCGCGTCGAGCAGCCGACGGTAATGCGCCGTCACGTTCTTCACGTAGGCGAGATCCTTGTAGCGCCCCTCGATCTTGAAGCTGCGGACGCCGGCGTCGATGAGGAGCCCAAGATTCGCGCTCTGATCGTTGTCCTTCATCGAGAGCAGGTGCTGGTCATGGGCGACGACGCGGCCCGCCTCGTCGAGCAGTGTGTACGGCAGCCGGCACTCCTGGGAGCAGGAGCCGCGGTTGGCCGAGCGGCCCGTGTGCGCCTCGCTGATGAAGCAGTTGCCGGAAAAGGCCACGCAGAGCGCGCCATGCACGAAGTATTCGAGCGCGACCTCGGGTCGGACGGCCTGCCGGATGCGCGCGATCTGCGCGAGATTCAGCTCCCGGGCGAGCACGAGCTGCGAGAAGCCGACATCGCCGAGAAACCGTGCACGCTCGACCGTGCGGATATCGCATTGCGTCGAGGCATGAAGCGCGATCGGCGGCAAGTCCATCTCGAGCAGTGCCATGTCCTGCACGATGAGCGCATCCACCCCGGCATCGTGAAGCGCGTGAACCAACCGACGCGCGGGCTCGAGCTCCTCGTCATGGAGGATGGTGTTGAGCGTGACGAAGATCCGCGCGTGGTAGCGATGCGCGAACGCGCAGAGCGAGGCGATGTCCTCGATCGGGTTGTCCGCCTTGGTTCGGGCGCCGAAGGCCGGGCCGCCGATGTAGACCGCATCCGCGCCGTGCAGGATGGCCTCCCGCCCGATTTCGGCCGTGCGGGCCGGGGCGAGGAGTTCGAGGTGGTGGGGCTGAAGCGGCATGCCACACATTTTCTCAGCCGCGCGTGGCAACCCGTACCCAGCCGGTCACGCCTTCGCCGCTAGGGTCTCCGTCGAGCGCGCCATTGCGCGAATGCGTCCATCACCGTCGGATCGGTCGGCGGGTAGAGCCCGATGATGGATCGCCCCGCGTGCGTCACCTGCTCCATCACGAAGTCCTCGAAGGCCGTCATCTCGACGGCCTCCAGGGCGATCTCGTCCGCCAGGTGCGCCGGAATGACGGTGACGCCCTCGGCATCGCCGACCATCACGTCGCCGGGCCAGACGGCCACCTCGCCGCACGCGATGGGGCCATCGATTTCGACGGCCTGGTGGAGCGTGAGATTGGTCGGTGCGCTCGGCCGCTGGTGGTAGGCGGGAAAGCCGAGCGCAGCGATCTCGGGTGAATCCCGGAATCCGCCGTCGGTGACCACGCCGGCACAACCGCGCGCCTTGAGCCGCGCAACGAGAATGCTCCCGGCGGAGGCCGCGCGGGCATCCCTACGGCTGTCGAACACGAGCACTGCACCAGGCGGACAGCGCTCCACCGCCACCCGCTGGGGGTGCTTCGGGTCCTGGAAGACGCTGATCGGATTGAGATCCTCGCGGGCGGGGATGTAGCGCACGGTGAACGCCTCGCCCACCATGTTCGGACGGCCCGCAGAGCGCGGAGCCAGCGGGCGGACATCCTGCAGAAACTGGTTGCGCAGACCGCGCTTGAACAGCAGGGTGCAGAGCGTGGCGCAACTCACGCCTTCGAGTCGCTGCCGTGTGTCGGGGCGAAGGGCCATGCGTCGTGCTCGTCGATCAGTAATCAGTAGATAGCGGGTTCCGAGACGGGCGCCCCGAAGCCGGATTCGAGAAAGTCGAAGTCACAGCCGTCGCTCGCCTGGAGGATGTGCCGGCTGAACATCCAGCCGTAGCCGCGTTCATAGCGGGGTGCCGGTGCCCGCCAAGCCGCGCGGCGTGCAGACAGCTCGGCCTCGTCGACTTCGAGGTGAATGCGCCTCGCCGGCACGTCGATCGTGATCAGATCGCCCGAGCGCACGAGGGCCAGCGGCCCTCCGATGGCCGACTCCGGCGTGACATGCAGGACGCAGGCACCGTAGCTCGTTCCGCTCATGCGGGCATCGCTGATGCGGACCATGTCACGCACCCCCTGCCGGAGCAACTTCACAGGAATCGGCAGCATGCCCCACTCCGGCATGCCCGGGCCGCCCTGCGGGCCGGCGTTGCGCAGCACGAGGACATGATCGGGCGTGACTTCAAGCTTCGGATCTTCTGCCGCCTGCTTGAGCGACGGCACGTCGTCGAACACCAAGGCCGGGCCGGTGTGCCGCATGAGATGCGGTGCCATCGCGCACGGCTTGACCACACAGCCATCCGGCGCCAGATTGCCCCGGAGCACCGCCAGGGCGCCCTCGCGATAGATTGCCCGATCGAGCGAACGGATCACATCGGCGTCATGCACCTCGGCGTCCGCCACGTTCTCGCGCACCGAATGGCCATTGACCGTCAGGGCCTCGCCATGCAGCAGGCCGCCGTCGAGAAGGAGCCGCATCAACGCACGCATGCCGCCCGCGTAGTAGAAGTCTTCCATGAGGTAGCGATCCCCGCTCGGCCGGATGTTGGCGATGACCGGCACGCGGCGGCTGGCGGCGTCGAAGTCATCGAGGGTCAGTGGCAATCCGGCGCGCCGGGACATGGCGATCAGGTGGATGATCGCGTTCGTGGAGCACCCCTCCGCCATCGCGACCGTGACCGCATTGGCAAAGCTCTCGCGGGTCAGCAAGCGGGCAGGCGTCAGCCCTTCGTGCACCAGCTCGACGATCCGGCGACCGCAGGCTGTCGCCATGCGTTGATGGTTTGCATCCACCGCGGGAATGCTGGATGCGCCAGGCAGTGTCATCCCGAGCGCTTCTGCGATGCCCATCATGGTCGCTGCGGTGCCCATGACCATGCAGGTACCCGCACTGCGCGCAATGCCGGCCTCGATCTCGGCCCACGCCTGTGGCGTCAGGTGGCCGGCCCGGCGCTCGTCCCAGTACTTCCAGCCATCGGCGCCCGAACCCAGGGTCCGCCCCCGCCAACGCCCGCTCAACATCGGCCCGGCCGGTAGGTAGATACATGGAAGGCCCATGCTGAAGGCGCCCATGAGCAACCCTGGCGTGGTCTTGTCACAGCCGCCCATGAGCACGGCACCATCCACTGGATGGCTGCGCAGGATTTCCTCGGCCTCGATCGCGAGCAGATTGCGATAGAGCATGGTGGTGGGCTTGACCGCGCTTTCGGCGAGCGAAAGACAGGGGAATTCGAGCGGAAAGCCCCCGGCCTGGAGCACACCGCGCTTCACCTCTTCCACCCGTTGCCGGAAGTGCGTGTGGCAGTTGCCGATATCGCTCCAGGTATTCAGGATCGCGATGACCGGCTTGCCTTCCCAGTCCGCACGGTCGTACCCCATCTGCATCATGCGCGAACGATGCCCGAAGCTGCGCAGATCGTCAGCGGCAAACCAGCGGCTGCTGCGCAGCGCGCTCATCGGCCCCCCCTTCCGTGCGGGTGCCACGCAATGACCCGCTCTCCTCCGCATGCGCGCCATGCGGGCGGGCGCCGGCGCGGCGGCCGAACAGAGGGCGCTTCGGCCGGTACGGTCGGCTGTTCGATGTTCGCTTTCTGATCCGCGTCGTGCACGTTGTCCCCCCAGATTGCTGCCGCTTGTGTCCCCTCAATTAGTATACTAGTATTGCAGTAAATCCAACGTCGAGCTCACCAACCCGCCGATGCCTCGCCCGCGCCTCCTGATCCCGGAACTCGGCTCGACGCCCGTCGACGATGCCCCCGTCCAGGGCGCGCGCGGTGCTTTCACACGCAGTGCCTACGAGCGGCTGCGCAACGCCATCCTCGATTGCACGCTGCTGCCGGGGACGGCCCTGTCGGAGCAGACCCTGTCCGACAGCCTCGGGGTGAGCCGGGCGCCGGTTCGCGACGCGCTTCGCCAGCTGGCGAGCGAAGGCCTCGTTCAGGTGATCCCTCAACGTGGCACCTACGTTGCACGCATCGACGCGACGCAAGTGCGCGACGCCATCTTCGTCCGGGAAGCCATCGAGTGCCGCGCAGTGCAACTGGCGGCGGCTGCGCCAGCCGCCCGCCGCCGCGAGCTCGCAAGCTGGGTCGAGCGCCAGGTCGAGGCCACGGCCAAGGGCGACTACCTCCGTCACCTCGAGGCGGACGAGCAACTGCACCATCAGATCCTCGTGCTCGCTGGGCATCCGCACGCCTGGCCCGCCTTGCGTCTCGCCCGCACGGGCATGAATCGCATCCGGCACCTTGCGATCGAGGCCGCCGGCAGCCCTCACATCGCGATCGATCAGCATCGCCTCATCGTGGAGGCCATCGTCGAAGGCGACGGCGAAGCCGCATCCAAGCACATGCGGGCGCACGTGCGCTCGCCCCTCTCGTTTCTGGACGCCATCCGGCAGCGCCACCCCGACTTCGTCGAGGCGGGCGAAAGAGCGGCACTTCGCATTGCGGTCGGCCATGCAAAGTCGACCGCACAACCGCGAGAGGAATCCAAACGATGACGGGACTACAGCCTGAGCGGCGTGGTCACGAAAGTTCCGCCCTGATGGAGTTTGGCCGGATCGTTCCGGTCGATCGGTCCGTCACGCGCCTCGACCGCCGCACGAAAGGGTTCCGACGAATCCCGGGGACGCCAGCCGAGATGCCTCGCCCCCGTGTTGTCCCACCAGGACGACACATTGTCCGAAGCGCCATAGACGATCGTGTGCCCCACGTCCGGGGCGGCGAGCGAGGCCACCACCAGCCGCTCGAGATCGTCGTAGCTCAACCAAGTGGAGAGCATCCGCCGGTCCTTCGGCTCGGGGAACGACGAGCCGATGCGGAGACTCACCGTCTCGATGCCGAACCGGTCCCAGTACAGCTGCGCCAGATCCTCGCCGAAGGCCTTCGACAGTCCGTAGAACCCATCGGGCCGTTTGCGCACCTTTGCATCGATGACCTCGTGCTGCCGGTAGCAGCCAATCACGTGATTGGAGCTCGCAAACACGATGCGTCGCACGCCATGCTGCCGTGCCGCCTCGTACAGGTGCACGGCCCCATGGATGTTCGCCGGCGCGATGACACTCCAAGGCTGCTCGGTCGAGACGCCCCCGAGATGTACGACGGCATCCACCTCACGCAGGAGTTCGTTGACCGCCGCTGCGTCCTCAAGCCGCGCGAGGACGACCTCCTCCGATGCCCCCGGCGCGCCG
The DNA here is from genome assembly GCA_964609555.1 of uncultured Alcaligenaceae bacterium. Taxonomy (GTDB): domain Bacteria; phylum Pseudomonadota; class Gammaproteobacteria; order Burkholderiales; family Casimicrobiaceae; genus Casimicrobium. The sequence goes on along the minus strand of CAZSTF010000008.1, from coordinate 25,044 downwards.
AGCTCCGCCACATCGGAGACACGGAGCACCTCGCAGTAACGCTGAAGCCTCGGGCGCAGGACCCGTCCGAGATTGCCGGCTGCCCCCGTCAGAAGCAGACGCTTCCAGCGCAACGTGGTGAACCCTTCCTGCATGTCGCTGCCTCCCTTGAACTCACTGTACTGTCGCCGGTGGCGACGGGCGTTCGGTGGATGCGTCGGGGCACCAGCCGTGTGCCCATGGACCGTCTTCGCGCGCCGCCTGCACTCTCCGACAAATGCTCCTGCTCACGGAGGATACATTAGTTGTATGATGACTGACCACTGCTTCACATTCCGACGATGGCAGCGTACACGTCGGCGCCCCGCCCGAGCCCATTGACCCACAACCCCAACCGCTGACTCATCAGAGCCAGCGACACGTCAACAAGGAGGAGCCTCAACCATGAAACCGCGTTCCCACGCACTTCCGGCGGCCGTCGCGACGGCCGCCCTCGCCCTGTGCGCCGCCGTCGGCGCCCAAACCGTCCTCAAGGCCTCGGACACCCATCCGGCCGGCTACTCGACCGTGGTCGCCGTCGAAAACTTCGGCAAGAAGCTGGAGGCCGCCACCAACGGTCGGCTGAAGGTGCAGATGTTCCCCGGCGCCGTGCTCGGCCAGGAGAAGGAAACCGTCGAGCAGACCCAGCTCGGCGCCATCCAGATCAACCGTATTTCGCTGGGCGTGATCGGCCCGGTTGTGCCCGAGGTGAACGTCTTCAACATGCCGTTCGTGTTTCGTGACGTCGCCCACATGCGCAAGGTCATCGATGGACCGATCGGCAATGAGCTGCTCAAAAAAGTGTCCGACAGTCCCGCGCGCCTCATCGGGCTCGCCTGGATGGACGGTGGCTCACGCAGCCTCTACACCAAGCGCCCGGTACGGACACCCGACGACCTGAAGGGCCTGAAGATCCGCATGATGGGCAATCCGCTCTTCGTCGACACGATGAACGCGATGGGCGGCAATGGCATCTCGATGGCCTACGGCGAAGTGTTCAGCGCGCTGCAGACCGGCGTCATCGATGGTGCCGAGAACAACCCGCCGTCCTACTTCACCGCCAATCACTACAACACGCCGGCGAAGTTCTACTCGCAGACCCATCATCTGATCATTCCCGAAATTCTCGTGATGTCGAAGGTCGCCTGGGATCGCCTGTCGCCTGCCGATCAGGCCACGGTCCGTCGCCTCGCCCGCGAGGCACAGATGGAGCAGCGCACACTCTGGGACAAGAGCGTTGCCGAGAACACGGCCAAGCTCAAGGCGGCCGGCATCCAGTTCGTGGATGTGGACCCCAAGCCGTTCTACGAGGCGACGGCCCCGGTTCGCGCCAAGTACGGTGCACAGTTCACCGACCTCATGAAGCGGATCGCCGACGTCAAGTAACCCGTCATCCGCTGCGCTCATGCGCGAGGCCATCCTTCGCTTCAATGACAGGCTCTACCGAGCCTGCATCTGGATCAGTGGCATCGCCGTTGCGGTGATGGCACTGATCATTCCCTGGGGCATCTTCACGCGCTACGTGCTGGGCACCGGCTCGCAGTGGCCGGAACCCATCGCCATCCAGCTGATGGTGCTGTTCACCTTCCTCGGTGCCGCGGCCGCCTACCGCGCGAACGCGCACATCGCCGTCCAGTTGGTGACCACGCGTCTGCCAGCGATGGCGAGACGCGCGCTCGCGCAGGCGATGCACGTCGCGGTGCTCGTGGTCGCCCTCTTCTGCCTGGTCTATGGCACACGCCTGTGCCTCGCCACATGGAATCAGGTGATCGGACAGCTGCCTTGGCTGCGCGTGGGCATCACCTACGCTCCGGTCCCGCTGGGCGGACTGCTGACGCTGCTGTTCGTGATCGAGGTCCTGGCCTTCGGGTCGCAGGCGGACCGCGCCGCCATGGCGTCGGACCACGCCGCCACGTCTGCCGAGGAGCCGTGATGGACGCGTTCGTGCTGCTCGGCTCCTTCACCTTGCTCATGCTGCTCGGCATGCCCGTCGCGTATGCGATGGGCCTGTCCGCGCTGCTTGGTGCGCTCTGGCTCGAACTGCCGGTCGACGCGGTCATGATTCAGGTCGCCGCTGGCGTCAACAAGTTCTCGCTGCTCGCCATCCCGTTCTTCGTGCTGGCGGGCGCCATCATGGCCGAGGGCGGCATGGCGCGCCGCCTCGTCGCCTTCGCCGGTGTGCTCGTGGGCTTCATTCGCGGCGGGTTGTCGCTCGTCAACGTGCTCGCCTCCACGTTCTTCGGCGCGATCTCCGGCTCGTCGATGGCCGACACGGCCTCGGTCGGCTCGGTGCTCATTCCCGAGATGGCGAGAAAGGGCTACCCCAAGGCCTTCGCGGCCGCGGTCACCGTGAGCGGCTCGGTACAGGCGATCCTCATTCCACCCTCGCACAACGCGATCATCTACTCCCTCGCCGCAGGCGGTTCGATCTCGATCGCCGCACTCTTCATGGCCGGCGTCCTGCCCGGCCTGCTGCTCGGCGCGGCCGTCGCTGGCCTGTGCCTGTTCACGGCACGACGCAAGGGATTTCCGCGTGAGGAGCGCATCCCCTTGCGTCAGGCCTTGAAGATCTGCGTGGATGCGCTCTGGGGGCTCATGACCATGGTCATCATCCTGGGTGGCATCCTCTCGGGTGTCTTCACCGCCACGGAATCGGCGGCCATCGCCGTGCTCTGGGCGTTCTTCGTGACCATGTTCATCTATCGCGACTACCGCTGGCGCGACCTGCCCCTGCTCATGCATCGCGTGGTCAAGACGCTGTCGATCGTGATGATCCTGATCGGGTTCGCTGCGGCGTTCGGCTACATCATGACGCTCATGATGATTCCGCAGACCATCACGGCCGCCTTCACGCGGGTGAGCGACGAGCCCTGGGTGATCCTTCTGATGATCAACATCCTGCTGCTGCTCCTCGGCACGCTCATGGACATGGCGCCGCTGATCCTCATCATGACACCCATCCTGCTGCCCGTGGTGACGTCGATCGGCGTCGACCCGGTGCACTTCGGCATGATCATGATGGTGAACCTCGGTATCGGCCTCATCACGCCGCCGGTGGGTGCCGTGCTCTTCGTCGGCTCGGCCATCGCGAAGCTGTCGATCGAGGAAGTGACACGCGCCCTGCTGCCGTTCTTTGCCACGATGCTCGTGGTGCTCGGCCTGATCACCTACGTGCCCGCGATCTCGCTGTGGCTGCCGAGGCTGTTCGGCCTGTGAGCGCGGAGCGCGCGCTCGTCGTCTCCTGCGCCGGCTCCGGGGAAGTCACCCTCGTCGGCATTGCGCCCGACGGGCGGCTTGCCGTGCGTGCGACGGTCACACCGGGCGGCACCCTCATGCCCATCGCGCGCCACCCGCACGGAAACTGGCTGTACGTGGCGCGGCGCAGCGACCCGTTGGCCGTGGTGCGTCTCCAGATCGCCGACGATCACCAAGCGCTTCGGATCGTGGACCAGTCCGCGCTGCCCGCCAGCATGCCTTATCTGGCTGTCGACCCGACGGGGCGGTGGCTGTTCGCCGCCTCCTATCCGTCGCACCTCGTCGCCATCCTGCCCATCGAGCCGGACGGAAAGGTCGGCCCAGTGCATGTGATGCTCTGCACCGGGAAGAACGCGCACGCCATCGTGCCGACACGCGACGGGCGCCATCTGCTCGTGCCCTGTCTGGGCAGCGATGTCGTCCTCGCCTTCGCTTTCGACGCTGCCACGGGTCAGGCCGAGCCCCTCGGTCCGGCATGGCGCGCGCGTCCGGGCAGTGGCCCCCGCCATCTTTGCCTGAACGGTCGGGGCGACACGGTCTATCTGCTCAATGAACTGGATGCAAGCATCGACGTGCTCGCCTTCGATGCCCAGCGCGCGGCGTTGACGCACGTGCAGACGGTCACCCTGCCGCTGGACCCCGCGCAGGGCGCGCCTTGGGCTGCAGACCTGCATCTCTCGCCGGATGAGCGCTTTCTGTTCGCGAGCGAGCGACGCAGCAGCACGCTCCACTGCCTTGCCGTTGAAGCAGACGGCCGTCGACTTCGCTGGATGCGCGCAACACCGACTGAGGCGCAACCGCGCGGCTTTGCACTGAGCGCGGATGGCAGGCATCTCTACGCCGTCGGTGAGCGCTCAGGGGGACTCAGTGCCTACCGCGTGGGCGATGACGGCACGCTGACGTTGATGCAGCGCATCGCCGTGGGTGATGGGCCGAATTGGGTCATGCCTCTGCGGTGAGACGCTGATCCGTCCCCGGTCACAGGAGGATCGTCTGACCTGGCGAACCGCACCGCCCAACCCAAGCCGCCCTTCAGCACGAGCGTTCTGCAACGTGCCACGCACGGGCCTAGCCGATGCGCCGCCGCTCCAGGCCGCGCCAGAGCAGATCGGACTCGCGGTGCTATGGACGTCAGTCTCGGAGAAAGTTACCTTCACGCGCGATCGATGTCTGACAGCCAAGAGGAGTGTGGCCATGAGTCACCGCTCGATGTCCCAAGCGACGTGCCTTCCTCGGGTCGTTCTTCTCATGGTGGCCTTCATCGCACTGGGCGCGACGTGGGGCCCACGCCTCGCATACGCCCAGGTTGCAGGGAGCTTTGACACCTCTTTCGACGGACCGACCGGTACCGGCAATGGTCGCGTCGTTGATCTGACGGTCAGCGCCGGCAATCACCTCGTGTTCGATCACCTCGTGCAACCGGATGGAAAACTCGTGATCGCGGGCAGTTGCTCGGCCGGTGGCATCGCGCACATGTGCGTTGTCAGGCTGAACATCAATGGCACCCTCGATACCTCATTCGGCCCGTTGGCCGATGGCAAACATCTTCTGACTGGTTCGATTTCGCTCGGGTTCGCCAGCCGGGTCTTGCGTCGTCCGGACGGCCGTTTGGTGCTCGCGGGCAAGTGCCAGGGCAACAACGTTTGCGTTGCCGGACTGACGGCCGACGGCTTGCTGGATACGAGTTTCGGGGCCAGCGGTTACGCGCTGATGAGCCCTCCCGCAAGCGCATTCTTCGGTGCCGGGAGTGCGCTCCTGCAACCAGACGGAGCCGTGGTCGTGGTCGGGCGCTGCCAACCCGCCGCGATCACGCAGATCTGTGCGTTCCGCTTCACCGTCAGCGGCAGCCCGGATCCGACATTTGGTACCTCTGGAACGGTCCTCGTTCCGGCGATTGGCAACGGCGGCGATGACCGCCCTGCAAATGCAGCGGTGCTTCAACCGGACGGCAAGATCGTGATGGCGGGTTACTGCCATTCAACGACGACCGGCCGTGACTTCTGCATCGTGCGACTGAATGCGAACGGCACGCTCGATGCAGCCTTCGACGGCCCTGGGGGCAGCGGCAACGGTGCCGTCGCGATTCCGGTGTCAACCGGCGCAGGTCACGATGAAGCCGCCGACTTGGCGCTGCAACCCGACGGCAGGCTTCTCGTAGCGGGACGCTGCGACCGCTTGGGCTCGCAGGACTTCTGCGTGGTACGGCTCAACGCCAATGGATCCTTCGACACGCAGTTCGACGGCGAGGGATCGGCAGATGGGGTGGTCGTCGTTTCCGCGGCCGGGACGGACACGGTGACGGCGATGGCACTGCAGACCGACGGGCGCATCGTGATCGCTGGAACCTGCACCTCATCCTTGGCGCCCTTCTGCGTGGTCAGGCTCAATTCGGACGGCTCTCTCGACACATCGTTTGACAGCACGTCCAACGCCAATGGACGGATCACGTTCACGATGCCGAACGCTTCGAGCACACCTCAAACCGTGTCGGTACAGGCGAACGGCCGCATCGTCATGAGCGGTCAATGCTCGAATGGGTCGATCACCACCTTTTGCGCCGTCCGATTGAACGGGGGGTCAAGCGGCGGAGCCGCATGCTCACCGGATGTGGACGGAAACGGCAAGTTCGACGCGGCCATTGATGGTTTGATCCTCACGCGCGCCATGCTGGGTGTCAGTGGAGCCGCCCTGCTCAACGGCATCAGTTTCCCGTCACCTGCCCCGCCTCGAAACACCTATGCCCTGATCCGCGACTACCTGACAGCGCACTGCGGGATGGTCCTCCCGCCGTAGCGGTCAGACCGGGGCGTAGGCCGGCCCCTTCGGCCGGAGCCGGAGGCCCGGCATGAGTCGGCGCCAGGGGAGATCCGCCGGATCGGCGGCCATCGGCCCGGGCGCCTTGGCGACGAGGATGGCCTCGGCGATCGGCGTGAAATCGGCGCGGAAATGCACCGAGCTCTTGTTGACGAGGATGGCCTGCTCGGTGGGCTCGATGCCGACGTAGCGATACATCGCCTGGTCGGCGAGCTGCGTCTTGTACGAGGCGACGACCAGACGGACGCCCTGATGACTCAGGCAGGCCGAAGGGCCGAGCCGCAGCGTCATGCCGCGGTAGAACGGCCCGGTGGCCGCGACCCGGCCGTCGGCGAGCGATTCGACGCGCCAGGGCAATTCGAGCGGCGAGTCACCTGCAATGCCGCTCTTGCCACCGAGCGCGATATTGAGCGTGCGTCCGACGCCGACCTCGTGCGCGGCCTTCGCCGCGGCCGCGTCCACGATCAGGCCGGCGGCAGCCCGCTCGGCCCGGCACTCGAGCAGCGCCCGCACCATGCCCATCGTGTCGCTGTCGCCGCCAGCACCGGGGTTGTCCTGCGTATCGGCGATGACGACCGGGCGTCGTGCCTGGGCGGCGATCCGCTGCGCCTCGCGCACGGCGTCCACCGCCTCGAGCACACGCGCATCCCACTCGCCTTCTGCGGCGAGAACACGGGCTTCGAGCCGCGCAACGGCCGCCTCCGCCGCGGCCTGGCTGCGGCCATGCGCCCAGACCACGGGCGTGCAGCCTTCGAAGTCGGCCGCCGGAAAGCCTGGCGTGAAGGAGGCCGAGACCACCTCGCCCCCTTCAAGCTGCCCGACGAGGCGGTAGATGTCGTTGCCCGGAAAGAGATCCGTCGATTGCGCCTGAAGCGGGATCAGGTACGGCAGCCGCCGCCAGGCCACTTCGGGCAGCGCCTCGCCTTGGGCAAGACGTTTCAGGAAAAACGCGGCCCGGGCGCCGGTTTCGGCCATGTCGATGTGCGGATAGGTGCGGTAGGCGACGAGCAGATTGGCCTCTCGGAACATCGCCTCGGTCATGTTCGCGTGGAGGTCCAGGCTCACGACGATCGGCACGCGCGGCCCGACCACCTCACGCACGCGACGCAGCAGCTCGCCCTCGCCATCATCATGCGCCTCGGTGACCATCGCGCCATGCAGGTCGAGGTACACCGCATCAGGTTGAGCGCTTCGGATGCGCGCGATGATCTCGCCCGCGATGCGCTCGAACGCGTCCGTCGTGACATGGGCGGACGGACTGGCCGCCGCCCACGCGGTGGGGATCAGTTCGTGACGACCACCGATCTCGGCCATGAATCCCGAGACGGGGATGTTCTGGTCGCGAAAGCGCTCGAAGATTTCCTCACCCACCGACACCGGGGGCCAACCGCCACCCTGCACGAAGCGCTCATACGTCGCCTTGGAGGGCGCAAAGGTGTTCGTCTCGTGCTGGAAACCGCCGATTGCGATGCGCATGAGAATGCCCGTTCAGAAAGGCTGGCCGCCGCTCGCCCGCTGCACCGGCGCAACCGAGAAGCCACCGAACTGACCCGGGTCGGCGTAGTTCTCGAACCGCGTGTACTCCCCCAGGAAGGTCAGGTTCACCGTACCGATCGGGCCATTGCGCTGCTTGCCGATGATGATCTCGGCCACGCCCTTCTGCGCCGAATCCTGGTTGTAGACCTCGTCACGATAGATGAAGAGGATCACGTCTGCATCCTGTTCGATCGCGCCGGATTCCCGGAGGTCGCTCATCACGGGCCGCTTGTTCGGACGCTGCTCGAGCGAGCGGTTCAACTGCGAGAGCGCGATGACCGGCACATTCAACTCCTTGGCCAGGCTCTTGAGCGACCGTGAGATCTCGGAAATCTCGGTCGCGCGGTTCTCTCCGAGGCTCGCCGCGCTCATGAGCTGCAGATAGTCCACGATGATGAGGCCCAGCCCCCCGACCTGACGCGCCAGCCGCCGCGCGCGCGCGCGAAGCTCGAACGGGTTGAGTCCCGCCCCCTCGTCGATGTACATCGGGCTCGCATCGAGCTGCCCCAAGGCGTCGGTGAACTTGCCCCAGTCGCCATCCGACAGGCGTCCGGTCCGGAGCTTGTGCTGATCGAGTCGCCCGACCGAGCCGATCAGACGCATCGCGAGCTGAAGCGCGCCCATCTCCATCGAGAACACCGCCACCGGCAGCTTGAGCCGAAGCGCCACATGCTCACCGATGTTGAGTGCGAACGCCGTCTTGCCCATCGAGGGTCGCCCGGCGATGATGATGAGGTCACCACGCTGCAGGCCGGCGGTCATCGAGTCAAGCTTGGTGTAACCGGTCGCGATTCCGGTGACGTCGCTTGGGTTGTCACGCCGATAGAGCTCCTCGACGCGCTCGATCGCCTGCGCGGCGAGATCCGAGAGCGAGACGAAGTTGGCGCGGCTCTTGTCGCCTGCCTCGGCAATCTCGAAGACTTTGCCTTCGGCCTCGTCGAGCAGCTGCTCGCTGGTCTTGCCCATCGGGTTGTAAGCGGACTCGGCGATCGAGGTCGCCACGGCGGCGAGCTGGCGCATGACCGAGCGGTCGCGGACGATTTCCGCGTAGCGGCGCACGTTGGCCGCCGAGGGCACGGCGTTGGCGATCGCACCGATGTAGGCGAGTCCGCCCACGTATTCGAGCTTGCCGACGGCACGCAGGCTCTCGGCGAGCGTCACCGCGTCGGCGGGCTTGTTCTCGGCCGCCAGTCGATTGATGTGCTCGTAGACGAGGCGGTGGCCGTCGTTGTAGAAATCCTCGGGCTTGAGCAGATCGGCGATCTTGTCGATCGCGTTGTTGTCGAGGATCAACGCCCCGAGCACCGACTGCTCGGCCTCAATCGAATGGGGCGGCGTGCGGAGCTGGGCGAGTTCGGCGTCGAGCGTGGCCATGCCCCGATTGTAGGAAGGCGCGCCGGGTCAGTCGCTGCTCGCGCCCGATGCGGCAGCAGTACAGGCCGCCCGCTGCGCAGCAGATCACCGTCCAATCCTTCACGTGCGCGTGGAGGACTGCGTCACCGCGCGGAAAACATCCTTCATGCCTAGGCTACCGTTCATCTGCACGAACTGGATCATCTGATTCCAGTCCATCTCGAAGGCTTGCCCGTTGGAGAACACGAGCAGGGTCTCGTTCTTGTCGGCATTCCACTTCGCAAGCCCCGTCTTGGGGTCCAGGAAGTCCGCCGAGGCACCATGCTTGGCCGAGTCCTTGTTGACCCGGCGCTTTCCGGTGATTCCGTTGAACGTATCGTTCCACCACTTGATCTCCGCCGGGTCATCGGCCATCTTGGCGACGCTCGTCAACTGAGGCGGCAGCCCCGCCCCCTGCTGGACCCCGTTCTCGTTGAACTGCAGGACATAGAGCCGATCGATGTCCCCGACCACGGGTTGTCCTGCCGGGTCGCGCAGCAGGAAGCGCTCTTCGCCGTTGTGGCTGATCTTCTGGATCGACCAGCCGTGCATCTCACCCTGTCCGCCTTGCTTGAGGGAGAGTTTCACGGGCTGCCCAGAGCCGTGACTGCCGTGAAGCGTGTAGCTCTTCTCGAGCTTGGCGAGGTCGGTTGCGTCGAGCGCGACGCACCCGGTGTGCGGGCCGCCACGCAGGGACTTCGCCTTCACCTCGATCCCCTTGCCTTCGAGCAGGCGGCCGACGTATTTGGCACGATCGGGGTTGCCCCCGCGCACGATGATCAGCTTGCCCAGGCTCATCGCCTTCATCGCGTGGAACTCGGACAGCCCGTAGCCGTTCACCTTCGCGAGTTTCACCGAGGCATAGTTGATGATGGGCCTCGGCAGCCCCTTGACATAGTCATTGAGCCGCTGGAAGGAGTTGAGCCTCGAACCGAGCGCGGAAGAGCCCTTGTGAAGCGCAACCATGATGAGCAACGGAATCACCGCGACGGCGATGTGGCACCACGCCTCGGCGAACTGGTCTGCGGCCAGCGTCACGCTGCCGTTCGCCCAGACCTCCCGCATGGCCGCTTCGAGCGGGACCGATGCCGAGCCCATGACATAGCCCACCATCTGTGTGGCCTGGATCAGACCGAACCCGGTCATCATGGCATTGGCAAGAGTGGCCCCCAGCATCACGCCGAACTCGACACCGGCTGCGGTCCCGACGATCGGCACTTCGGAGAAGGCAACGCCACAGACCACGCCGCCGACGGCTGCGGCTGCGCCCACGACCGTGAATGTCCACGCGAGCCCCTTGATCATCTCGAGCGCCACGCTGCCAATGCCAAGGCCCCGTGCGGCGGGCATCGACGAGAGCTTCTTCGCCAGAAGATGCGGCTCGAGCGAAGCCGCAAGTGCGTCGGCCAGCTTGGCCAGACGGGGATCCGCCTTGGCCTTGAGCTTGAACTCTTGGGAATAGGCGAGGTAGTCGTCGGTGGGCATCGCGGGCCTCCTGCATCACGCATCCGGTGTCCCGTGGGTGCGCAGCGCAGCACCGCACCCGACGCGACCGGAGATGCCTGGCAGTCTAGGTCCGATGAGGCCCTGCAGGGGCCAAGCGGCCCGGCTGCGACCGTTACAGGCCGTTACGCGCGCCCAGACGTCCGGCGAGCGCGGCCGCCATCGCTTCCCCAAGCGCCTGAACGCCGGTGGCCGGTCGCACCATGACCTCGAACTCGACGATCCGGCCGTGCTCGTCAAAACGGATCATGTCGATGCCCTTGAGCGCACGGTCGCCGACGCGCGCGCTGAACTCGAGCACGACGGACTGACCGTCGGCAGTTGCGAACGCGCGGTGGTAGGCGAAGTCGGCGAAGACCGACGCCGCGGTGCGCAGGATCAAGGCAACTTTCGCTGCGCCCTCGTAGGGCGTGTGGGCCACGGGAGATCGAAAGACGACCGAATCCGAAAGGAGCCTCGGCAGTTCGCTCAGATCCCCGCGGCCGATCATGTCGTGCCACGCGTCGAGCGTGGCACGGCTCTCCGGCGCGAGCGGCAGCGCTTGCGTCATCTCAGGCCGCCTTGAGCAGCCCTTCGGCCTCGAGCGCCGCCCGCACCGCCGGACGCGCCATCATGCGCGCATTGAATGCCTGGAGGTTGGCGAACCCCGACAGGTCGACACCGACATACTTGCCCCAGCTCGCCACCGTGAACAGGTAGGCATCCGCCACGCTGAACGCAGCACCCATCGTGTAGTCATGGCCCGCGAGGCGGTTGTCGGCATGCTGGAACTTGGCCATCAGCCGCTCGCGGGCGAGTGTCTTCGCTTCGTCGGGCATCTTCGGATTGAAGAGCGGAGAGAAGCCCTTGTGCAGTTCGCTCGTGATGAAGTTGAGCCACTCCATCAGGCGATAGCGCTCCCAGGTGCCCCAGGCGGGGGCAAGCTTCTTGTCCGGCACCTGATCGGCGATGTACTGCACGATCGCCGGGCCTTCGGTCAGCCGCTCGCCATTGTCGAGCTCCAGCACCGGCACCGAGCCCTGGGGATTGATCGTGTGGAAGTCCGTGCCATCGTCAAGCTTGTGGGTCTTGGTGCTCGCGCGGACGAGGTCGAACGGCAGCCCCGCTTCGCGCAGGACGATGTGGGGGGACAGCGAACAGGCACCGTTGCTGTAGTAGAGCTTCATCAAGTGTCTCCTTCAGATCGGAAGAGGATGCTAATTCTTCAGTCCCGGGAACAGTCCCGTCAGCCCCGAAGCCAGGATTTCGATCGCGAGCGCTGCCGTGATGAGGCCGCCAACGCGGGTCAGGATGTTCATGCCCGTCACACCCATCACGCTCGCCACGCGCTGCGCGGCGCGCAGGGCCAGCCAGGTGAGCACGGCAACCACCGCGATCACACCCACCATGACGCCCAGGTGCGCCCACTTCCCGATCTGGGCGATGCCCGGGTGCGACTGGCCGAAGACGATCACCATCGAGATCGAGCCCGGCCCGGCAAGCAGCGGCGTTGCCAGTGGAACCACGGCCACGGCGTGCTTGTGCTGCGCCTCGGCCTCCTCCTCCGGCGTCTGGCGCACGCGACCCGGTGCAGCGTTGAAGCTCGAGATCGCGGTCATCAAGAGCAGCATGGCACCCGCAACCTTGAACGAGGGCAGCGAGATGCCGAAGAACTCGAGCACCGGACCGCCGAACAGCAGCCCGCCCGTGAGCACGAGGAACACGGCGATCGCAGCGATGCGCGCGATGCGCTTCCTGTCCTGAGGCGTTGCGGTCGGCGTGAGTGCAAGGAAGAGCGGCACCGCAATCACCGGATCGACGATCGCGAGCAGGCCGAGAAAGCTCTTGAGGTAGGCGGCGAGTTCCACGGCGCGATTATCCGGGGCCTGTCTGCCGAGGCGCGTCAGACACGGGTGGCGCCGACACCGAACATCTCCTGCTTGAGCCGGGTGAGCTGGTCGCGCAGTTCGGCGGCACGCTCGAATTCGAGGTTGCGCGCGGCTTCGAGCATGGCCTTCTCGAGTTGCTTCAGGGTCTTTTCGCGCCCCTTCTCGTCGAGCGCCTCGAATTCCCGATCGACCTGTGCGTCGCGGGCTTCGCGCTTCGCCTCCTCCACGTCGTGCACGCCGTCGATCAGATCCTTGATCGCCTTCTGCACCCCCTTGGGGACGATGCCGTGCTCGGCATTGAACTCGAGCTGCTTCCTGCGGCGACGCTCGGTCTCGTCGATGGCCTTCTGCATGGAGTCGGTCACGCGATCGGCATAGAGGATGGCGGTGCCGTTCAAGTGCCGCGCCGCGCGGCCGATCGTCTGGATGAGGCTTCGCTCGGCGCGCAGGAAGCCCTCTTTGTCGGCGTCGAGGATGGCGACCAGCGACACCTCGGGGATGTCGAGGCCCTCGCGCAAGAGGTTGATGCCCACGAGCACGTCGAACTCGCCAAGCCGCAGATCGCGGATGATCTCCACGCGCTCCACGGTGTCGATGTCCGAGTGCAGGTAGCGGGCCCGAAGGCCGTTCTCGTTCAGGTAATCCGTGAGGTCCTCGGCCATCCGCTTGGTGAGCGTGGTGACCAGCACACGCTCGCCACGGTCCGCGCGGGCGGTCGCCTCGGCGAGCAGGTCGTCCACCTGCCGGCTCGCCGGTCGGATGTGGAGCTCGGGATCCACGAGTCCGGTCGGCCGCACGACCTGCTCCACCACCTGTCCGGAGTGCTTTCGCTCGTAATCGGCCGGTGTAGCCGAGACGAAGATCGTCTGCGGCATGAGGCGCTCGAATTCCTCGAACTTGAGGGGCCGGTTGTCGAGCGCCGAGGGCAGGCGGAATCCGTAGTTGACAAGGTTTTCCTTGCGCGAGCGGTCGCCGTGGTACATGCCGCCGATCTGGCTCACCGTCACGTGGGACTCATCGATGAACAGAAGCGCATCCCGCGGCAGGTAATCCATGAGCGTCGGCGGCGGCTCGCCGGGCTCGCGTCCGCTCATGTGGCGCGAGTAGTTCTCGATGCCCTTGCAGAAGCCGATCTCGGAGAGCATCTCGAGGTCGAACCGCGTGCGCTGCTCGATGCGCTGCGCCTCGATCAGCTTGCCCTGGGTGACGAAGGCCTGCTTCGTCTCGTGCAACTCGGCCTTGATCGCCTCGACCGCGCGCAGCACGTTCGAGCGAGGCGAAACGTAGTGCGACCCCGGGAAGACGGTGAAGCGGGTGATCGACTGTCGGATCTGCCCGGTGAGCGGGTCGAACAGTTGCAGACGCTCGATCTCGTCGTCGAAGAAGGTCACGCGCACGGCCGTTTCGGCGTGCTCGGCAGGAAAGATGTCGAGCACCTCACCGCGCACCCGAAAGCGGCCGCGCGTGAACTCGACGTCGTTGCGGTCGTACTGCATCTCGGTCAGCCGCCGGAGCGCCGCACGCTGATCCATGCGGTCGCCCTGCCGGAGGTGCAGGATCATCGAGTGGTAATCGACCGGATCCCCGATGCCGTAGATGCAGGAGACGGAGGCCACGATGATGCAGTCGCGCCGCTCCATGATGCTCTTCGTGGCCGAGAGCCGCATCTGCTCGATGTGCTCATTGATCTGGCTGTCCTTCTCGATGTAGAGGTCGCGCGACGGGACGTAGGCCTCGGGCTGGTAGTAGTCGTAATAGCTCACGAAATACTCGACCGCGTTGTCCGGGAAGAACTCCCGGAACTCCGCATAGAGTTGTGCGGCCAGCGTCTTGTTGTGCGCGAGGATGAGCGCCGGTCGCCCGGTGCGGGCGATCACGTTCGCCATGGTGAACGTCTTGCCCGACCCGGTGACGCCGAGCAGCGTCTGGAATTGCAGTCCCGCATCGACCCCTTCGGTCAGGAGATCGATCGCCTGGGGCTGATCCCCCGCCGGAGGAAAGGGTTGCTCGAGCGAGTACGGGGAGCCCGGAAAGGTGGCACGCATGGTGTCACATTATCCGGCTCACCGCGAAGACGCTCCGTTACTGCGTGGTGAACCCAATCGGCGTACGCCGTCGGCCAGCGCGGGGCAGATCGCCGACCGTGAGCGCATCACGACCGTCCAGACGCGCATTGCCGAAGGCCGTCATCAGCGCCCGCCGCATCTCGCGGGGCGCGAGCGTGGCCAGCAGGTCGAGCACGTCGTCCGCGATCTCTTCGACGAAGTGGCGCCCCCAGTCGTGCTCGCCACGGATGCTGCGGTAGAGATTCGCCGCGATCCGGCGCGCGCCCTCGGGCGTCGGCGCAGGGATCTCGAACACGTTCATCCGGTTCAGGATCGGTTCGGGAATCGCCCGCTCGTCATTGGCCGTGGTCACCCAGATGACACGGCTTGCATCGATCGGCAGATCCGCGAACTCGTCGGTGAACTCGCGCGCCGTGTCCTCCTCGAGCAGGCCGTAAAGCGCGCCCAAGGGGTCGTATTGCGCATCCGCGCTCGCCTTGTCGATCTCGTCGACCACGATCACCGGGTTGGCATATTGGCCGTCGACAAGCGCCTCGAACACCTTGCCGGGCCGCGCCCCTTTCCACTGGGACGACGCGCCCGAGAGCAGCCACCCCGCAGTCATCGAACTCATCGGCGCGAGCGTCATCTCGGTGCCGAGGACATCCGCCAGACGTCGGGCGAAGTGGGTCTTGCCCACGCCGGGCGGGCCGAGCAGCAACATGGGCGTGAGTTGCATGCCTTCTGCACTGTCCTGATTCAGTGCGACATGACGCTTCACGTCATCGAGCACTTCACCGAAATTGGGCAGTTCCTCGTAGAGCGCCCCCATCCGCGGCACGCCGTGCGGCTTGACAGCGAAGCGGTGACCGCCGCGCTCGATCATGCGCTCGTAGGTGGTGCGCAGGGATTCGCTGTCACGATCCTTGAGTTTGGCGAGCTTCTGCTCGACACGCTCGGCGTCGTAGACCTTGCGCACGTTGGCGATCGGCAGGTTGAACGATGAGGCCTGAACAAGGGCATGACCCGCTGACATTCCTTCTCCTTCACGGTGATCGCGATGGGCTGACTATCGCAAATCGTTCCGGAGCAATCAACGTGCCCGCCCCGATGTTCGCTGACGCGAGTTGCAGCAGCGCCATCAGCAGCAAAGCGAGGGGGCTGCCAGCGATGCTCGCCTGCCCCGTCCGCCCGCCAGGCCAGCGTGGGCGCTCAATCCACCCAGCGCCGCGCGTTCTCGAACATCCGAAGCCAGGGCGAGCGCGTCCATTCACGTGGATGCCACGAGAAATTCTCGACCCGGTGGGTGCGCTCAGGGTGCGGCATGAGGATGTTGAAGCGGCCATCCTCCGATGTGAGGCCCGTGATCCCCCCCGGCGAGCCGTTGGGATTCAACGGATACACCTGAGTCGCGCGACCGTCGGAGGCGACGTAGCGCAGGCTCACGAAAGGCATCGCAGACTGCATCTGCTCATCATTCGCGAACTGCGCGAAGCCCTCACCATGCGCCACCACGATGGGCAGACGGGAGCCGACCATGCCACGATAGAGGATCGAAGGCGATTCGGTCACCTCAACCAGCGCGGTCCGGCACTCGAACTGCTCGCTGACGTTACGCACGAACTTTGGCCAGTGCGCCGTGCCGGGCATGATGGGCGTCATGTGCGCGAGCATCTGGCAGCCGTTGCAGATGCCGAGCGCGAACGTGTCGCCGCGCTCGAAGAACTCCTGGAACTGCTCGCGCAGCATGCTGTTGAGCAGGATCGACTTGGCCCAACCGGCACCCGCGCCAAGCACGTCGCCATAGCTGAAGCCGCCGCAGGCGACGAATCCCTTGAACTCATCGAGCGAGCGGCGACCGCTCGCAAGATCGGTCATGTGCACGTCGTAGGCGTCGAAGCCCGCGAGCGTGAAGACATGCGCGGTCTCGACGTGGGAGTTGACGCCCTGCTCACGCAGGATCGCTACCGTCGGTCGCGCGCCGCTCGCAATGTAGGGCGCGGCCACCGACTCGGCCGGATCGAACGTGAGGACCGGCGCGAGCCCCCGATCCGCCTGATCGAAGATCCGATCGAACTCGTCGTCTCCACAGTCCGGGTTGTCGCGCAGGCGCTGCATCTCGATCGAGGTCGCGCTCCAGGCGGCGTGCAGCGCCTCCCGCGCCTCGTCGAAGACGACCTGCCCCCCGTGCGTGAAAGTGATCCGTGCGTCGGCGCGCACGCTGCCGATCGCGTGCACCGGCAAGGTCGGGAACAGTTCGCGGACACGGGCGAGATCGGCCGCGCGCACCTGGAGCACCGCGCCGAGTTCCTCGTTGAAGAGCGCTGCTGTCGCATCTCCACCCAGCGGATCGAGCGTGATCGCGAGCCCCGAGCGCGCGGCGATCGCCATCTCGACGAGCGTGGCGAAGAGCCCTCCGTCGGAGCGGTCGTGATAGGCGAGCACGAGCCCGGACGCGCGCGCCTCGCGCAGGCCCGCGAAGAACGCCCGCAAGTCCTCGGCCGATTCGACGTCGGGCACCCGTGCCGGGTCGGTCTCGGTGCGTCCGTGGACCTGCTCGTGAATCGATCCACCCATGCGCTGCCGTCCACGCGCGAGATCGACGAACAGAAGCACGCTGTCGACATCCGTGTCGAGCAGCGGCGTCAACGTGCGCGCCACCGACCCGACGCGCGAGAACGCCGTCGCGATGAGCGACACGGGCGCGTGAACCGAGCGCGGACGCCCATCCTCGCCCTGCCACGCAGTACGCATGCTCATCGAGTCCTTCCCAACCGGGATCGACACGCCGAGTGCGGGGCAAAGCTCCATTCCCACGGCGCGCACGGCGTCGAAGAGCGCCGCATCCTGCCCGGGTACATCGACGGCCGCCATCCAGTTGGCGGAAAGCTTCACGTCCTCGATCCGCTCGACGTCCGCGGCCGCGAGATTCGTGAGCGCCTCGGCCACGGCCATGCGGGCCGCTGCCGCGGCGTTCGCCACCGCGAGCGGCGTGCGCTCACCCATCGCCATGGCTTCACCCGCGTCGCCCGTGAAGTCGCGGAGCACCACCGCGCAGTCAGCCACCGGCACCTGCCATGGGCCCACCATCTGGTCACGCGCGGTCAAGCCGCCCACGAAGCGATCGCCGATGGTGACGAGGAACGTCTTGTCGGCCACCGCCGGATGCTGCAGCACCCGGTGCGCCGCATCACGCAGCGGCAGCGGACGCGCAAGCGGCTCGACCGCAGGCAGCCGCACGCGCTGTGCGCGCCGATGCATCCGGGGCGGCTTGCCGAGCAGCACGTCGAGCGGCATGTCCACCGGCTTGTTCCCGAACTTCGGATCGGCCACCGTGAGATGACCCGAGCCATCGGCCACGCCGACGACCGCGAAGGGACAGCGCTCGCGCTCGCAGAACGCCCGGAAGCGAGGCAGCGAACCGGGCGCAATCGCAAGCACGTAGCGCTCCTGCGACTCGTTGCACCAGATCTCGGCCGGCGACATCCCGGCCTCGAGCGTGAGCACCGTGCGCAGGTCGAACAAGGCGCCGCGCGGGTCGCCCTCGCCTCCGGCACCGTGCACGAGTTCGGGCAGGGCGTTCGACAGTCCGCCCGCGCCGACGTCATGGATGGCGAGGATGGGGTTGTCCTGCCCCAGCTGCCAGCAGGCGTTGATCACCTCCTGCGCCCGGCGCTGCATCTCGGGGTTGCCGCGCTGCACCGAGTCGAAGTCAAGCTCGGCGGTGTTCTGGCCGGTCGCCATCGACGAGGCCGCCCCGCCGCCCATGCCGATACGCATGCCCTCGCCGCCCAGCTGGATCAGCAGCGTCCCTGCCGGAAAGGCCACCTTGTGCGTGTGCTGCGCCGACACCGCGCCGACGCCGCCGGCGATCATGATGGGCTTGTGGTAGCCGAACACCGCCTCACCGACCCGCCCTTCGAAGGTGCGGAAATAGCCGCCGAGGTTGGGCCGCCCGAATTCATCATTGAAGGCGGCGCCGCCGATGGGTCCGTCCCGCATGATCTCGAACGCGCTCACGATCCGATCCGGTTTGCCCACGTCGGCCGTGGCCGCCTCCCAAGGCTGGGCGAGATTGGGCAGCCGCAGGTGCGAGGTCGTGAAACCGGTGAGCCCCGCCTTGGGCTGGGCACCCCGGCCGGTCGCCCCCTCATCTCGAATTTCGCCCCCCGCGCCGGTGGCCGCGCCGGGAAAAGGCGCAATCGCAGTCGGGTGATTGTGCGTCTCGACCTTCGCAAGGTAGTGCACTGTGTCGGGGTGCACCGTGTAGCGGCCGCTCGCATCCGGATAGAAGCGCGCAGCCGGACCGCCTGTGAGGATCGCAGCATTGTCGGCATAGGCCACCTCCGTCCCCGCAGGCTGCGCGCGATGCGTGTTGCGGATCATCGCGAAGAGCGAATGAGCCTCGCTCGCCCCGTCGATCTCCCAGCTCGCGTTGAACACCTTGTGTCGGCAGTGCTCCGAGTTCGCCTGGGCGAACATGAGCAGCTCGACATCCGTCGGATCGCGCCCCATGCGCCCGAAGGCCTCGGCAAGATAATCGATCTCGTCCTCGGCGAGCGCAAGCCCGAGCTCGCGATTGGCGGCTGCCAGCGCGGCACGGTCCCGTCCGATGGTTCTCAACGCGGCAGGCGCATGCGCCTCGAACACGCGCTCGGCCTCGCCGAGCGTGGCGAGCACGGATTCGGTCATGCGATCGTGGCAGGCTGCTTCAATCACCCGGCGCGCGGCGGGTGTCAGCGTACCCGTGGCCGCAACCCAGTACCAGATGCCGCGTTCGATGCGCTCGACCGCCTCGAGCCCGCAATTTCGTGCGATATCGGTCGCCTTAGAGGACCACGGCGAAATGGTGCCCAGTCGCGGCACCACCAGAAAGCCATGCTGATGGCCTTCACTCGCATCCGCCGGTGCCCCGTACGCCAGCAGCGCTTCGAGCCGCGTACGCTCCTCGCGCGTGAGTTCACGCTTGACCTTGACGAAATGCCAGAACTCGGCGGAGACCGCATGGACGCCATGCCCGGCCAGGGTCTCGATCAGTTTGCGTTCGCGAAATGCAGCCAGCGCGTTCGAGCCGCGCAGGGAAAGCAGGGTGTGGGACATCGGCTGGGCGTGGCGGTCGCGCGGGCGGACCGTCGGGGCGAGGAGCAAACCCCGATTTTAGGGGGCTGAGGGGGGGGCGGGGCTGCCCCATGCCGCGCCCCCGAACACGGCTACTGAACGCCGAACTTGTTCGGCAGGCGCACGTTCTCGCGCATGTACTGGTTCATCGGCAGCCGGAAGGCGCCGCTCTCGAACCACTTGGCATAGATGCGGAAGATCTCGCCGGATTCGAAGAGACCGAGCAAGGCCCGATCGATGACACGCCCGAAGGCCGCATCGTTCTTCCGGTACATGATGCCGTAGGGCTCGACCGACAGGAAGCGCCCGACGAACTCGAAGTCCTCGGGCTTGGGCGAGCGAAGCGCCAATCCGAGCAGGAGGGCGTCGTCGTTGGCAACCGCGTCCGCCTCGCCGCGCTGGAGCAGCCCGAAGCCCTCGCCATGGTCCTTGGCGGTGACGATCGTGAGTTGCAAGTTGCGCTCTTCGTTGGTCCGCCGCAGGACCGCCTCGGTGGTCGTTTTTTCCGTCACGACGACCCGCTTGCCGCGCACGTCCTGGAGATCCTTGAACCCCGAGGACTTGCGGGCCATCAGACGCGCCCCCGCCATGAAGGTGGTGAAGCTGAAGTCGACGTCCTTCTGCCGCGCCACCGTGTTGGTGGTCGAGCCGCATTCGACATCGACCCGTCCTTCCTTGACCGCGGGGATGCGATCGGCAGGCTTGACGGGAACGAACCGGACTTTGAGATCCGGCCGCTTGAGCTCACGCTTGATCTCGTCGAACACCCGAAGGCAGATGTCCACCGAATAGCCCGCGGCCTGCCCGGTATCGGCGATGAACGAGAACGGTGAGGACGTCTCCCGATGTCCAAGCAGGAACTCTCCGCTCGTACGGATCTTGGATAACGTGTCGGCATGAGTCGATGCCGACAGGGCAAGAACACCGGCCGCAAGCACGGTCAGCGCGCCACGGAGGTTGAAACGGAACGGTACGGCAGGAATGCAACGCATGAGGGCCCTTGGCTTTCGCGCCTGAAATGGAAGGCTAGGAACAGTCTTGGATTGAATCAGAAAAGTCAGTTGTCCCAATGCCAAACGCGGTGGAACGACAAACATTCCGGAATGACCCGGCCCGTCTGAGGCGACTACTGTTCACGCCTGTCGCACTGAGCCGACTCACGACTGCCATAAGCATGAATCAGACCTCTCTGCCCAAAGCCCCAAACGGGCTTTCCTTCGTCCCCAACGACCCCAGGAGCCCCTGGCAGGTCTACCTGCAACAGGTGGATCGGGTCACGCCCCACCTCGGACACCTCGCCCGCTGGGTGGAAACGCTCAAGCGCTGCAAGCGGGTCCTCGCCGTGGACATCCCCATCCAGAAGGATGACGGCACCGTGGCCCACTACGAGGGCTTCCGCGTCCAGCACAACCTCTCGCGCGGTCCCGGCAAGGGGGGCGTGCGTTACCACCCCGATGTCACCATCGACGAGGTGATGGCACTTTCGGCCTGGATGACCATCAAGAACGCCGCGGTCAACCTGCCCTACGGCGGTGCCAAGGGCGGCATCCGGGTCGATCCGAAGACGCTCACACGCCCCGAACTGGAGCGCCTGACGCGCCGATACACGAGCGAGATCGGCCTGATCATCGGACCGGACAAAGACATCCCCGCCCCGGACGTCAACACGAACGACCAGATCATGGCGTGGATGATGGACACCTACTCCATGAACGTCGGCGCCACGGCCACTGGCGTGGTCACGGGCAAGCCAATCCCGCTCGGCGGCTCGCTCGGCCGCAAGGAAGCCACCGGGCGCGGCGTCTATATCGCTGCCCGGGAGACGGCGCGTGCGCACGGCTTCGACATCGCCGGCAGTCGCGTCGTGATCCAGGGCTTCGGCAACGTGGGCGGCATCGCGGCCCGGCTGTTCGAGGCGGCGGGCGCCAAGGTGATCGGTCTGCAGGACGCCTCGGGCGCAGTCGCCAACGAAGGCGGCATTCCGGTGGATCGGGTGTATGCCCACGCGACACAGGGGGGGCGTCTCGTCGATGCGCCCGGGGTCAGCCCCATTTCCGAGGCTGATTTCTGGGCCCTCAAGAGCGACATCTTCGTCCCGGCGGCCCTTGAAAACCAGGTCACCGCCGAGCGCGCACGGACACTCGCCACCCGACTCGTCGTGGAAGGCGCCAACGGCCCGACCAGCCCCGAGGCGGATGACATCCTCGCCGACCGCGGCATCATCGTGGTGCCCGACGTCATCGCGAACGCGGGCGGCGTCACGGTGAGCTACTTCGAATGGGTGCAGGACTTCTCGAGCTTCTTCTGGACCGAGGCCGAGATCAACGACCGGCTCGAGCGCATCATGGTGGATGCGTTGAAGGCCGTGGTCCACACCGCCGAGAAGCACAAGGTCTCGCTCCGGACAGCGGCGTTCATCATCGCCTGCACGCGGGTGCTGGCGGCGAGGGAGTTGCGCGGCCTTTACCCTTGAGGAGGCGCAGACCGATCTGCTGCGCAGCCCAATTGCTTTGTCGCGTGCTCGCTCATCGCTCGCCTATCTTCGAGGTATGTCTCGCGACTCGCTGCGCGGCTTCTCGCACTTGGGCATGCTCGCAACGATCGTTCAGCGCCTCCCCGTGCTGCGACGCGCGCTTGATCCGCTGCCGACCGACGCGCCGCGTCCCGCCTGGCCTTGGCCGCGACTCCGCGGTGGACGCCCGCCTGCCGCACGCCACTCGGCGTCCCGCGCGTCACTCGACGGCGCGGGCGGCTCGGCCACGGCCGCCGGATCGAAATCGGCGATCGTCACGCGCGGAATCGATTGCTTGGTGAACCGTTCGATGTCGCGAAGGAGCGGCAGCTCGTCCTTCGTCACGAGCGAAAGCGCCTGACCGGTCGCACCGGCCCGGCCCGTGCGACCGATCCGATGCACGTAGTCCTCGGGCACGTTGGGCAGCTCGAAGTTGACCACCTGCGGCAGCTGGTCGATGTCGATGCCGCGCGCTGCGATATCGGTGGCGACCAGCACCTGCAGCGTGCCCGACTTGAACTCGGAAAGCGCCCGTGTGCGCGCCCCCTGACTCTTGTTGCCGTGGATCGCGGCAGCGGAGATACCGGCGCGCGTCAACTGCTCGGCGAGACGGTTCGCGCCGTGCTTCATGCGTGTGAACACAAGCGCCTGGAACCACTGCCGCTCGCGGATAAGGTGCACGAGCAGCTTCGTCTTGTGCGCCTTGTCGACCTCCACCACGGATTGCTCGACCACCTCGACCGTGGTGTTCCGGCGCGCGACTTCGATCATGCGCGGGTTGTCGAGCAAGCGATCGGCCAAGGCCTTGATCTCGTCGGAGAAGGTGGCGCTGAAGAGCAGGTTCTGCCGTCGGGCCGGCAGGAGCGCGAGCACCTTCCGGATGTCGTGGATGAACCCCATGTCGAGCATCCGGTCCGCTTCATCGAGGACGAGGATCGACACCCGGCGCAGATCGATCGCGTTCTGCCCGGCGAGGTCGAGCAGCCGGCCCGGGGTCGCCACGACGATGTCCACACCGCGCCGGAGCGCGTCGATCTGCGGATTGATGCCCACGCCACCGAAGACAACCGTGCTCGTGAGCGGCAGGTGCTTGCCATAGACACGCACACTGTCACCCACCTGGGCCGCGAGTTCACGCGTCGGGGCGAGAATCAGCGCCCGCGTCTCGCGCGGGCCGATGCGATCGCCCGACTCGCGGGCGGTCATGAGCCGCTCGAGCATGGGCAACACGAAGCCGGCGGTCTTGCCGGTGCCGGTCTGGGCGCCGCCGAGCAGGTCACCTCCTTCGAGCACCACCGGAATCGCCTGGCGCTGGATCGGTGTCGGGGTGTCGTAACCATGCTCGTGCACCGCGCGCACGATGGCCTCGCGCAGACCGAGCGCTGCGAACGCGCTACCGTCGGAACCGCGCTCCGGCGCGCTCGGCACACGTGGCGGCGCGGGCGTCGCCACGGGCGGGGCGACCTCGGGCGCTGGCATCGTCGCGACGGTCGCCTTCGGTGCCTCCGAGCGCGTGTGGGGGTCCGACCCGTGCGCCGACTTGGGTGCTGAAAACAGGGCTGCCACGCGTGGGGCTGCGGCGGGGTGCCTTACTGAGGCGCTGCCTTGCGGCAGGGGTCGCGAGGCGTGCGGCTTGGGCGCGTGGGGCGGACGCGGCGGATGCGCAGCGGTCGAATCGACTCGGCGGCCGCGGCCATGTGGAGGGGCTTCGCTGCCGCGGGAGAGCGGAGAACGGGGATGGCGGGCGCCGCCATTGCGGCTGCCGTTGAATTGGGTCATGTCGTCCTGAAAGGAGGGCTGGCCAACCCGCCACACCCAAGGCGCGGCACCAGGCTCGCCGATTCGATGCGTCAAGCAGACATCAACCGAAGGCAACCGTCGTGAAGAAGACGGTGGCAGAGAACAATGGGGATGCGACTTGCTGCATCATCCGCTCGCGCGCTTGCGCAGCGGGGATGACGCACGTTTGAGCGGCCGTGCGCTGGCCGGAGAGGATGTGGTCAGATGGCGACCACTCCCGAATTCTAGCTCGTTCGGGAGGTCGGGGAGGAGACAAAGAGTTGCTGGTAGGCGGATCGCAGAACGTTCTTCTGCACCTTGCCCATTGTGTTTCTTGGCAATTCGTCGATGACGAAGCAGCGCTTGGGCACCTTGTAGTTCGCCACGTCCTTCTTGAGTGAAGCCAGCACGGCTTCGGGGTCGATCGTCATGCCCTTGCGCGGTGTCACGATGGCCACGCCCACTTCGCCGAAGTCCGGATGCGGCACGCCGACGACCGCCGACTCGGCCACACCGGGCAAGGCGTTGATGAAGGTTTCGACCTCGGCCGGGTAGACGTTGTAGCCGCCGCTGATGATCATGTCGCGCGCCCGCCCGACGATCGAGACGTAGCCACGGGCGTCGATCCGTCCCACATCCCCGGTCGTGAAAAACCCGTCGGCGGTGAACTCCTCGCGCGTCTTCTCCGGCATGCGCCAGTAGCCCTTGAAGACATTGGGACCGCGCACCTCGATCCCGCCGATCTCTTCCACCTCGCATGGCTGCCCCTGCTCGTCGCGGATGCGCAACTCCACGCCCGGCAGCGGAAAGCCGACCGTGCCCGCGCGGCGCTCGCTCTGGCCAGCGTAGCGCTCGTCGGCCTGCCACGGGTTCGAGGTGAGCATGCCCGTCTCGCTCATGCCATAGCGCTCGAGAATCGTGTGGCCGGTGCGCTCCTGCCAGGCGGCATGCGTCTCGGGCAGAAGCGGCGCCGAGCCGGCGATGAAGAGGCGCATCGTGCGGCAGGCTGCGCGGTCGAGCGCGGGCTCGGCGAGCATGCGCGTGTAGAGCGTTGGCACGCCCATGAAGAGCGTCGCCTCGGGCAGCCGTGCGATCACGCGCGCAGGATCGAAACGATCGAACCAGAGCATGCGGGCGCCGGCGAGCATTGCGCCATTCGCGGCGACGAACAGGCCGTGGATGTGGAAGATCGGCAGGGCATGGA
>CAZSTF010000007.1:17821-50751 GCA_964609555.1 uncultured Alcaligenaceae bacterium | reverse complement strand
TCGTTCGCCGTGTCCCGCGTCGGCCGGTCGGCGCAGGAGCCACGTTGATCGCGTTCATCACGCTGTGAGCGCTGCCCGCCGTCTCTCCGCTCATCGCGCCGCTCGTCACGGGGCTTGCCGTTCGACGGTCCGTCGCGACGGCGGTCGCCGCGCGCGTCCTGGCCCCGGCCACCCTGCGCGCCCTGCGCACCCTGCCCATCGCGTTCGCGCCTGTCGCCTCGGCCTTCGCGGTCGCCCCGATTGCGGTCCTGCCTGTCGCCGCGTTCGCCACGCTCATTGCGGTCGCGCGGACGACGTTCATCTCCCGAGCGTGCGGGCACAGATCCACTACGCGTGCCCGTCGCCGGCGAAGGTGCAGCGACGGTCGGTGTGGTCGGCTGCGATTCGGCGAGGCCCAGGATCGACTTCACCTTGGCCCAGAGACCGGACTTTGGCAGAGGCGTGGTTTGCGGGCGCACTTCAGCCGGGGCGGATGCCTGAGCGGGCTGGGCGGACGTGCGCGGCGCGCGCTGCGGCTGTTCTGCCGGTGCGCTAGCCGGTTCCGCGGCCACCGGCGCAGGCTGCGCGGGGACGATGCCCTTCACGGCGGCTTCCTGCCGGACTTCGTTCGCGCTGTCCTTGATCGCCTGCACCGGATCGACAGCCTCCGGGCGCTCGACCATGCGGTAGCTCGTCGGCAGCGGCTCGGACTGATTGAGTTCGTCGTGCTTGAGGCGCTGAACCGTGTAGTTCGGCGTCTCGAGGTACATGTTGGGAATGAGGACGACCGTGACCTTGAGCCGCGCCTCGAGCGACTGGATGTCGATGCGCTTTTCGTTGAGCAGGTAGGTCGCCACTTCGACCGGCACCTGCGCGACGACCTGCGCCGTGTTGTCCTTCATCGCCTCTTCCTGGATGATGCGCAGGATGTGAAGTGCGATCGATTCGGTCGAACGGATGTGCCCGGTGCCATGGCAGCGCGGGCAGGGCAGGTGGGCCGACTCGCCGAGCGAGGGCTTGAGGCGCTGGCGCGAAAGCTCCATGAGCCCGAAGCGGGAGATCTTGCCGATCTGGACGCGTGCCCGGTCGAGCTTCATCGCGTCCCGAAGGCGGTCTTCCACCTCGCGCTGGTGCTTGCCGGACTCCATGTCGATGAAGTCCACGACGATCAGGCCGCCCAGGTCGCGCAGACGCAGTTGGCGGGCGACTTCTTCCGCCGCCTCCATGTTGGTATTGAAGGCCGTGGTCTCGATGTCGGCGCCCTTGGTGGCGCGTGCCGAGTTGACGTCGATGGCGACCAGCGCTTCGGTGTGGTCGATGACGATGGCGCCGCCCGAGGGCAGGTTCACCGTGCGGCTGAACGCGCTTTCGATCTGGTGCTCGATCTGGAAGCGGGAGAACAGCGGCACGTCATCGCGGTAGTGCTTGACCCGCGTGACCATGTTGGGCATGACATGCTGCATGAAGCCGCGTGCCTGCTCGTAGATGTCCTCGGTGTCGATGAGGATCTCGCCGATGTCGGCGGTGTAGTAGTCGCGGATCGCCCGGATGACGAGGCTCGATTCCTGATAGATGAGCAGGGGCGCCTTGTTGGCCTGCGCTGCGCCGTCGATGGCCTTCCAGAGCTGGAGCAGGTAATTCAGGTCCCACTGGAGTTCCTCCACCGAGCGGCCGATGCCGGCCGTGCGGGCGATGATGCTCATGCCCTGGGGCACCTCCAGCTGCGCGATGGCGTCGCGCAGCTCGTTGCGGTCTTCGCCTTCGATGCGGCGCGACACGCCGCCGCCGCGCGGATTGTTCGGCATCAGGACGAGGTAGCGGCCGGCGAGCGAGATGTAGCTCGTGAGCGCTGCGCCCTTGTTGCCGCGCTCGTCCTTCTCGACCTGGACGAGCAGTTCCTGACCGACCTTGATCGCATCGGCGACCTTCTTGCTGCCGTCGCCCTCACCCAGGACGGAGCGGGCGATCTCCTTGAACGGCAGGAAGCCGTTGCGCTCCGTGCCGTAGTCGACGAAGCACGCCTCGAGCGACTGCTCGACGCGGGTGATCACGCCCTTGTAGATGTTGGATTTCCGCTGCTCCTTGGAGGCGGACTCGATGTCGAGGTCGATCAGCTTCTGACCGTCGACGATGGCGACACGAAGCTCCTCGGCTTGCGTCGCGTTGAACAGCATGCGTTTCATGCAGACCCTTCCGGTCTTCGGGCCGGGCGGGCGGCTCAGCAGGGACGGCAGCTCGCGTGTCGCTCCTCGACCTCGTGCACTCGATCAGCGGGCCCGGTCTGCCTTGGGTTGGACCAAAGACAGCGGGCAGCGCGTCACGGCTGGCCGGTCCCGAAGGAACCGGTGGGCACGAGTACGCAAGTCATCGGTCGTGGACCGTGCAGCCCGGCGAGCGGGGTGTGCGGTCTGATCCGCCCGGCCACCGCGCAGGAGGGCGCGGCAGAAGGCGCAAGGGTGTCACCCCCGACCGTCCCGGCAAGGCGGGCGCGACCCGGCCGAACGACGCGCGTCGTGGGCGGTGTCGGCGAGGGGGGCGATGCTGCGGGGTGAGAACGGATCACTGACTGGACCGGGCTCCCGGCCGCCCCGGATCGGTCGGGGAGCGGGCGCAAGCCTGAATGAAATTGCGTTGTGTTGGCGCCCGTTCTTGGGCACCGGAGCTAGCGTGCGAGCCACGACGCCCCGTTGACCGGGACCGCTCGTGGCGAAAGACCTGATTGTGTGACAGCGGTTGCCCTTCACGGCGACAACGGGACCGCCAGTGCATCAAATCCGGAACCGGATGGCCGACCGCACTGCGGGATCACCTGCACTGCCGGATGACTGGACTTCGCCAAGGCATCCCGGGTGCGCCGAGATCAAGCGGGAACGAGCCGCGCCATGCGCCGATAATTGCGCGCTGGTCGCTTCCGATGCGTCGGGTGGCGCGGCGCGACATGCAGGCCGCGCGCCCGATTCGCCCCGGAGAGCGTGCGCAAAGTATAAGGTAAATGAAGCACTTAGCGCGAACTTCTGGAGCAGGGCCCGAGCCGGTCGGCATCGTGACGAACCGTCCTGACGCGAAGGATCCGCCGCGACGCATTGTGGTGGGGGAAAGCCACGCCGGCCAGCGCGTGGACAACTACCTGATTCGTGAGCTGCGCGGCGTGCCGAAGACACACGTCTACCGCATCATCCGTTCCGGAGAGGTTCGCGTGAACGGATCGCGCGTGCGCGCCGAGACCAAGCTGGCGGCGGGGGATGAGCTTCGTCTGCCGCCGGTGCGACTGGCTCAAATTTCAGCCCCGGCCGATGGCGCCCCCGTGGGCAGTGCTCCCGCACCACTGCCGGTTCTTCATGAAGACGCGCACCTGCTGGCCATCGACAAACCGGCGGGGCTCGCGGTCCATGGCGGGTCGGGCGTCAGCCTGGGCGTGATCGAGCAACTGCGGCAGGAGCGTCCGCGGGCGCCGATGCTCGAGCTGGCCCATCGCCTCGACCGCGAAACGTCTGGCGTGCTGCTGGTGGCCAAAACCCGGGCGGCCCTCGTCGGCTTGCACCACATCATGCGCGAAAAGACTGGCGACAAGCGCTATCTCGTGGCAGTTCGCGGGGAGTGGCTGAACGATCGCCAGCACGTCAAGAAGCCGCTCGCGCGCTTCACCACCCATGACGGAGATCGGCGGGTCGAGGTCAACGAGGAAGAGGGGCAGTTTGCCCACACGATCTTCAACCTGCGGGAACGCCGACCCACGATGAGCCTGCTCGAGGCCGAGCTCAAGACGGGCCGGACACATCAGATTCGTGTTCACCTCGAGCATCTGGGCTTTCCGATTCTGGGGGACGCCAAGTACGGTGACCGGGTTCTCAATCGGGAGCTCGCCCGGCGCACGCCGGTTCCGCTGACCCGGATGTTCCTTCATGCCGCACGTTTCAGCTTCCAGCATCCGGTGACTGGCCAGACGCTCACGATTGCCTCCCCCTTGCCTGGAGAGCTCGCGGCGTTCTGGGACAGCACTCGCGAGACGCCATGAACATCCACCCGCGCCTCATCGTGTTCGACTGGGACGGCACGCTCGCCGACTCGACTGCGGTCATCAAGCGGGCCTTGCAGCGCGCCGCAGCGGATCTCGGCTATCCCGTCCCGACCGATGAACAGGCGGCCTATATCATCGGCTTGGGGTTGCAGGCGGCGCTCGCCCATGCCATTCCGACGTTGCGCGAGGCTGACTTGCCGCGACTGATCGAGCGCTATCGCACCCACTTCCTCTCCGGCGAAGAGGAGATCGCCCTGTTCGACGGCGTGTTGCCGATGCTTGATCGGTTGCAGACCCAGGGATTCGACCTGGCCATTGCGACCGGAAAGTCCCGGCGTGGGCTCGACCGGGCACTCGATCAGATGGGACTCGGCTCGTACTTCGTCGCAACCCGCTGCGCCGATGAGGGCTTTGCGAAGCCTCATCCCGGGATGCTGCACGCGATCTTCGAGCTCACCGGTGTGGCGCCCGCCGAGGCGCTGATGATCGGCGACACGACGCACGATCTCCAACTGGCCGCCAACGCCGGTACACCCGCCATCGGCGTCACCTATGGCGCGCATGACGCGGCGCTCCTGACCACCTGCCCATCGGTCGCTTTGGTAGATTCCGTGGCTGAACTGGCGGCCTTGCTTCACCCGGGCGACCTGCAATGAACGATGAACAACTTCCCCCACGCGAGGGCTGGGAACGCGAGTTGCTCGCGAAACTGGCCATGGCGCAGATCAAGGAGAGCCGGGCGAGACGCCGCTGGTCGATCTTCTTCCGTCTCGTCTGGCTTGCGCTCGTCGTGCTCGTGATCGGGCACTGGATGGGTTGGCTCGGCCGCGATGCCGGCCGATCCGACTCCGTCGGGCGGCACACCGCGCTGGTCAAACTCGAGGGGCAGATCTCCGACAAGTCACCGGCCAGCTTCGACAAGATCGGCGAGGCGCTCCGGAGCGCGTTCAAGGCCACGAACAGTGCCGCCGTCGTGCTGTCGGTCAACTCACCAGGCGGCTCACCCGTACAGTCGGCGCGACTGTATGCGGAGATTCGCCGCCTGCGCGCTCAGTACCCGGACAAGCCGCTCTACGTCGTGGTCGACGAAATCTGTGCCTCGGGCTGTTACTACGTTGCAGCGGCTGCAGACCGGATCTACGCCGACCCGGCGAGTCTGATCGGTTCCTTCGGGGTGATCTATCAAGGCATCGGTGCCGACAAGCTCATGGAGAAGATCGGCATCGACAACCGCACCATCACGGCGGGTGACAACAAGGCCTTTCTTGATCCGCTGGCCCCGCTCAAGCCAGAGCACAAGGTGCACATGGAAGGTGTGCTCGCCGATGTGCATCAGCAGTTCATCAAGGCCATTCGCGAGGGGCGGGGCAGCCGACTCAAGGAAGCGCCCGGCCTGTTCAGCGGCCTCGTGTGGAATGGTGCCCAGGCGCTGGGTCTGGGTTTGATCGATGCGCACGGCAGCGTCGATGAGATCGCACGCGATGTGATCAAGGCCGAGGACATCTACGACTACACGATCGAGGAGTCGCCTTTCGAGCGCTTCGCGCGCCGTCTCGGGTCGAGCTTCGGCACGGCGGTCATCGAGGCGGTCAGCCGTCCGAGCTATCGCTGACGTAGTGCCGAGCGCCAAGCGATCCGCAGCGCGCGGGTGCGGTCGGCTTTCGGTCAGACCGCGTAGCGTCTGACCCAGCGTCGGTCGATCGCGTCCTTCCAGCGCCACGCCCACCCGCCGGCGAGCGCGATGCCGTTGCGCGCAGCAATCGCCCGCCGATCACCCAGCGAAATCAAGGCAAGGGCCTCGGTGCCGGAATGCCATTTCGGCAGGGGCTCGCTTCGAGCGTAGGCATTGAGACAGGAGAGCAGCACGTGCCCCTGGCGAACGGAGGTCACGCCGGATTTCGGGTGGCGACCGCCGACGATCGAGGCACAGTCGCCGACGGCAAACACATTGGGCTGATTGACCGATTGCAGCGACTCGTTGGTTGCAACCGTGCCGTCGCGGGCCATCTCCAGACCGCTCGTGCGGATCAACTCCGGGGCAGCATGCCCGGTGGCGAGGATCGCCACGTGCGAGACGATCGCGTCACCCGAGGCAAGGCAGACGCGCCCGGGTTCCAGCCGGACTACCCGCTGGCCTTCGACGACCTGGATACGGTAGCGCGCGCACGCCGTGAGCGCAGCGCGACGGGCCGAGGCCGGGAATCCGGCTAGCAGTTGGCGATCGGACACGATCGATAGCTGTCCCTCACGCTCTTTCCATCGATGGGCGAGCGCAAGCACGATTTCCACGGCTGCTGCACCCCCGCCGACCACGGTCATCTTCACGCGCGACACGGTCAGCTTCGACCGCTCTTCCACCATGTCCACCAAGCCGCCGATCGGCCTGACCGGCACCACGAATGCACCCTCCATGATCGGCAACTGGCGTGTTGCGCCGCCGATGTCGAGCGAAAGGATGTCGTAGAAGTGCCGCTCGCCGAGGGCGGTGTAGATGCGCTGGTTCGGGGCGTCGATCCGCGTCACCGAGGTTTCGAAGAAGCGGACGCGTGCGCGCTGGCACAGGGCCCAGAGATTGACCTTGGCCTCTGCAGGTTCGTAGTGGCCCGCGATGACGCCAGGCACCATGCCGGAATACCACACCGACGGCGACGGATCGAACAGCGCGACGTCGAGATCGTTGATCGGCTTCTCGGCCAGCTGCCGAAGCACCTCCACATGTGCATGACCACCGCCGACCAGCGCGAGCGTGCGTCCCATCAGAGATCGCCTCGTCGGAGCAGGAACACGCCGTCCTCGGCGCCCTCGGTGGCGAGCCACGTGAACGGCAGGTCGGAAAACGCCGCTTCGACAAGCCTGCGGTTGTGTCCGACATCGACGAGGGTCACGCCGCGCGCCGTGAGATGCGCGGGCAGTGCCGGAAGGAAGTGGCGCAGGAAAGCGTTGCCGTCGTCACCGGCGGCCAGGGCCAGCGCGGGCTCCCAACGGAACTCGGGCGGCAGCGCGTCCATGCTGGCGGCCGTCACATAGGGCGGATTGCACAGGATGAGGTCGAACCGCTCGCCGCGGACGGCGCTCAAGCCGTCGCCCTGTCGCAGCGAAATCCGGTCCCCGAGTCCGTGGAGCGCGACGTTGTCGCGCGCGACATCGAGCGCTTCAGGGGAGAGATCGGCTGCGATGACGTGCGCATCAGGAAAGACCTGCGCGGCAAGGATGGCGAGACAACCGGACCCGGTACACAGGTCGAGGATCCGCTCCGGTGGGCCGTCGAGCCACGGTGGTTCGTCATCGACGATCAGCTCCGCGAGATAGGAACGGGGGATGAGCACGTTCGGATCGACACGGAACCGCTGACCGACGAGCTCGGTGAACCCGAGCACGTAGGCGGTTGGCTTGCGCTCCCGGGTGCGGGCCACGAGAAGCGCGTGCAGGTGCGTCCGTTCGGCCGGGGTCAGTCGCGCGTTGGCAAACGGCTCGATCGCGCCGAGGGGCAGGTCCAGCCCGCCGAGCACGAGGAACGCGGCATCGTCGGTTGCGGAGACCGTGCCTTGGCCGAACGCGGCGCCTGCACGGGTGAGTTCGCTGACCGTGAAGCGCCACCAGTCCAGCACGGTCAGCAGATTCTCGGGGGGCGCGCCGGGGTCGCCCCGGGCGACGGGCTCAGCTTCAACGGCCAGCGGCGCGCGACTGGCCGTGCGGTCTCGGAACTCCGTCATCGGCGGTCGCTGGATCGGCTGAGCTCGAAGCCTTCGAAATCGGCCTTCGCGACGCGGCGCTCGCGCTCGCCGGCCTCGCTGACCTGCGACTGATTGATGAGCCATGCGAGGTTGGTCGGCGAGTCGGCTGCTGCGAGCGCGTCTTCATAGGTCACGGTGCCGGCCAGATGCAGGCGGGCCAGCGCCTGCTCGAACGTGCTTGAGCCCGCCGAGAGCGATTGCTCCATGGCCTCCTTGATCTTGTGCAGTTCACCGCTTGCGATGTGTTCGGAGATGAGCTTTGTGTTGACCAGCACTTCGACAGCGGGTTGGAGCGTGCCTTTCGTCGTGCGCACGAGGCGCTGGCCGATGATCGCCTTCAAGCCATAGGCGAGGTCGGACAGCAGACCCGAGCGCGCCTCCTGCGGGTACATGGTGAGGATGCGCGACAGCGCGTGGTAGGCGTTCGTGGCGTGGAGCGTGCTGAGGCAGAGGTTTCCGGTCAGCGCATGGGTGAGCGCGTGCTGCATGGTCTCGCGGCTTCGGATCTCGCCGATCAGGAGCAGATCGGGCGCCTCGCGCAGCGCGTTCTGCAGGGCATTTTCGTAGCTCAACGTGTCGTGGCCGACCTCGCGTTGGTTGACCACGCAGCGCTTGTGCCGGATCAGGTATTCGATCGGATCCTCGATGGTGAGGATGTGACCCGTGGTCGTCGTGTTGCGATGATCGATCATCGAGGCCAGCGTGGTCGACTTGCCGCTGCCGGTCGAGCCGACCACGAGGATCAGACCGCGCCGTTCGAGCGCAAGTTCGAGCAGCACGGGCGGCAGGTTGAGGCTCTGGAAAGGCGGGATCGTGCTCCGCACGTAGCGGATCACCGCAGAGATCGAGCCGCGCTGGCGAAGCACGTTGACCCGGAAGTTCCCGAGTTGCGGCTCGATATGCGAGAAGTTGAGCTCCCGCTCGCGCTCGAATTCATCGATCTGCTCGGGGCTCAACATCTCGTAGACGATGCTCTTGCTCGTCTCGGCGTCGATGACCTGCGTGCTTACTGGCAAGGTCTCGTTGTTCACCTTCATGTGGATCGGTGCGCCGGCGGTGATGAACAGGTCGGACGCCTGTCGGTCCGCCATGAGGGTGAGGAGCCTGGTGATGAACATGATGGGCAAGGCCAAGGACGGTCCGGCAAACTGCGAGAATACAGAGGAACGCTTGTGGTGCAAAACCGCGTGCAAAACTGCGTGGCATGCGGCGTGCGAATCCGCCCGGACAGGCGCGTTCTGCCCACTGCGTCGTTCATCGCGTCGTTCATCGAAACACCGCGCCCATCCCACCCACAACCACCCTTCAGCGCATGCTTGCAATCATTGGCGGCAGCGGCGTCGGACAACTGTTCGACTTGCCCGATCGGCGTCGTCGCATCATTCGCACGCCTTACGGCGATCCCTCTGCACCCTTGGTCGTAGCCAACGTAGCCGGTCGGGAAACGCTGTTCTTGGCGCGTCACGGCTCGGGCCATGTCCTTCCACCGCATCGAATCAACTACCGCGCCAACATTCACGCGCTCAAGCAGGCGGGGGCCACCGCGATCGTGGCCCTGGCCTCCGTCGGTGGCATCGCACCGGACGCCGGGCCAGGCGTCATCGCCGTACCCCATCAGATCCTCGACTACACGCACGGCCGGGAGGCCACGTTCTTCGACGGCTCCGATCGCGTGGTGCGACACGTCGATTTCACCGAGCCCTACGACGCATCGCTGCGTCGGAAGTTGCTCGACGCAGCGGCCGCCGTGGGCGAGCCCGTGCTCGACCAGGGGGTCTATGCGGCGACCCAGGGGCCGCGGCTCGAGACCGCCGCCGAGATCGTCCGGCTCCGGCAGGATGGGGCGACGCTCGTGGGCATGACAGGGATGCCGGAGGCCGTGCTCGCGCGTGAGTTGGACGTGCCCTATGCGCACCTCTGTTTCGTCGTCAACTGGGCGGCAGGCATGGGCGACAGTGCCCATGCGATCGATCTGGCGGCGATCGACCGCACCATCGTCGGCTGCGTGGCGCGGGTGCGGCGGGTGATCCTCGCTCTGGCCGGGGCGTCGATATGACTGCACGTACCGTGCTCAGGATGGGGGATGCGCGCCTGCTTCGCGTTGCGCAGCCCGTGCCTGAGGCGCTGTTCGGCGCGGAAGAGCTGGCGAGCCTCGTCACCGACCTGATGGACACGATGCGCGCCGAGAATGGGGCGGGCATCGCCGCACCGCAGATCGGTGTCGACCTGCGGGTGGTCATCTTCGGCGGAACAGGCCGCAATCCGCGCTATCCCGATGCGCCCGAGATCCCCTTCACGATCCTCTGCAATCCGGTGATCGAGCCTTTGGATGAAGCACGCGAGGCGGGCTGGGAAGGCTGTTTGTCCGTGCCTGGGCTCCGGGGTGAAGTCAAGCGCTTCTCGCGCATCCGCTACACCGGTCGTGACAGCGCGGGCCACGCCATCGATCGCACGGTGGAAGGCTTTCACGCGCGTGTGGTTCAGCACGAATGCGATCACCTCGATGGCATCCTCTACCCGATGCGGATCGATGATCTCCGTCGGTTCGGCTTCACGGCGACGCTGTTTCCGGAACTGGCTGCGTAGCAGGCGATCGACCCGTCAGCCCAGTGCTTCCGCGAGCTCCGTCTCCAGTGCAATGCGGGTCGATTCCTCGGCCAACCGACCGCCCGAAATGACGAACACGTCCTCGGCGCGCGCGCCGAGGGTGTTCACGCGTGCCGTTTCGATGGAGATGCCGCGACGGGCCAGCATGCTTGCGACCTGGGCAAGCAGCCCGGTCCGGTCGGCCGCGACGATTTCGAGCGTGTAGCGCTGCCCCGACTCCTCGGGGGTGATTTCGATTCGGGGCACCATCGACAGGTGCCGCTGCTGGCGCGTTGTGCGGCCCAGCGGGGGCAGGGGGATGTCGTCATTCCGGCTCAGCGCCTCGCTCAGGTCGTGCTCGAGGATCGGTGCGATGTCGCGATAGGCCGGTGCTGCCGCGGCCTGCTGGATGAGCGTGAAGGTATCGAGGGCGTACCCGCGCTTGGATGTGTGGATTCGCGCATCGACGACCGAAAAGCCGAGGCGCGCAAGAACCTTGACGGCGCGAAGGAACAGGTTGGGCGCATCCTTGAGATAGGCGAAGACCTGCACACCCTCACCGCTGGGCAGGAGTCGGCTGCAGACCACGGGGGAGGGTGATTCGACTCTCCAGTGCAGGTGCCGGGCATGCCATGCGATCTCGTCCGCACTGTGGCGCTGCAGATAGACCGAATCGAGCGTCCTCCAAAACGGCTCGGCCTGTTCGGGCTCGATGGCCTTGAGCGAGAGCAGGCGCCGCGCCTCGATCAGGCGGTCGGCCAGCAGATCGAAATCGCTGTCCTCGCGAGCGCCCTGTCTCAGCCAGGCACGTGCCGAGCGGAACAGCTCTTCGAGCAGGCGCGCCTTCCAGCTATTCCAGACCTTCGGGCTCGTGCCGCGCACGTCAGCCACGGTCAGCAGGTAGAGCGCCACGAGGCGAAGCTCGGTGCCGCAGAGCTGCGCGAACTCACGCACCACGGCCGGGTCGGTGATGTCCCGCTTCTGGGCCACGCTCGACATCCGGAGGTGGTGCTCGACCAGCCAGCCGACCAGTTCCGCGCTTTCGGGAGCGAGCCCGAGATGGGCGCAGAAGGTCAGTGCATCACGTTGGCCGAGCTCCGAGTGATCACCCCCCCGTCCCTTGGCGATGTCGTGGAACAGACAGGCGAGGTAGAGCACTTCGCGCTCGGGGAACTCGGTGATGAGCTGGCTGCACAGGGGGTACTCGTGCGCATGCACCGGGTCCGCGAACCGGCGCATGTTCCGGAGCACCATCAGGATGTGCTGATCAACTGTGTAGACGTGGAACAGGTCGTGCTGCATCTGCCCGACGATGGCCTCCCAAGGGGGAATCAGCCGTCCGAGCACCCCGAGTTCGTTCATGTCGCGCAGGGCGTGGTACACGCCGTGATCCGCGCGCAGCGCGGCGAGCAGACGGTCGCTGACCGCCCGAGCCGTGAACGCCTCGCGCGGCAGTTCGGCAACGGCACGCATGATCGCGCGCCGGAGGGCCGGAGTGAAGCTCCGGTACTGGCGATCGCGGTAGAGCAGGCGGTAGGCTTCGAGCACGTCTTCCGCGTCGAGCCGGGTGTCATCCTGCGCGACATCGAGCCGGTCGCCGCGCTGGGCGAAGCGCGCGCCCGGCAGCGCGACGCGTCGGGAACCTCCCGTCGTGGTCAGCGCATCGAGCAGGATTTCATTGAACAGCTTGATCCGGCGTGCGGCCTGGTAGTAGCGCTGCATGAGCACTTCGCTCGGCCGCAGGCCCCGCTCCTCGACGAGGCCAAGCGCCGCAGCGAGTCGAGTCTGCAGCTCGAACACGAGCCGATCCTCGCGTCGGCCAGCGAGCAAGTGCAACTGGGCGCGCAGGAAACGCAGGTGGTCGATGGCCTGCGCAAGATCCCGATCCTCCGCAGTCGTCAGGAGCCTTGCGCGGACGAGACTCGGAAAATCGTCACCGCGGCCGAGGGCCCGGGCGACCCAGATCACCATCTGCGCGTCGCGCAGCCCGCCCGGGCTCTCCTTGATGTTGGGCTCCAGGTTGTAGGCCGTGTCCTGGAACCTCAGATGCCGCTGCTGCTGCTCGAACAGCTTGGCCTTCACGAAGTGGCCGGAATCGAAGTGCGCTGCCCACGCGCGATCCAGCGTCTTGACGAGGTCAGCGTCGCCCGTGAGCACGCGGCGCTCGAGGAGCGCGGTGGCGACGGTCACATCGGCTGCCGACTGGGCCAGCGTCTCCTTCACGCTGCGCACGCTGTGCCCGAGATCCAGTCCCAGGTCCCAGGCGTCACCGAGAAACTGCTCGATGGGCCCCGACGGCGGAGGCGCATCACCATGCAGGATCATGATGTCCACGTCGGAGTGCGGGAACAGTTCGCCGCGGCCGTAGCCGCCCACGGCGAGCAGGGCAAGCCCGTGAGACGCAAGCCCGCGGGCTGTCCAGCGATCGGCGAGCAGTCGGTCGACTTTCTGAGCGTGGCGGATGAGGCACTCGTTCGTGGTCGGAGCGTCCACACCGCCCGCAAACAAGGCCTGGACGCTCTCGCGATGCGTCGAACGCATCGCCGCGAGGGCACTCGTCATCGTCGGCGAGCGGTCAGGGAGGCGGCGGAGCGCCGTCCGAGAGGGTCGTGACTTCGTAGCCCGTCTCAGTCACCAGCACCGTGTGCTCCCACTGTGCGGACAGGCTGTGATCGGCCGTGACCGCCGTCCAGCCATCGGCGAGGATTCGGATGCCCGCGCGGCCCGCGTTGATCATCGGCTCGATGGTGAACATCATGCCTGGAACCAGCGTGAGACCGGTGCCCGGCTTGCCGTAGTGCATGACCTGCGGCTCCTCGTGGTAGCGCTTGCCGATGCCGTGGCCACAGAATTCCCGCACGACCGAGTAGCCCAACGGCTCGACGAAGCTCTGGATCGCGTGCCCGATGTCGCCGAGTGTCGCCCCAGGCCGAACCGCACGGATGCCGCGCCACATGGCCTCGTAGGTTGCCTCGACCAGGCGCTTGCCTTGGATCGTGGGCTTGCCCACCATGAACATCCGGCTCGTATCGCCGTAGTACCCGTCGAGCACCATCGCGACATCGATGTTGAGGATGTCGCCGTCCTTGAGTTTCTTCGGGCCCGGAATGCCGTGGCAGACGACATGGTTGGGCGAAGTGCAGATCGACTTCGGGAAGGGGCGATGCCCCGGGGGGGCGTAGTTGAGGTTCGGCGAATAGCCGCCCTGCACCTTGGTGACGAACTCCGCGCAGAGTTGGTCGAGTTCATCGGTGGTCACACCCGGTTTCACGTAGGGCGTGATGAAGTCAAGGATCTCGGCCGTCTTCCGGCCGACCCGTCGCATGCCTTCGATGTCTTCCGGAGTCTTGATCTGTACGGACATGGGGCGTCAGTCGCCGCGCAGGAGTTCGTTGATGCCTGTCTTGCTGCGCGTCTTCGCATCGACCTGCTTGACGATCACGGCGCAGTAGAGGCTGTAGCGGCCATCCGCCGAGGGCAGCGAACCGGCGACCACGACGGAGCCGGCCGGTACGCGTCCGTAGGTCACCTCGCCGGTCGCGCGGTTGTAGATCTTGGTGCTCTGGCCAATGTAGACCCCCATGCCGAGCACCGAGTTTTCCTCGACGATCACGCCTTCGACCACCTCGGATCGGGCACCGATGAAGCAGTTGTCTTCGATGATCGTCGGGTTGGCCTGCAGGGGCTCGAGCACGCCGCCGATGCCGACGCCTCCCGAGAGGTGGACGTTCTTGCCGATCTGGGCGCAGGAGCCCACCGTAGCCCACGTGTCCACCATCGTGCCTTCATCCACATAGGCGCCGATGTTCACGTAGGACGGCATCAGCACCACGTTGCGCGCGAGGTAGGCGCCCCGGCGAGCCACGGCCGGAGGCACGACGCGCACGCCGCTCGCCCTCATCTGCTCGGCATCGAGGTGGGCGAACTTGGTCGGGACCTTGTCGAAGAATGCGAGATCACCGGCGGCCACGGGCTCGTTGTCGCGCAGGCGGAAGGAGAGCAGCACCGCCTTTTTGATCCATTGGTGCGTGACCCACTGGCCGTCGATTTTCTCGGCCACGCGCAGGCGACCCTTATTCAGTTCGCGGATCACGGTTTCGACGGCCTCGAAGAGGTCCTTCGGATGCGATTTCGGGGACAGGTCGGCGCGCTGCTCCCAGGCGGCGTCGATGAGGTTTTGCAGGGAAGAGGTCATGATTGATGGGGTGGGTGGAGTCAGTGTCCGCGCGCCTTCACGAACGCAGCGATGCGATCGACGGCCTCGGCGCAGGCGTCGAATTCAGGAACAAGCGCGATTCTGACGTGACTGCGGCCCGGATTGATGCCATTGGCCGCGGTACGCGACAGGTAGGTACCGGGAATGACGGTCACGCCGGTCGCCTCATGCAACTCGCGCGTGAAGGCTTCATCATCGTCGCCCCACGCGCTCGGGATGCTTGCCCACCAGTAAAAGGCCGCCTTGGGGTGTGTCACACCGAGCAGACCGGTGAGGCGGGGGGTCAACTCGCGAAACTTCCGCGCGTAGGCCTCGCGGTTGGCGACCACATGAGCTTCATCATTCCAGGCGGCGATGCTCGCCGCGGCGACCGTGGCTGACATGGCGGAGCCGTTGAATGCCCGGAGCTTCAGGAAGGCCGCGATCCAGCGGGCATCGCCGGCGACATAGCCGGAGCGCAGCCCCGGTGCGTTCGATCGCTTGGACAGCGAGCCGGTACTGATCAGGTTGCGAAAGTCGCCCCGCCCCAGTTCCTCCGCAACCTGCAGGGCCCCCTTGGGCGGTGCCGACTCATCGAAATGGATCTCGCTGTAGCACTCGTCGGCCACGATGACGAAGCCATGCCGGTCGGCCAGCTCGAACAGCCGCTGCCAGGTGGCGCGCGGGGTGATGTCACCGGTGGGGTTGTCCGGTGAGCAGACGATGAGCATCTGCGTGTCCGCCCACACCGAATCCGGCACCTCGTCCCAAGCATGGCCGCCCTCGGGCCGACGGTTGACGAAATATGGGCGCGCGCCGCACAGCGTCGTTGCACCTTCGTAGACCATGTAGAGCGGATTGGGCATGACCACGGTGGGCCGCGGGCGGCGCGGGTCGACCGCGAGCTGGGTGAAGCTGTAGAGCGCTTCCTTGCTCCCGAGAACCGGTAGTACCTGGGTCGCGGGATCCAGGCTGGGCAAACCGAATCGCCGGGAGAGCCAGCCCGCGATCGCGGTTCGCAGGGCATCCCTGCCCTTGGTCGGCGGGTATTGCGCCAGCCCGGCGGACGCTTGCGCGAGCGCCTCGCGGATGAACATTGGCGTCGGATGCTTCGGCTCACCGATCGAGAGGTCGATCGGGGCGAGCTCGGGCGGCGGCCGATTGCCGGCGAGCAGGCGTGCAAGGCGGGTGAACGTGAATTCGTTCAGATCGGCGAGGTAGGGATTCATGCTGTTGTGCAACCTGCGGGCGGGGTTGCAATCACGGGCTCAGGATGGCGTCAGGCTGGCGAGAGGCGCCCAAGCAAAGCGACGCGCCGTGTCGTGAAACGGTCCCGAAAGCCTTCGAGTATAAAACTGCGGTTTCGGCGCACGGCTTGGGAAACGCTGATTGATTTGCTGCGCAACCCGATTGCTTTGGCGCGTGCTCGCTCATCGCTCGCCTATCTCTTTGATATGTCTCGGTCTTCGCTGCGCGGCTCCGCGCACTCGGGCTTGCTCGCGACAATCAATCAGCGTTTCCCTTGAAGGGATGATTTCGCGATGGCCTCGAACTCGCCCTGGATCACGATTGCGGCCACCGTCGCCGTGGCGGTTCTGCTCGGGCTTGCAGCAAGCCGCGTGCTTGATGCCTGGGGGACGCACCTTCTTTCAGCTGATGGCCCCCTGAGGTTGCCTGAGCCGATCGTCCTGGTGGCTGCAACACCCGCCGTGTCAGGCGCGACCCGAGCTGCAGAGAGCGTACGCCTCATGGGGATCGTCAACGATCGCGCGTGGTTCCGTTCGGGGACGGCAATTCTTTCCGTGTCGGAAGGTGATTCGTTGCCCGGCGGCACGGCGGTGGCGCGCGTGGAGCGTGACGCGGTACGAACGGCCACGGGAGATGAGATCGCCCTGTTTGCCAACAGCCCATCGTCGGCTGCTGGCCGCGGCGTGCCGGGACAGCGCGCATCTTCGGGCGGCGCAGCGCCTGCCTGTGCCCTGTCCGAGCGAGATCGGGCACAGGCCGTGTTCATGGAGCCGCAGGTAGCCGCTGCGCTGGCTGCCGAGCGCGCCGTTTTCACCCGGATCTTCGCGGCAGAACCGGCGGGCGTACGTGCGCGGTCGACGGGAGGCGTGACGGCCACATTCGGTGTGGCGGACGGCGACCTGCTGGTGCGTGCCGATGGCGTGCCACTGAAGGATGCAGGGGCGGTCCTGTCCGCCGTGATCGACAAGGTTGCGTCTGGCGGGGCGGTGGTCATCGAAGGGGAGCGCGGCGGGACGCCGAGGCGTTGGGTGGTGGCTGCTGCGCGCTGCCGGGGTTGAGGAAACGCTGATCAAGTTACTGTGCAGCCCGATTGCTTCGTCGCGTGCTCGGTCATCGCTCGCCTACCGCCAAGGTATGTCTCGCTCTTCCCTGCGCGGCTCCTCGCACTCGGGCTTGCTCGCGACACTTGATCAGCGCTTCCCGTGGGGCTTCGTAGCGTTTCGGTGGACGTCAGCCGCCCGAATCGAGCAACGAGATCAACTGATTCGGAGCCTCGATCACAAGTGCCGCGTGCCGGTCGCGCCATGATTCGGCGACCCGAGCCTCGGGCAGGTAGCCGTAGGCGGCGAGGATCGGTTGCATCTGCGCTGCCTGTGCAGCCAGCATGTCGTTCTCGCCGTCGCCGACGTACCAGCAGGTATCGCTCGTGCAGCCAATCCGCTCGGCTGCCGCGAGAAGTGGCGTCGGAGCAGGCTTCGGGCTGGGTGTGCTGTCGCCGCAGATGATGACGCCCGGCTGCCATCCGCGCGCCACGAGCAGGGCCTCGATCATCGGCAGCGCGAAGCGCGAGTGCTTGTTGGTCACGATTCCCCAGCGGATGCCTTGCGCGTCGAGGGTGGCGAGAAGTTCGGCCACGCCGTCGAACGGCACGGCGGAGGTGAGCTTGCGTGCGTCGTAGAGGGCGAGAAAGCGTGCCCGCAGCGGCTCGTAGTCCGGGTGCTCCGGCGTGATGTCGAGGCCGGCCCTGAGCAGACTGCGCGCGCCGTAGGTGGCGTGTCCACGAAGCGCTGCATAGGGCAGCGGATCGAGTGCCCGCTCGGCGCGCAGTTCGTTGACGGCGCCAGCAAGGTCTGGGGCGCTGTCGATCAGCGTGCCATCGAAATCGAACAGGATCGCCCGAGGTCGCGGACGCCCGAGCGGTGGCTCAGCGCCTTTCGACGGGTCAGCGGCCGCCCGGGGCACGGCAGACCAGCAGATAGTTGACACCGACGTCCGACGACCAGTCAGCCCGGCGGCTGAACGGGTTGTAACGCATGCCTCGGAGTTCCACCACAGCGAGGCCCGCTGCCCGGGCGAAGGCCTCGAGTTCGGAGGGGCGGATGAATTTTTCATAGTCATGCGTGCCCCGCGGCAGCAGACCCAGCACGTACTCTGCGCCCACCACGGCAAGCGCATAGGCCTTGGGCGTGCGCGAGATCGTGCTGAACAGCACGTGCCCGCCCGGCCGCGCGAGTCGAGCGCAGGCGGCGACGACTTGCGCCGGATCCGGGACGTGCTCCAGCATCTCCAGGCACGTGACGACGTCGTAGGCGTGGGGCTCGGCTTCGGCGAGTGCCTCGGCCGACATCTCGCGGTAATCGACGCGGACCCCCGTCTCGATCGCGTGCAGGCGGGCGACCGAGAGCGCCTTCGTCGCGAGATCGATGCCCGTGACACGCGCGCCGCGGCTGGCCAGCGCCTCCGACAGGAGGCCGCCACCGCAGCCCACGTCGGCGATGCGCTTGCCATGCAATCCGCCCTCGCCTTGGAGCAAGGCCTCGATGAGCGCCACGCGAAGCGGATTGATGTCGTGCAGCGGGCGGAACTTGCCCGCCGGATCCCACCACTGGCTGGCCAGTGCCGAAAAGCGGGCAAGTTCAGCCGGATCGGCATTCTCACGCGCCTTCGGGGGGCTCTCAGGGTCGGTCTGCGGTGTGGTCATTTGCGAAGCGCGCGAACACGATTGGCGAAGGTCGCGATCGAGCCCGCGCATTCTGCCAAAGCACCGTGTGGCCCCTCCGCCAGCCTCCCTTCCGTGACGCGCGTGCGTCCGTCGACCCAGACGTGGGTCACGTCCGCTCGACCCGCAACGTAGACCAAGTGCGAGACCGGGTCGAACATCGGTATCGCCGCGGGGGTGTCGAGACGCACGGCGACCAGATCGGCCCGCTTTCCGGCCTCGAGCGTGCCGATGCGATCGTCCAGCCGGAGGGCGCGCGCACCGTTGCGCGTGGCGAGAAGAAAGGCCTGGGTTGCGGTGACGCTGGCCGCATCGCGGGACACGACCTTCGCAAGAAGCGCGGCCAAGCGCATTTCCTCGAACAGATCGAGCCGGTTGTTGGATGCCGCTCCATCGGTTCCCAACCCGACATTGACGCCCGCCCGCAAGAGCGCCGCCACGTCAGCCAGTCCGCTGGCGAGCTTGAGGTTGGACGAGGGGCAATGGATGACGCTCGCGCCGGCTTGGGCGAGCAGCGAGCGATCGGCAACTTCCAAGTGCACGCCGTGGGCGGCGACGAGTCCCGCCGATGCCACACCA
Organism: uncultured Alcaligenaceae bacterium; assembly: GCA_964609555.1. Classification (GTDB taxonomy): domain Bacteria; phylum Pseudomonadota; class Gammaproteobacteria; order Burkholderiales; family Casimicrobiaceae; genus Casimicrobium. The sequence continues at coordinate 31,693 of CAZSTF010000007.1, read as the reverse complement.
AGCCCGGCCAGTCGAGCAGCAGGTGTGCTCCCGTACTGCGCGCGGCTCGTCGCGACCTCGTCGGCCGTCTCCTGCAGGTGGGTGTGGATCGGAATGTCGAGTTCCGAGGCGAACGCAAGCACGCGGGTGTAGGTTGCATCGCTGACCGTGTACGGCGCGTGAGGACCGAGCGCCCAGCTGAGCAGAGGCTCATCGGCGAGGGCATCGCGCGCGTCGAGGTTGGCCCGCAGATAGCCGTCGGCATCGGACGCATAGCGCGTCGGAAAGTCGAGCACCGGCATGGCGAGCTGGGCGCGCATCCCCATGCGGACGAACGCGCGACCCGCTGCCTCCGGGAAGAAGTACATGTCGGCGCAGGTCGTGGTGCCGCCTGCGAGCATTTCCGCAGCGGCAAGCAGCGTGCCCACGCGGACGAACTCGGGGTCTACCAGTTCCGCCTCTGCGGGCCAGATGTAGTTCTGGAGCCAGTCCTCAAGCGCCCGATCATCGCCATGGCCCCGGAGCAGCGTCATGGCTGCGTGCGTGTGTGCATTGACGAGCCCGGGCATCAGGATGTGGCGATCCAGAACCACGCGTTCTGCCGGTTCGGGCGCATCCGATGATCGGGTTGCCGCGACCACGTCTTCCCGGCGACCTGCCGCCACGATACGACCCTCGGCGTCAATGGCGACTGCACCTCCGGGAGTCGCGCTCACTTCATCGCTATCGGTGACGCCGGTGACGATCCACGAGGCTTCGATCAGACTCCACATGGCGTGAGATTTCCTTTGCTTGTCGAGCGCCGCGACGCACCAGAGCAGCGCAGCAGAAAAGAAAAACCCCGCCGAAGCGGGGTTTCACGGTCGCGGTCGTCAGGATCAGCGGCGAACGGTGATCTCGCCCTTGACCTCGACTTCCACGCGGCGATGCGGCTGGAGGCAGGCGATCAGTTGCTTGCGGTTCTTCTGCTCGCAGACGACGCCCGGAACCGGCTGGGTTTTGCCCATGCCGAGCGTCTCGATCTTGTCCTTGGGCACGCCCTTGCTCGCGAGGTAGGCGGCGACGGCGGCGGCACGGCGCTCGGACAGCCTCTGGTTGTACTGCTGCGAACCGAGACGGTCGGTGTGGCCGGTGACCAGCACGAGCTCCAGTTTCTGGATCTGGCCGATGCGCGAGATGATCTCGCGATCCAGCACGGCCTGACCTTCGGGCTTGAGCACCGCTTTGTCAAAGTCGAACAGCGCCTTGGATGCGATAGTGATCTTCTGGACCGCGGGCGCCGCAGGAGGAGCAGCCGGCGCAGGCGGCGTCGCCGGCTGCGCAGGAGCTGCGGGCGGAGGCGGCGGCGCGACCGGAGCCGGAGGAGGAGCCGGCGGCGGCGGGGGAGGCGGCGGGGCCGCACGTTTCACAAGGTCGGGATCGCACTCGGCGATGGCCATCGCGGGGGTCCAGTAGCCCGTGCGCCAGCAGAGGTTGCATGACGCATTGTTGGTGCCGTAGCGGCCGCTGCGAACGACGTTGTTCTTGGCATCACCCGTTGCGGAGAGCAGGTAACCGCTGTTGCTGGGCGTGGCTTGCGCAAGGGCGGCGCCTGCCGACAGTGCTGCCACTGCCCCGGCGACTGCGCTTGCGATTAAGCGAAGTTTCATTGTCTTGTTACCCCTTAATGGCTGAACTACAGGAAACAACGGTGATTTCGACCGGCCCGCAAAGCATCACGCGAGATGGTCTGAATCCCCACTGAGGGCAATATACCACCGGGCTTGTGCCCCGCAATGCTTGCCAAGCCCGAGCTCCGTCTTCAATGCGACACATGTTTGCACTGTGGCGCGACCGCAACGCCTGCGTGCAGTGCGCTGCCGGGAGGGGGGGGCTGGGGTCGGTAAAATCAGGGCGTTCCCTCATCGGTCTTGCCGGGGCAGTTTTCGGGCCCCGCCGGTGACGATTTGCCCGCGGCGCGGGCCACCACGAAAGACGCCATGGATCAGTTCGCGAAGGAAACCCTGCCGATCAGCCTTGAAGCGGAGATGCGCTCGTCCTACCTCGATTACGCGATGAGCGTGATCGTCGGTCGCGCGCTCCCGGATGTGCGCGATGGTCTGAAGCCGGTTCACCGGCGGGTGCTCTTCGGCATGCACGAGGCGAACAACGTCCACAACCGGCCCTACGTGAAATGCGCGCGCGTCGTGGGCGACGTCATGGGCAAATACCACCCCCACGGTGACAGTGCGATCTACGACACGCTCGTGCGCATGGCGCAGGATTTCTCGCTGCGCTACACCCTGATCGACGGGCAGGGCAACTTCGGTTCGGTCGACGGCGACAACGCGGCGGCGATGCGCTACACGGAGTGTCGCCTGGAGAAGATCGCGGGCGAACTGCTGGCCGATCTCGACAAGGAAACCGTCGATTTCCAGGACAACTACGACGGCAAGGAGCAGGAACCCACCGTCCTTCCTGCCAAATTTCCGAATCTTCTGGTCAATGGCTCGGCCGGCATCGCGGTCGGCATGGCGACCAACATTCCGCCGCACAACCTCTCCGAGGTGATCGACGCCACGTTGCTCCTGCTCAAGCGGCCCGAGGCGACGGTCGACGAGCTGATTGCCGTTCTGCCCGCGCCGGACTTTCCCACGGGTGGGTACATCTACGGGCTCGAGGGCGTGCATCAGGCGTTCCGGACCGGTCGCGGGCGCGTCGTCATGCGGGCGCGGACCCATTTCGAGCCGATTGGCAAGACCGACCGGCAGGCCATCATCGTCGACGAGATTCCCTACCAGGTCAACAAGGCCACGCTGCTGCAGAAGATCGGCGAGCTGGTCCGTGACAAGAAGATCGAAGGCATCAGTGATCTGCGTGACGAATCAGACAAATCCGGGATGCGGATCGTCATCGAGCTGAAGCGCGGCGAAATCCCGGACATCGTTCTCAACAATCTCTACAAGAACACGCAGCTTGAGGACAGCTTCGGGGTCAACACGGTGGCCCTGGTGGACGGTCGGCCACGGGTGCTGAACCTGAAGGAGCTTCTCGAGGCCTTCCTGCTGCATCGGCGCGAGGTGGTGACGCGGCGAACGCGCTTCGAACTCAAGCAAGCGCGCGCCAAGGGGCACATCCTGGAGGGCTTGGCCGTCGCGCTCGAGAACGTCGACGCCATCATCGAAACCATCAAGAAGAGCGCCTCGCCGGACGAGGCCCAGACCGCGCTCACGAGCCGCCTCTGGAAGAGCCCGCTGGTCAAGGAGATGGTGAGCCGCGCGAGCGCCGACTTCCTGCGGCCGGACGACATCGGTGTCGAATACTGCTGGCAGGAGAAGGAACAGGGCTACCGCCTGACCCCGGTCCAAGCCAAGGCGATTCTCGAGATGCGCCTGCAGCGCCTGACGGCGATGGAGTCCGACAAGGTCTTTGCCGAATACAAGGAGATCATCGAGACCGTGCGCGATCTGCTGGACATCCTCTCCAAGCCCGAGCGCGTGACCCAGATCATCGCCACCGAGCTCGCCGACATCAAGAAGCAGTTCGGCGATGCGCGCAAGAGCGAGATCGTGCTCAATGCCGAGGAGACCTCGATCGAGGATCTCATCAAGCCGCAGGACATGGTCGTGACGCTCACGCACGGCGGTTACTTCAAGGCCCAGCCGGTCGAGGAATACCGCGCGCAGAAGCGCGGGGGGCGCGGCAAGCAGGCCACCGCGACGAAGGAAGAAGACTTCGTCGAGCGACTCTTCATCGCCAATACCCATGACACGATCCTGTGCTTCTCGAACCGGGGCCGCGTCTATTGGCTCAAGGTCTATGAAGTGCCCGAAGGCGGCCGCAACAGCCGCGGCAAGCCGATCGTCAACCTGTTTCCGCTCGCCGACCGCGAAAAGATCACGGCGATCGTGGCGGTCAAGGACTTCGACCCCGAGAAATACATCTTCATGGCCACGAGCATGGGCACGGTCAAGAAGACCTCGCTCGAGGACTTCTCGCGTCCCAAGAAGACCGGCATCATCGCGGTGGACCTGGACGACGGTGACTACCTGATCGGTGCCGCGCTCACCGACGGCAAGCACGACGTGATGCTCTTCTCCGATGGCGGCAAGGCCGTCCGCTTCGACGAGAACGACGTGCGCTCGATGGGCCGCAACGCGCGCGGCGTGCGCGGCATGATGCTCGAGCCCGGACAGCGGTTGATCGCCATGCTGGTCGCAGACAACGAAGAGCAGCAGGTGCTGACCGCCACCGAGAACGGCTACGGCAAGCGCACGCCGATCGTCGAATACACCCGCCACGGCCGCGGCACGAAGGGCATGATCGCGATCCAGCAGTCGGCCCGGAACGGCAAGGTCGTGGCGGCGACCCTCGTGAGTCCGAAGGACGAGGTGATGCTCATCACGACGGCCGGAGTACTCATCCGCACGACCGTGAAGTCGATCCGCGAATCCGGGCGCTCGACTCAGGGCGTGACCCTGATCAAACTCGACGAGGGCGTCAAGCTCTCCGGCATCGAGCGCATCGAGGAGCCGGAGGACGATGCGGACGCGCCGGGCAGCCAGGGCGAGCTGATCTGATCCGCCTGGGCATACCGCCGGGCATGCCCGTGGAGGCGGTCAACCGCCCGATCAACCCGCCGGCGCGAAGCCCCGGCTCTTGATGATTTCCGTCCACACGCGGGTGTAGGCCCGCTCGCGCTCACCGAGCTGCTGCGCGGTCATGTAGCCGGGCGCGAGCCCCATGCGGGTCATCTGCTCGCGCAGATCACCCTTGCCGAGCGCGCGCTGGAGCGCAGCGCCGAACTCCTGCACGAAGGCCGCGGGCACGCCCTTGGGCGCGAAGAAGCCGTAGTAGGGCACCTCCTCGAAGCCGGCGAGGCCCAGTTCCGCGAAGGTCGGAACATCCGGCAGCAGGCTCTGGCGCTCACGCCCCATCACGGCGACCACGCGCAGGCGCCCGGCACGGTGGTTCTCGATGAAATCCGGCACCGAGCCTGTGCCGGCCGCGATTTGGTTGCCCAGCATGTCGGCCATCATGGGTGCGCTGCCGCGGTAGGGGGCGGGCGCGAGGTCGAGCTGGTAACGCTGGGCGATGAGCTTGACCACGAACTCGGGGATCGATGCGGGCGCCGGGACGCCCACGGTGCCGCGACCCTTGGCGGTGTTGCCACCCGAGCGGTCGCCGCCGTCGCGGATCCACTGGATGTATTCGTTGAAGGACTTGGCCGGTGTGCCGCCCGAGACGGCGAATGCGTTCACGAAGGTCGCGAAGCCCGCCACGGGTGCGAAGTCCGCGGCCGGATCGAAGCCGGGATTCTTGGTCACCTGCGGCAGGATCGAGATCGTGTGGTCGTGCGTGAGGAACAAGGTGAGCCCGTCGGGCGCGGCCGCCTTGAGCGCCTGCGCGGCGAGCTGCCCGCCGGCCCCGGCCTTGTTCTCGACCACAAGCTGCGTGCCCGGCAGTTCGTCCTTGAGGCGATCGGCGAGGAGTCGCGCGATGGCGTCGGTGCCACCACCCGGGGGGAAGCCCACGAGAATCTTGATCGTTCGTGTCTGGGCAAAGGCGGGAAGACCCACGCCGAGCGCGGGCAGTGCGCCCAGGGCGAAAAGCGCCTGACGGCGGGACAGGGTGTGCATAGCCGTTTCTCCGAAATCGGGTTTCGATGCCGATAAGCTACCACGCCATGCTGCTGACTGGATTGGCTGCGATCGCCCGCCGTGACGCCCGGGTGCTCGTGCTCGGGAGCTTTCCCGGCGTGCGCTCGCTCGCCGAGCAGCGTTACTACGCGCACCCGCAGAACCAGTTCTGGCGGCTGCTCGCATCGGTCTGGCCGGAGCACCCCCAACCGACGGCCTATCGCGCGCGGTGTCGGTGGCTTCGCGACCGTGGCCTCGCGCTCTGGGACGTCTACGCAAGCTGCGAGCGCGAAGGCAGCCTGGACAGCGCGATCGAACGGGGTGAGGCCAACGATCTCCTCGGGCTCATCGAAAGGTGCCACCGGCTCGAGCGCATCGCCTGCAACGGTGGGCTCGCTTACCGTGAGGCGCGTCGACTGCTCCATGGCAGCGAGATCGAGATCATCGGGCTGCCCTCGACCAGCCCGGCAAACGCAACATGGACCTTCGAGCGCAAGGTGGATGCATGGCGCGCGGTCTTGCGGCCGCTGGCTGCTCCGTCAGCCTGAGAACCCGATCGAGCGCGCCCATTTCACGTCGGGTTTGACCTTGTGCTCTTCCACAAGCTGGGCGAGGAAATCGTCCGGCGCGAGCGGTTCGTCGAAGAGTGCGACCTGCCGCTTCACCGCAGCGAAGTCGCCGGGGGTGAGCAGGTCAAGCTTCGCGAGCGTGTGGCGATGGCGTTCGGTAAGCCGGGGTGCATCGCCTGCGAGCGCCTCGGTCACGAACATCCGTTCGCGCTGCTCGGGTTTGAGCGGGTTGAAGCGGATCTTGAAAGTGAAGCGCCGGAGCGCCGCCTCGTCGATCCGGTCGATCAGGTTGGTCGTGCAGACGAACACGCCGCCGAAGCGCTCCATCTGCTGGAGCATTTCGTTGACTTCGGTGACCTCGTAGCTGCGCTGCGCCATTCCGCGCGGCTGGAAGAAGCTGTCCGCCTCGTCGAGCAGCAGGACGGCCTTTTCGGTGGCGGCCTCCTTGAACATTGCGGCCATGTTCTGCTCGGTCTCGCCCACCCACTTGGAGACGAGGTCACTCGCCTTGCGGATCATGAGAGGGCGCTCGATCTCGCGTGCGATGTGCTCGGCGAGCGCGGTTTTGCCGGTGCCCGGCAGGCCGTGGAAGAGCAGACTGCCCGCGCCCTTCGCCTTGAGCGAGGCCACGATGCGCTCGACCGGGTGACGGGTCTCGACGTTGAGCAGCGAAAGATCGTAGTGCGTGACACTCGGCCGGAAGTCGCCCGAGGACTTGTCGTCCTTGAGGCCGAGCGCGGCCTCCGAGCGATCGAGCTGCCGCTCGATCAGCGCCTCCACGTCGTCGCCCACACGGCCCGCGGTCAGTTGGGCGAACCGTGCCGCGGCATGGATCTGCGCCGGGGTGAGCGTGCGTCGCGCCGAGAGCTTTTCGATGAAGGCCTCGCTCACCGGCAGGTCGGCCAGATGCTTGCGGGTGATGTTCGCGCGCACCTTCTGTGGCGGGTTCTTGAGCTCGAGGTGGAACTGGAAGCGGCGGCGATAGGCTGGGTCGATCTGGTGGATCGCGTTGGAAATCCAGATCGTCGGCACCGGGTTGGTCTCGAGCGTCTGGTTCACCCAGGCCTTGCCGTTGACGCTGCCGCGATGGTGCTCGTCGGCGAGGAACATGTTGAGCATGTCCGAGGGGTTGGACGGGAAGACGTCCTCCACCTCGTCGAAGAGCAGCACCGTGTTCTGGCGGCCCTTGAGAAAGGACTGGGAGATCTGGAGCGAACGGTAACGCTCCTTGCCGGTGAGGCTTGCCCCCTCGCGGTCGAAGCATTCGACCTCGTAGAGTTCGGCCCCCGCCATCGATGCGATGACCTTCGCGAATTCGGTCTTGCCTGTGCCTGGCGCGCCGTAGATCAGGACGTTGACACCCGCCTCCCGCCGCTCGGAGGCGGCGGCGAGCAGGGCGGCGAGGTAGCGCGCATCGTCCTCGACGTGCGGATAGTCAGCGAGGCTGAGCGCGGTCGGCTTCGCCGGCCGTGTGAAGGCCGCCATGAGCGCGGCCTCGCCCGCGTACTCCGCCTGCAGGATGGGCAAGAGGCGGTCGGTAAGCCGCATGAGATCGCCCAAGTCGGTGATGTTGTGTTCGGCGATCGGCGCGTCGATGAGTGCGAGCGACTCAAGCCGTCCGCCCGGCTTCAGTGCGAGGCCGATTTCCCGGGCGTCCGCACCGGTCACCTCGGCGAGCATCGCGTGCGCCTCGGCTGCGCTCGAGGCCTTGCAATCGACGAGCACAGGCCGGAGGTCGCGCGAGCACTTGGCGAGCGCGGCCGAATGGAGCAGGGCTTGCTCTGCGGCGTTCAACCCGAGCACGCGGCCGAGCAGCGCGATGTTTTCGCGGATGCGTGGCGGGGACCGGCGCACCGCGTGCTCCAGCGCATCGGCCGTGGTCGAGAGCAGGGCAAGGACTTCCTTCTGGTTCTGCTTGCAGTACTCGTCGAGAAAGTAGAAGACGGTCGTGTCGTCATAGGTTCCATTCCAGACGCAATGGCGCGCGACGAAGGCCTCCGCCGAGAGATCGGCCACCCCGTGCCACGCCGGCAGGTCGGCGCAGCGCTGCGAGAGAAAGCGCTGCAGCCGCGCCACGACGCCGTGGGGCCAGCGCAGATGCCGTGCGCACAGCGTCATCACGTCGTTGATGTCACGCCGGAGGTTGAACCGCGGCCCGAGCGTGAGCACGAGCCGGAGCGCAAGGAGCGCCGCGCTCTGGTCAACCGGGGTAGCCTGGCCCGACTGCGGGGCGGGGATGGCGAGCGGCTCGGTGTCGGGTGTGGGGGAGGTGTGCATGGCTCAGTTCGGGAAGCGATGTCAGGGGTTGACCGGCGCGACTGTAACGCGCACGTCAAGGCGGTGGAGGACAGGATCGCTAGACTCGCGGGTCTTTCTGAATCGGACGGCCAGCGCGGGCTGGCTGGGGTGCTCACATGCTGCGTTTCCTGAAAATATTGGTGCTCGGTGGGGTGGTCGGATGGACGGCGGTCGCACGGGCCCAGTTCCCGGATCGCCCGATCAAGCTGATCGTTCCGTTCGCGGCCGGTGCGGGTACCGATGCGGTTGCGCGCTTCGTCGCGCAGAAGCTCGAAGGCGAATTGAAGCAGCCGGTCGTGGTGGAAAACCGTGCCGGGGCGAGCGGGGCCATCGGCACCCAGTTCGTGGCGAGTGCGCCGGCCGATGGGTACACGCTGCTTTTCGTGGCCTCACCCTTCACGACCGTCGCCGCGGCGACACCGGAGGTGGCGAAGTACGACCCGGTGCGCGGCTTCGCTCCGGTGGCCCTGATCGCGGCCGGCCCGCTCGTCTGGGCAGCGAGCGAGAAGGCGCCCTTCAATTCGCTCAGGGAAATGATCGCCCATGCCAAGGCGAACCCGGGCAAGCTGTCCTACGGCAGCGCTGGCACCGGTGGCGTGAATCATCTCGCGCTCGAGCTGTTCAAGGTGCGTACCGGCACCGACATCCTGCATGTGCCCTACAAGGGCATCGCACCCGCCACGACGGATCTCCTGGGGGGGTCGATTCAGCTCCTCACCGGAAGCATCCCCGCGATGCTCCCGCATTTCAAGGCGGGCAAGGCCAAGCCGCTCGCGGTGACGGGCGCGCGCCGCGTTCCGCAGATGCCCGACGTGCCGACCGTCGCCGAGGCCGGCGCGCCTGGGACCGAGGTCTACAACTACTGGGGCATCGTCGCGCCGCTCGGCACGCCGCAGCCCATCCTGAACCGGCTCAACGCCGAGGTGCAAAAAATCCTCGCGATGCGCGACGTGCAGGAGCGCCTGACCGCGGATGGCGTGGAGCTTACGCCGGGCGGGCCGGAGCGGCTGGCCACCTTCATCGCCAACGATTTCAATGGGTGGCGGAAGTTGATCAGCGACGGCAATCTCCGCTTCGACTGATCGCGTGAGAACAACTCGGCTGCGCTTGCCCATACTCTGTCACGCGCTCGCTTGAGGAATCGCCTACCCCGGAGGTATGTCTCGCCTCTCGCCCGCGCGCGCCGCGTCTTGGCTTCGCTCGCGACGACTTGTTCTCACGCGTCGAAATTGACTCGTTCGCCTCAGTCGGCCGAAGAAAGCTGCGCTGCGTGCGATCGAAGCGCCGCGAGCGGCACGATGTCGAGCGCCTTTTCGTGGCAGGCTTCGAGCACGACGAGGGGGGCGACGCCGGCGCGGTAGGCTTCGAGCCACCGCGACGCGCACAGGCACCAGCGATCCCCCGGCCTGAGTCCCGGGAACATATACATCGGCTGGGGCGTGGTCAGATCATTGCCCCGTTCGCGGGTGAAGGCCAGGAATTCCTCGGTCATGACCGCGCAGACCGTGTGCGAGCCGGCGTCGTCCGGGCCGGTTTCGCAGCAACCGCTCCGCGTGAACCCAGTGAGGGGACGCAGGCTGCAGGGCTGAAGCGGTGTGCCCAGCACGTTGAGACCTCTCCACGCGGTGGTTGTCATGTCAGTCGGACTCCCCGGACGGAATCATTGCTTGAACCGCGGCAGATTCTACGAATGCCTCCGGCGTCCTTTCCCACAGTCTGACCAACAGCCGGTAGATGTCCCGGTCGAAGGGTTGGCGCACGCCGTCCTCGACCAGACACCAGCGGTCGAACAGCAGTCGCTCGCGACGGTCGTTTGCCTCATCGAGTTCTTCGAACGCGACCGGGCCTGACCACGGCCAGGCCCGCAGACGCATCGCTTCTGCTGCGGAGATGAACCGTTCCCGGTGGGCCGCAGTGCTTTCCTCGCCCATGCACCAGCCCAGGCACCGACCGACTTGCCGTGAAAAGCAGGGTGAGCGACCATCGTTAGCGTCGTCTCCGTTTCGGGTATGTCTGGCGCGGTGATCGGCTTCCAGGCCGAGCGCTCGGGGACAGAGTCGATGCGCCTGCGCGAGCGCGTCCAGCCACCTTCTCGCGGCCGTGCGATCGGCGAACGGGCCCCAGGCCGACAGGGGAGACTCACGCGCGGTCAGGGCGTCCCAGCCGAGACGCCCCTCGCCAAGCGGTTCGAAGACCGGTTCGGTGCGTTCGGGCGGGAGTGTCACGAAACCTGCGCGGGCGTGCCGGCGCAGCGCGATGTTGTGTAGCGGAGCACGCGACTTGACCCAGCGCGATTCGAGCACCAGCGCGCCCACCTCGCCCGCAGTGGGAAACCACGCGATCCGGGTCAGTTCGCGCGAGAGCCGGACGTCATTCGCCGCCATGTAATCGCTCGAAAAATGGGCGCGAACGCGCTCCCGCAGGTGTTTTGCCTTGCCGATGTAGAGCGGCAGGTCGTTCGCGCCGTGAAAGACGTAGACGCCAGGGCCATCCGGCAGGTCGTTGAGGGCGCCGGGCGGCAACTGGGCTGGCAGCGACGGCGTCTTGAGGAGCCGACGAATGGCTGCGGCGACCGTGTCAGCGCCGCGTTCGCTGCAGGCTGCGGCGACGAAACCTGCGGTCAGGGCGGCGTCGCCTGACGCGCGGTGACGCCCGGCTCCATTGAGACGGTGCCGCGCGATCAACTGATCCAGACCGTGTCCGGCGGCGTCGGGGTTGAGCAGGCGCGACAGGCGTACCGTGCAGAGCACGTCCGCTGTGAAGCGGCGTCCCGCTCGGCGGAAGGCATGCTTGATGAACCCATAGTCGAAGCGCGCGTTGTGGGCGACGAAGACGGCACCTTCGAGCAGACGGTGGGCGGTGGCTGCGACCGTGTCGAACGCAGGCGCGTTCCTGACCATTGCGGGCGTGATGCCGGTCATCGCCTGGATGTCCGGAGGGATCGGCACGCCGGGGTTCACGAGGCTCGACCATTGTTCGACATGCCCCGTCGTGTCGTAGCGCAGGATCGCGATCTCGGTCAGCCGGTCATCCCGCGGCTGCATGCCTGTCGTCTCGACATCGATGAAGGCCAGCGGCCCGAGCGCGAGCAGAGTCGGCGGCAGGGATGGTGCGCCCTGAGGATCGGTGGCGACGCTCACACTCGCGGCAGAAGTGCGAGCGCCAGCGTGACCGAGATCATGCCGACGAGCGTGGACAGCGCGATCGACGCCGTGATGGCGTCCTCGTTGACGCGATAGCGTTGTGAGAACAGGAATACGTTGGCCCCCATGGGCAGCGCCGCACAGACGACGGCCACCGCGGTCGGGATCGGTGGCAGTCCGACCGCCCAGGCAACCGCCCAAACGAGCAGCGGATGCACGAAATTCTTGAGCACGCTGAACACGAAGGCCGCGCGGATCTGGCTCTTCAGCTCCATCCGCGAGAGCTGCGCGCCCATCAGCACGAGCAACAGCGGGCCCGCCGCCGAGGCGAGAAAGCCGAGCGGCTGCTCCGACCACTTGGGCAGGGGCAGGTCCGTGGCGTTCCAGAGGAGGCCCAGCCCGATCGGCAGGATGACGGGGTGGATCACGGCTGAACGCACGACATCGAAAATGGTGCGCCCGAATCCAGCGCTGGCGCCGCCAGACGCCTTGGCTGCGCGGGCGCGGGCCGACTCGATCCACACGGTCGCCGCCGTGAGGAGCACCAGCGACTGCAGCGAGATGATGGCGAGTTGCAGGCGCAGACCCGCCTCGCCGAAGGCGAGCTTCTGCACCGGAATCCCCAGCTGCACCGTGTTCGAGTAGACCGCCGCCAGACCAAGCACGATGGCGCCTCCGGTGGCTTCCCGCCAGACACGGCGGGAGAACAACGTGACTGCGACGAACCAGGCGAGCGAGGTGCCGAAATAGACCGCGAGGAACTGGGCATCCGTGGCCTCGAAGGTGGCAGTCGCCATCGAACGGAAGAGCAGACAGGGCAGAAAGAGGAAGAACGCGAGGTCCGCCAAGGCCTTGATGCCGGCTGCGTCGAGCACGCGGCGTCCGGCGATGAACCCGGCCAGTACGATGATCGCCACCGGGAGCATGACTTCGATGAGGATCAAATGCCGGTTTCCTCGTGCGGGGGGGTGAGCAGCAGCTTGTCCACGCGCTTGCCGTCGAGATCGAGCACCTCGAAGCGCCAGCCCGCATGTGACGCCTGATCGCCGACCCGGGCGAGACGCCCGAGTTCGGCCATGATGAAGCCACCGAGCGTGCGATAGGCGGCATCCTCCTCGCCGGGGAAGGCAGGGGCTTCGGGGAAGAGCTCATGGAAGCGATCGAGCGTCATCGCTCCGTCCACAAGCCAGCTGCCATCGGCCCGGCGGACGGCATCCGACCCGGCCGGTTCGTCCTCCTCGCCCAGGTCGCCGACAATGGCCTCGAGCACGTCCTTCAGGGTGACAAGCCCGAGAACCTCGCCGTGCTCATCGACGACGAAGGCCATGCCCACCCGCGTGCGCTTGAAGGTTTCGAGCAGATCCAGCACGCTGACCGTCTCGGGGATGAACAGCGGATCCTTGCGCACCCGGTCCGGCATCAACCGACCGCTCTTGAGGAAGTGCGCGAGCAGGTCGCCCGAATCGATGACGCCGATGACGTTGGCGACATCGCCCTTGACCACGGGGTAGAGCGTGAAGTCGCTCTGCTTGAGGAGTGCTTCGATCTCGTCGGTCTCGGCTTCGAGGTCGATGACCACCATGTCCGCGCGGGGGGTCATGATCCGCTCGACGGTGTAGTCATCGAGATTGAACACGCGGCTGGCGATCCGGCTCTCACTCGCTTCAAAGACACCGGCGGATGCGCCCTGGGCGAGCAGGCCCTTGATGTCCTCCTCGGTGACGGGTGGCGCGTCCTCTCCGCGACGCGCGAGCGGCGCGACGATCGACTCGGTGATCCAGGTGAGCGCGCGAACGAAGGGTGCTGCGGCACGCGCAAGCCAGAGCATCGGCCGCGCGGCCACCTTGGCGATGGCTTCGGGGTAGAGCAGGCCGATCCGCTTGGGCACCAGTTCGCCGAAGATCAACGACGCAGCGCCGATGGCGATCAGGACCGTCACGGTCGCCAGCTCGCTCGCCACGGGCGCGAGTGCAGGCCAGCCCGCGATCCACGCCCCCAGATCCTCCTTGAAGGCACTTTCGCCGAAGGCGCCCTGGCCCAGCGTGACCAACGTGATGCCGATCTGCACGGTCGAAAGCAGTTGCGTCGGTGCGCCGGAGAGTTGCAGGGCGGCCCGCGCGCCCCGGCTGCCGCGCTCGGCGGCCTGCTCGAGGCGCACTTTCTTTGCGGACACCAGAGCGATTTCGCTCATGGCGAACAGACCATTCAGCAGAATGAGTCCGACGAGAATGAATACGTCCAAGGACGGTTGACCGCGGCGGCGAG
>CAZSTF010000007.1:13087-17721 GCA_964609555.1 uncultured Alcaligenaceae bacterium | reverse complement strand
GAGTGAGGGCGCGATGGATGCACCCGGTCGCGGCACTATAGCGGAATCCGCCGTCGCACCCCGGCTAGGGAAACACTGAACAATTTGCTGCGCAGCCCGATTGCTTTGTCGCGTGTTGGCTCCGGCCGCTTCGCTTAACCTCGGCCTTGCCGAGGTTAGCCTTCGCCGAAACTCCGTTTTCGTTCATCGCTCGCCTATCCTCTTGATATGTCTCGCGATTAGCTGCGCGGCTTCGCGAACTCGGGCTTGCTCGCGACACTTGTTCAGCGTTTCCCTGGAAAGTCGTGATCCCGAGGTCAGGCACCCCCGAGGAGGGCGTCGAGACGCTCGGCATCCGTTGCGAACGCACGAATGCCCTCGGCCAGCTTCTCCGTGGCCATCGCGTCCGCGTTGAGCGCATAGCGGAAGGGGGCTTCGCGCACGTCGATGGCGGGCGGGCGGACGGAATCGGATCCATCCCCCAGACGCCGGACGACCGGTGTGGTCGAAGCCGCGAGCTCGGCCAGGAGCTCCGGAGAGATCGTGAGCAGGTCGCAGCCGGCGAGGGCGAGGATCTGCCCGGTATTCCTGAAGCTCGCACCCATGACTTCGGTCGGCAGGCCGTGGGCCTTGAGATAGGTGTAGATCGTGCGGACCGACTGCACGCCGGGATCGTCCTCGGCCGAGAAATCGCGGCCGCTCTGCTTTCGGTGCCAGTCAAGGATGCGGCCGACGAAGGGCGAGATGAGCGTTACGCCGGCTTCGGCGCAGGCCACGGCCTGCACGGGCGAGAAGATGAGCGTGAGATTGCAATGCACACCGCGTCGCTCCAACGCCTCCGCGGCCCGGATGCCCTCCCAGGTGGCGGCGATCTTGATGAGGACCCGGCTCGGGTCGACGCCCTCCGCTTGATAGCGCTCGATCAGCCGGAGCGCCCGATCCACCGTGGCCTGTGTATCGAAGGACAGCCGGGCATCGACCTCCGTGGAGACGCGCCCCGGAACGATGGTCAGGATCTCGCGCCCGAAGCGGATGAGCAGGCGGTCAACGCGATCGGCGAGTCCTTCGCCCGACGTTGACGCCAGCACCTCATCGATCCAGGGCCGGTAGGTCGGCTGCTGGGCTGCCTTCAGGATGAGGGTCGGGTTGGTCGTGGCTTCGCGTGGAGCGTACGCCTTCATGGCGTTCACGTCGCCGGTGTCGGCAACGACCGTGGTCATCGAGCGCAATTGGTCAAGCGTGCTCGGTGGCGTCTGTGGCTTCTGGGGCTGCATCAGCGTTCAGTCGTCTTTCGGTTCCTCACGAGCGCGCGCCCACCGGACGAGCGCGAGCGCCAGGGCATCGAGGTTGGCCGTCTCGCCTGCGACGACGGCCCGCACCGTGTCGAGGGCCAGCGTCTTGCCGAACTCCACACCGAACTGGTCGAACGGGTTTACACCAGCGAAACAGGCTTCCGTGAATACGCTGGCTTCATAGAACGAGAGCAGCGCGCCCAGTATCGGGGGCGAGAGCTCCGGCAACGCGATGAACGTGCTCGGGCGCCCGCCCGGGGCGCTTCGATGCGCGTGTCCGACGTCTCCTCCATGGCTGGGCTGAAACCCCTGGGCCAGCGCCTGCGCCTGGGCGACCGCGTTGGCAAACAGGGTGGCGCCCGCGGTGTCGTCCCGGTCCGGCCGCACCGCGATGAAGTCCACCGCGGCCCCGGTGGGATGCTGGTGGAGCCACTGGAAGAACGCATGCTGGGCGGCCGTGCCCTGATCGCCCCAGACGCTTGAGCACGGATTGGCCGACACCGGTTCGCCGTCGCGCGTGACGTGCTTGCCGAGGCTCTCCATGACGAGTTGCTGCAGGTAACGCGGCAAACCGCGGAGCCCCCAACTGTAGGGCGTGATGACGTGGTCCGTCAGTTGCCGTCGGTTGCGGTTCACGAACCGGGCGATGCCGGCCAGCACGGGTGCGTTGCGATCGAGTGGCGCACGCACGAAGTGCTGGTCCATCGCATGCGCGCCTTCGAGCAGAGCCGCGACAGGTGCATCTCCCCAGGCGGCCCGAAGCCCGAGATTCAGCGCACTCCAGATGGCATGGCGGCCACCGATCGACTCGTCGAGCGGGGCGATGTGGCTCCGGGCAATACCGAGTGAAGCGGCCAGATCGCCCCTTGCCGTGACAGCGTGCAGGCGTCGCTCAGGATCGATTCCTGCCGACTGCAGCCACCGCCGCGCGCGTGAAAGCAATTCGAGTGTTTCTACGGTCCGAAACGACTTGGAAGCGACGATGACCGCACAACGCCGCGGATCCAGACCGTCGAGAGCCTCGCGCCACTCGGCCAGATCGAGTCCGCTCGCAAAGCGCAGTCGGCAGCGCGGCTCGAGCTCCATGGCACTGAAGGCCTCATGCACGAGGCGGATGCCCAGGTCGGACCCCCCGATACCGAGGTGCAGCACGGTGTCCACGCCGTCGGAGACGAGCGCGGCGGCATGGAGGGACAGGGCCTCGATCTGCCGCGTCGTGATCGCGAGGGCGTCGTCCCGGGCCTGCATGTGCGTTGCAGCGCGGCCTTCGGTCGTGTTGACGCGGCCCCCGGTAAAGAGCGCGCGTCGCTGCCCCTGGAAATCGAGGTCGGTGAGGCTGCCGATTGCATCCTGCCACTGGCCCTGCGCGATGCGCTGACGCGAGAAGTCGAACAGGATCTGACCCGCGACGACCGTGAGGGCGTCGGCGGCGGCGGGACGGGCGGGCATTCGGGCGGGCTGGACGCGAGTCGGTGCAACCCGTCATTTTGCCCGCTTCGACGGCTCCGCGTCGACGGTTGCAGCGTCGATGCCGCCGGGATGGCCCGCTTGCATGGATGCGTGCAGAATGACCGACGGACACGAGTCGTCCAATCGTTCTTCATGTCAAACGCCTCTGATTCCACTCCGGTCGGTCCCGACCCATCGGACACCACGACCCCGACGGACAGTGCCGAAACGCTGCTTGCCCGCATCACGGCGGTGCGACTCTCGCTCCGGCCGAGCGAGCAGCGCGTTGCGAGCTTCATCCTGGGCGCACCGAACCGGGTCACCGGCATGGCCATCGGGGAGCTCGCGGAAGCGGTTGGCGTGACCGATCCGACGATCGCACGGTTCTGCCAGGCGCTGGGGTATTCCGGCTTCAAGGCCTTCAAGGTTGCGCTCGCCAAAAGCCTTGCGCGGGGTGTGCCCTACGTGCATACGGACGTCTCGCTCTCCGATTCGTCGGCCGATGTCGTGGCCAAGGTGTTCGACCGCTCGATCGCGACCCTGATCGCCATGCGCAACCAGGTCGACCCGAAGCTCTTCGAGCGGGCAGCGGAGGCGCTGTCCCGGGCGCGGCGCATCGAGTTCTACGGTGTCGGAAACTCGGGCGTGGTGGCGCTCGACGCGCAGCACAAGTTCTTCCTGCTCGGCATGCACACGGTGGCCTACAACGACCCGCACTGGCAAGTGCAGTCGGCCGTGCTGCTCACGCATGAGGACGTGGTGGTGGCCATTTCACGCACTGGGCGAACGCGGGACATGATCGAGACCGTGGAACTCGCGCAGAAGACCGGTGCCACGGTGATTGCGCTGACCGCACGCGCATCACGCCTGGCGCGGCTCGCTGATGTGGCCCTCACCGTCGATGTCGAGGAGGACCCCGAGGTGTACTCGCCCATGGTGGGGCGACTCGCCCAACTGGCGCTCATCGACGCCCTGGCGGTCACCGTGGCACTCAAGCGCGGACCGGCACTCCAGGAGACGCTCAAACGCGCCCGAGACACCCTCACCAGCACCAAGCGCGAACGCGAGGGGGAAATGCTGACCCCGCTCACGCTCGCGGCGCGGGGGCGGTGGGTCTGATCCTCACCGACGGTTCGAGAAAACGAGACGTCGCTCCGTGGATCGGACGATTCCCGTGCTCCACTGAAGGGAGACCCCCGACGCATCAGGCGACGGGGCGAATCAACGCAATCAGCCCGGGGGTGACATGAGAATGGAATCGGGGGGGCGCCGCACGGCGGCGGCTGCGTGTGTTTCTGCGACGCTGGCCTTCGGCGCATCGGCCGCGGATCTGCTGGTCGACACCCTGGCGGATGACGTCTTTCCGGACGAGACGGGCGCGCTCTTCGACGTGGCAGGCAATCCGGTCGTGTTGGCCGCGCCGAAGTGCACGTTCCGCATGGCCGTTGCGGCAAGCAATCTCGACCTCGCCGTGGGTGGAGCCAATGGCTGTGTCGCCCAGCCCAGCACGGCCTTCGTGCCCGGCGGTGGGGATCGAATCGCGTTTGCGGCGCCGCTCTCCGGCGGCGTGATCAACCTCAACAACACCAAGGCGACGGTACCGGCGACCGGGTTGCCGCAATCCAGCATGCTCTGGATCTCGGGGCCCGTCCGGATCGACGGGACGGTCGGCGGCGGGCGCATCACGCTGGACGGTGGCGCCACAGCCACCACCAACCGGCGCATCATGCGCATCGGGCGCGTTCCCGCCACCGGGGCCAATCTCGACGGCAGCGGCAACTTCGTCTCAATCGTCGGCATCAATTTCCGCAACTCGAGGATCGAGGCATCCGCCGGATGTGTATTCGCCTTCGAAAACATCCGACTGCAAAGCGTCGATTTCTCGAACTGCGAGGCGTTCACGGGCCTGGGCGG
>CAZSTF010000007.1:9015-12987 GCA_964609555.1 uncultured Alcaligenaceae bacterium | reverse complement strand
GTTCGAGCGGGTTCGCGTGAATCAGAACAGCGTGAGTCGGGGCGCGTCGCCCTATGCATCCTCGGGCGGTGGCCATCTGTTCAACAACGCGGCGGTCACGTTCGTCGACAGCGAGATTGCAGACAACACCTCGGACTACCACATCGGCGCGCTCGGCGTAAGTGCGAGCTTCACGCCGTTCGACCCCGTCACCGGCTTGCCTGTGAGCACGTTGCCGCCGACCAGCCAACAGGTCACCTTCGAGCGGACGAGCATCACCGGCAACACGACCACAGCCGCCGGTGGCAATGGCTTCAGCGTGATCTACATCACGACGCCCGGCATCTATCGCTTCGTGAACAGCACCGTGGCCGGCAATTCGGCCACCGGGTGCGGCGGAGGCGTGACGGTGGACGCCTTCAATCCGTCGAGCCAGACCAACGCGAGCCAGATCATCATCCGCAACAGCACGATCGCCCGCAACACCGGCGCGTGCGACGAAGGGCTGGGCGTCTTTGCCTTCAACCCTGCGGCGCCGTCGACGCCCGGCGCAGTCAATGGCTCGGTGACCATCGAGAGCAGCATCATCGGCGGACAGCCGTTTCCGGCGACGACGTCCGTCATCAATGCCGTTGCAGGCACTCCGTTCAATGTCGCCAACAGCCTGCTCGAGCGGGGCGTGGGCCCCGCAGCGGCGGGGGCGTGCGGCAGCGGTGGCGTCATCTGCAACGTCGATGCGAAGCTCGGCGCGCTGTCGTTCAATGGCGGCTATGGCAAGACCCTCGCGCTGCTGGGTGGCTCGCCCGCGATCGGCTCCGGAAGCAACTCGACGATGCTCACCGTGGATCAGCGTCTCGGCGCAAGGCTCCAGGGGCCTGCGGTGGACATGGGCGCGCTCGAGATGAACCCGGGCGGCGGCAGCTGCACGCTCGACATGGACGGTGTCGGCGGCGTTCAGGCCAACAAGGAGGGATTGATTCTGGTCCGCTCGATGCTGGGCTTCAGCGATGCAGACGCGGTCGTTGGGACCGGCATCACCGCCGCACAGTGGACCCTTGTGAAGAACAACCTCAACGCGCAGTGCGGGACAGCGGGGAGTTTCGCGCCCTGAGGCGAGGGGCGCCGCATCATCCCACCGCTGGCGCGGTCGTTGTGCAGCGCGACCGTGCGCTCGAGGGGGCAGGGCCAGCGCGGCTAAACTGCGCCCATGCATCTGCCCCCTGAACGTTCGATGGATGCCGAGGCCGAGCGCCGTGCCACGCTGCGCGAGCGCAGGGCGCTCCTCAAGCTGCGCATCCGTCGGCGCGGCATGTTCGCGCTGCCAAGCCTGTTCACGCTCGGCTGCCTGTTCTGCGGGTTCTTCGGCATCATCCAGGCGATGAATCTGCGGTTTGATCATGCAGCGATCGCCATCTTCGCCGCGATGATCATGGATAGCCTTGATGGGCGCGTCGCACGCATGACGAAGACGCAGACCGCTTTCGGTGCGGAGCTGGACAGTCTGGCGGACATGGTTTCCTTTGGCGCGGCGCCGGCGCTCATCGTCTATGAGTGGGCACTGCGCACGCTGCCGTCGCCGCGCCTGGCCATGGCGGTGGCGTTCGTCTACGCCGCCTGCGCGGCCCTCCGCCTTGCCCGGTTCAACGTGCAGATCGGCAGTGTCGACAAGCGCTTCTTCGTCGGTTTGCCAAGCCCGGCGGCCGCGGCACTCGTGGCCGGTTTCGTCTGGCTCATGGACGATCACGAGGTCGAAGGCAAGGTCGTGGCCTGGTGGGCCTTGGTGGTGACGCTGGTCGCTGGTGTCTCCATGGTCACGACAGCGAAGTTCTACAGCTTCAAGGCGATGGGCAGGCGCGCCGTGTCCTTCACCGCCCTCGCACTGCTGGCCTTCTTCATCGGCATTGCGGTGGCGGAGCCGGCGAAGGTGGTGTTCGCGACCTTCGTGCTCTACCTGCTTTCGGGCTACGTCGTCTGGCTATGGCACGTGGCGACGGGGCGTCGACCGGTCGATCCGCTGGCCGCGCTGGTGGAGGGCACCGCCCCGACCGAAGCGCAGGGCGGTACGGCGTCCGATCGCGAATCGACTCGCTGACCCCTGTGGTCGGCAGAAAGCGCTCCCCTTGATTGCAGTGCGGGATTCGGGCTATATTCAGCCTCATGAATGTCGCGATGACCGCCAACCCGATTGATGCGCAGGGTGCAACGCCCGCGATCGTTGGCGCGCGCGTGGGTTCTGCGCTGCGTCTCGCGCTGCTGCTGCGCAAGCAGTAGACGAACGCCCCTCCCCACAATCCGTTGTCGCCCGTCAGAGCCCCGGCCCCCGGGGTGCGGCAGCGAGAGGCTCACCCCAGGCGCTGACCCCGGTCGCACGAGTCCGCAACCGTAATCCAGACCCGTGCGCGATCACCCCGATTCAGGAGTTCGCTCCATGCCCATGCTCAAAGATCCCGCCCGGAAGTACACCCCCTATCGCCCGTTCGATTTTCCCCAGCGCACCTGGCCCGACCGCACGCTCGAACGTGCGCCGATCTGGCTCGCCACCGATCTGCGTGACGGCAATCAGTCGCTGATCGAGCCGATGGACGTCGAGCGCAAGCGCCGCATGTTCGCGCTGAACGTCAAGGTCGGCATCAAGGAAATCGAGGTCGGCTTTCCCTCTGCGTCGCAGACGGATTTCGATTTCGTCCGTACCCTGATCGAGCAGAACCTGATCCCGGACGATGTCTGGATCCAGGTGCTGTCGCCCGCGCGCGAGGCGTTCATCGAGCGCACCTTCGAGGCGCTCAAGGGTGTCAAGCGCGCGATCTTCCACCTCTACCACGCGACCGCACCGATCATGCGCGACGTCGTTTTCGGGCTCTCCCAGGACGAGGTGATCGAGCAACTCACGATTCCGCACGTGCGCAAGGTCAAGGCGATGATGGCGCGCTACCCGGAAACCGACTGGCGCTTCGAGTTTTCTCCCGAGATGTTCTCGAACACGGAGATGGATTTCGCGCGGCGCGTGATCGATACGGTCGTCGAGGAGTTCGGCGCCACGGCCGAGCGGCCGATCATCATCAACTGCCCGACGACGGTGGAGAACCTCACGCCCAATCGCTTCGCCGACCAGATCGAGTGGCTGTGCCGCAACGTGGCCCGGCGCGAGGCGATCATCCTCTCGGTGCATCCGCACAACGACCGTGGCACGGGGACGGCCGCAGCCGAGCTTGCGATGATGGCAGGTGCCGATCGCGTGGAGGGCTGCCTCTTCGGCAACGGCGAGCGGACCGGCAACGTCGACATCGTCAACCTCGCGCTCAACCTCTACTCGCAGGGCGTCTCTCCGAACCTCGACTTCAGCGACATTGACGAGATCAAGAAGACCGTCGAGTATTGCAACCAGTTGCCGGTTCATCCGCGTCACCCGTATGCGGGCGATCTCGTCTACACGAGCTTCTCGGGTTCGCACCAGGATGCCATCAAGAAGGCCTTTGCCCAGCGCGAAGCGGACTTGGCTGCCGATCCGGATGCGAAATGGAACATGCCCTATCTGCCCATCGATCCGCTGGACGTGGGTCGGAGCTACGAGGCCGTGATCCGCGTGAACTCCCAATCGGGCAAGGGCGGCATCAGCTACCTGCTGCAGAGCGAGTACGGCATCGACCTGCCGCGGCGCATGCAGATCGAGTTCTCGCAGGTGGTGCAGAAAGTCATGGACGACACCGGACGTGAGATGACTGCGGACGACATCTGGAACATCTTCGACGCGGAGTACATCTCGCGCGCGACGCCGTATCGCTACATCGCGCACAAGCTGGCCGAGGATTCGACGCGGCCGGATGCCGTGGAAGTGCACGCCGAGGTGCGCATCGACGGGGATGTCCACCGCGCGAAGGGCGTGGGCAACGGCCCCATCGATGCCTTCGTGGCCGCGATTGCCGAAGAGATTCACGCCCCGGTCCGCGTGATGGACTACCACGAGCACTCGATCGGGCAGGGCGCGAACGCCAC
>CAZSTF010000007.1:0-8915 GCA_964609555.1 uncultured Alcaligenaceae bacterium | reverse complement strand
GCGATTCTTGCCGAGGAACCGGGCGCCGTTGTCGTGCTCTGCGGCGCACCGACCGAAGCCGACGTCACCGCTGCGATCCGCGGGCAGATCAAGCATCCCGCGGCAGCCGGACGCGTGATCGATGCGGCGCACGAGTTGCCTTTGCCCCGACTGGCCGGGCTCGCATGCGTGGCGAGCGCCCTCATCTCCATCGACACCGGGCCGGCCCATCTTGCCGCCGCGCTCGACTGTCCGGCGGTCGTGCTCTTCGGCCGGCATGGCCATGAGCGCTGGGTGCCGCGCGCGCCTTCTGCACCCGTCATCCCGCTGGGGCACGCCACCTATCGACAGGACGGGCACGTCCGCGAGATCAGCCCGGCAGCCGTGCTTGACGCCTTTCGCACGTTGCGAGGTCTGGCACCGACACGGCGAATGCACGCCTGACTCGGTGTGACTCAATCCCCTCAGCAGCCCGTTCTCGACAAGTCATTCACACGCTTGCCGACGCGTTGCGCTGAGCCGATGCTGCATCGGGAAATCAGGGAACTTCTGGCTATGCTGATGTCATAATCAGGGTGAGTGTTGCGACGTCGCGCTCGAAAGCGCGGGTCCGAACCGGGGAAGGCGCTCGCATTTCGATCCATTCCACCCTTGGAGGTCAGCGATGCTCAAGAACGGATTCCTCGGCCGACGCGACGAAGCCACATCCCCCCCGACAGCGTCATCTCCAGCGCGCGCGAGCCCTGAGACGCCGCGCTACCCCCCTGAGCCCAACGCGCCGCCGCTCGCCGCGGTGGCAGTCACGCCGCCCCCGGTTCATGCGCAGGGGCGCACGGCCGAGACCAAGCCCACAGCGCCATCGAGCGGGAACCACATTGCCGCATCGCCGACCGCGCCGCGCGATGCCGGTGCGCCGGGGTCACCGCGCCTCACGGTGGGGCCCAACATCAAGCTGAAAGGCGCGGAGATCAACGACTGCGACACGCTCGTGGTCGAAGGCCACGTGGAAGCGTCGATGGACTCAAGGACACTGGAGATCCTCGCAACCGGGTCCTACGAGGGCACGGTCACGATCGATGTGGCGGAAATCCACGGCCGCTTCTCCGGCACGCTGACCGCGCGCAAGAAGCTCATCGTTCATGCCACGGGGCAGGTGGCGGGCACGGTGCGCTACGGCTCGCTGCTCGTCTCGGAAGGTGGCGTCGTCAGTGGCGACGTCGCCTCCATCGCAGAACGTACCGATCCGCAGCAGCCGCTCTTTGCGGGCTATCCGTCGGCGCGTGCCGCGCGAAGCAACGGGAGCGGCGATCATGCGCACACGTGACGCCTTCTGCCGACTCGATGCCAACACGTTGATCGACGGCTTCAATCCGGAGCTTTCGCCGCCTTGGTGGGCGTACGAGGGGGAGGTGAAGCGGCGGGCCGCCTTGGAGGTGACTCTGCGGCGACTGTTCAGCCTGACGCCGGGTCGCACGTCCGGCGTGAAGCGGCGGCGCACACGGAGTTCGCGCCAAGGCTGAGCCGAACGCGCACGTGCGGGGGCTTCCTACAATCCCCCGCATGAAGCTCGTCATCGCGCAACTCAATCAGAAGGTCGGGGATCTGCCGGGCAATCGCGCCCGGATCCTCGAGGCAGCGAAATCCGCAGCCGCCGTGGGTGCACGGCTCGTCATCACCCCCGAGCTTTCGATCTGCGCGTATCCGCCTGACGACCTCCTGCTCCGGCGCGCGTTTGTCGATGCCTGTCGTGCCCATACCGTGGCGCTTGCGCTCGAAGCACCGCCCGAAGTTGCGGTCGTGGTCGGCCTGCCATGGCAGGACGCCGCGGACGGTCCGCTCTACAACGTCGCGGCCGTGCTGCGCGGGGGGCGTATCGAGGCGGTCTACCGCAAGCACGAGCTGCCAAATTACGCGGTGTTCGACGAAAAGCGCTACTTCACGCCGGGCACCGAGCCGTGCGTCGTTGCGGTCGAGGGCGTCCGGGTCGGGCTCCTCATCTGCGAGGACGCCTGGTTTCCAGCCGCGGCCCGCAAGGCACTTGCAGCCGGTGCCGAACTGCTTGCGGTGCTGAACGGATCGCCCTATGCGACGGGTCATCTTGCCGCCCGCGAGGCGGTCTGCGCCGCGCGGGCGCAGGAGACGCGGCTGCCGCTCGTCTACGTCAACCAGGTCGGCGGGCAGGATGATCTCGTCTTCGATGGCCAGTCCTTCGTCATGACGGCGTCAGGGGAGGTCTGCCAGCGCCTGCCCGGCTTCACGGAGGCGACCGCGGTTGTGGAGATCGAGCGGGTCGACGGAACTGGCGGCGCGGGACATGTACGCCCCACGCCCGTGCGCTTCAATGCGCCGCAGGGCGAGGTGGCCGATGTCTATTCGGCGCTGGTGCTTGCTGTGCGCGACTACATCGGCAAGAACGGCTTCCCCGGCGTGCTGCTTGGCCTCTCCGGGGGCATCGACAGTGCGCTCGTGCTCGCGATCGCGGTGGATGCGCTTGGGTCCGAGCGGGTGCGCGCCGTCATGCTGCCTTCCAAGTACAACGCCTCGATCAGCCTCGAGGACGCACGCTGGATGGCGCGCGAGCAGGGGGTGCGTTACGACGAGATCCCGATCGAGCCGGTCTACGCGGCTTTCGAGCAGGCGCTCGCGCCGCAGTTTGCGGGCCGTGCACCGGATGCGACCGAGGAAAACCTTCAATCGCGGATCCGGGGCACGATCCTCATGGCGCTTTCGAACAAGACCGGCTGGCTCGTCCTGACCACAGGAAACAAAAGCGAGATGACGACGGGCTACGCCACGCTCTACGGCGACATGGCCGGCGGCTTCGGCGTGCTCAAGGACTGCGACAAGGAGCTTGTCTACGAACTCGCCCGCTGGCGCAACGGCTTTGGCCGCGTGATCCCCGAGCGCGTCATCACCCGTCCGCCTTCGGCCGAACTGCGCCACGACCAGACGGATCAGGATTCGTTGCCGCCCTATCCGGTGCTTGACGAGATCATGACGCTCTACATGGAGCAGAACCTCTCCGCGGCCGAGATCAAGGCGCGCGGACTGCCCCCGGAAGACGTCGATCGCGTCGTGAGGCTCCTGCGCATCAACGAATACAAGCGTCGCCAGGCCCCGGTCGGCCCGCGCGTGACGCCCCGCGCCTTCGGGCGCGACTGGCGCTACCCGATCACGAATGGGTGGCGGGAGTGACCGGGAACGCTGAGCACTGGTCGTGAGCACAGCGGAATGCGCGACGCCGCGCGAGCATTGAGCGGTGAATGTCAAGGCGCAAAAGCGATGAGCGAAAACGCAACTTCGCAAGTCTGGTTCCGCTTCGCAACCATGATCGAGGCATCGGCCTGGCGTGACAGCCCGGCTGACCTTTGCTAAATTTCTCGGCAGGTGGCGGCCGGTCAGCCACAGTCGGAGAAACCTTTTGGGTTGAGCAAAGTAACGGGGGACCGTTGATGAGCGTCTACTACCAAGTCTCGATTCGTATTCGGCCCTTTGCGACGCGCGCAGCGCTGGCATTGATCGGCGCCCTCGCTCTGGTCGGCGCGCTGCAGGCGCAAACCTTCACCTTCAGCAACACTGCAACGATCACGATCCCGTCCAGCGGGACCGCAACGCCGTATCCATCGACGATCAACGTATCGGGCCTGAGCGGCACGATCGTCAACATCTCGGTCAGGCTCATCGGATACAACCATACCTTCCCGGACGACGTCGACGTGTTGCTGGTTGGCCCGGCCGGTACCGCAGCACAGAGCGTGGTGTTGATGGCCGACGTCGGTGGTGGATCTGACGTGGTCAATGTCGATCTCGTGATCGAAGACGGCGCTGCGGCGATGCCGGATTCGTCCTTGCTGACCTCCGGCACCTACGCCCCGACCAATCCTGTTCCTGGAGATGTTTTTCCCGCTCCGGCTCCGGCCGGCCCGCATGGTGCGACCTTCGCCAGCATGGGCTTGATCGGTGGCCCAGCCTCCGCCGCCAACGGCACGTGGTCGCTGTACGTGCTCGACGACCTCAGTGCCGACGCTGGTTCCTTCAGCGGAGGCTGGTCGATCACCTTTACCGTAGTCGCGCCTCCACAGTTTGCCTACGCGCCGGTGCCGGGCAGCACGGTGACCGCCGTCGGCGGGATCGCCGTCGGATCGACCGGCAACTTGACGATTACGCCGAGCATCGGCACGGCAGGAGCGGGCTCGGGACCGGGTGAAACGACCACGCTGACCTGCACGGCTCCCACCGCGCCCTTCTTCGGCTTCGGCCAGACCGTGACTGCCGTTGGCAGTGGCCCGATCAGCGGCGGGCCGCTCAGCGGCACTTGTATCTTGGGTGCTTCGGCAGTCACGCAGACGCTGACCTGCGTGGAGAACCGAGGTGGCACGCCGCTCACGCACACATGGACGCTGTCCTGCCCGGCCGGGACGCTGCTCCCGCTGACCTCGACGCCAGCCTCGGGATCGTCGATCACGTTGCCGAGCCAAGCCCTCGGCGGCACCAGCACCACCGCGACCCTTCAGTTCCAGAATCCCAACGCGGCGGCGGCGACCGTCACCTGTACGGCACCGGCTGCCTCCCAGTTCACGGTCAGTCCGCTGACGATCAATGTGCCAGCCAACGGCAACGCCAGCACGACCATCACGTACAACTCGACGGTGGTTGGGTCGTTCACTGGCACGTTGAACTGCACGGCGGGAACGCAAAGCTTCACCTTCACACTCCTCGGTAGCACTGTAGCGACTTCGGTCGACACGCTGAGCCCGCTCGGCAAGTTGCTGTTGGTGTTCGGCGTGCTCGGCGTCGGTCTGCTGGCGCTGAGGCGTCCGTGATCGCCTGAGCCGTCGGCGACAGCCGCGTTTGAGGGCACCTGAGGGTGCCCTCGACGTGGGTGAGTCGGCATCAATGCAGAGAGCAGGGAGTAGAGAGCTTACGCGGCACTCGGACCGGGCCTCGCTCGAAGTGGCCCCAGCGGTGTTCGGGGTGCGGCTGCACGCCGCGAAATCGACGTGCTCGCGGGTGAAATTCCGCGCGAGTCGGTGGAGAAATTTCGATCCTGTCGTCGCGCCAGGCCATCCGGGCCGCCACCGGTTGGTGCAGCCGGTTGTCAGGTACCCGTTGGACCTTGCAGTTGGCAGCGCATCTTGCTGCTGTGGGTGAAGCTGGAATCAGGCACGCCTCCGACATGTTTTTGCGACACGAGGGGGCGGCGAGGACGGAAGCTGAAGCAGTCATCAAGCGGTTCAAGTTCGCTCTGGGGACAGGATGTTGCAACTCGGGATGCTGTTCGGCTAGTAACCCTCCCTTAGGGAGATCCGGAGCGGCGCAGCCCACCGTGAGACACCTTTGCAATGGTCGGTTTGCCCCGGAGAAGTACGTTCTCACATCCTTCGGATTGGTACTGCTTGGGCGGAGGGGCTGACAGTGCGTGGCATTGCCGAGCCAACACTCGCCCTTGACTTGATTTGTTGAAGCTTGAACAATCCGGGCGTCAATGACTCAACCGAGAGGAGTCGCGCCCGATGAACACCCCACGAGCCGCGGCGGCGCCGGGCGATGCAGCAGCGTCGGGGCGGGCGCTCCGGATCCTCTCGATCGGCGGCGGCCCGGCAGGCCTCTACTTCGCGATCCTCATGAAGCGCGCGAACCCGGCGCATGTCATCCGGGTCGTGGAGCGCAACCGGCCGTATGACACCTTCGGCTGGGGCGTGGTCTTTTCGGACCAGACGCTCGGCAACCTGCGCGTTGCCGATTCGGAGACCGCGACGCAGATCGCGGACGCCTTCAACCACTGGGACGACATCGACGTCCACTTCAAGGGGCAGACGATCCGCTCGGGTGGTCATGGCTTCTGCGGCATCGGGCGCAAGCGGCTCCTCAACATCCTTCAGGCACGGGCGGAGGCGCTTGGGGTCGAGCTCGTCTTCGAGACCGACGTGACCGATGACCAGCAGGCAGCGGCCGACTTCGGGGCGGACCTCGTGATTGCGGCCGACGGCATCAACAGCCGCATCCGCAAGCGATACGAGACCACCTACGCGCCGGACATCGACACGCGGCGCTGCCGCTTCGTCTGGCTTGGCACGGAGAAGACCTTCGACGCCTTCACCTTCGCCTTCGAGGAGACGCCGCACGGCTGGTTTCAGGCGCACGCCTACAAGTACGAGGGCGGCCTGTCGACCTTCATCGTCGAGACGCCGGAGGAGGTGTGGCAGGCGCACGGCATCGGCGAGATGAGTCAGGAGGAGGGCATCGCGTTCTGCGAGCGGCTGTTCGGCAAGTATCTCGATGGCCACCGGCTCATGTCGAACGCGGCGCATCTGCGCGGCTCGGCGATCTGGATCCGCTTCCCGCGCGTGGTCTGCACGCGCTGGGTGCACTGGAATGGCCAGGTGCCGGTCGTGCTCATGGGGGACGCCGCGCACACGGCGCATTTCTCGATCGGCTCGGGGACCAAGCTCGCCCTCGAGGACGCGATCGAACTGGCGCGCGCCTTCGCGCAGCACGGCACGGGTGACCTGCGCGCGACGCTTGAAGCCTACGAAGCCGTGCGCTCGGTGGAGGTGTTGAAGATCCAGAACGCGGCACGCAATTCGACCGAGTGGTTCGAAAACGTGCGCCGCTACACGGCCTTCGAGGCACCGCAGTTCGCCTACGCGCTGCTCACGCGCTCGCAGCGCATCAGTCACGAGAACCTGCGCCTGCGCGACCGCGCGTGGCTCGAAGGCTTCGAGCGCTGGCTCGCCGCGAAGAATGGCGTCCCTGTCCCCGAGACGGCGTCGCCACCTGCGCCGATGCTCTTGCCGTTCACGCTCCGCGGGGTCACCTTGCCCAACCGCGTCGTGGTCTCGCCCATGGCGACGTACAGCGCGGTTGACGGTGTGCCGCAGGACTTCCACCTCGTTCACCTTGGGGCGCGTGCGCTCGGCGGCGCCGGGCTCGTGATGGTCGAGATGACCTCCCCCACGCCCGAGGGGCGCATCACGCCCGCCTGCACCGGGCTCTGGAACGACGCGCAGGAGGCCGCTTTCCGTCGTATCGTGAGCTTCGTTCACGCACAGAGTCTGGCCAAGATCGGCTTGCAGCTGGGTCACAGCGGCCCGAAGGGTTCGACCCAGGTCGGATGGGAAGCGATCGATGAGCCGCTTGAGAGTGACAACTGGCCACTTCTCGCCGCAAGCCCCATCCCCTACGGTCCGCAGAACCAGGTGCCCAAGGCCATGGATCGCGCCGACATGGAGCGCGTTCGCGACGCCTTTGTCGCGGCGACGCGGCGGGCCGCAGCCGCTGGCTTCGACTGGCTCGAGTTGCACTGCGCGCACGGTTACCTGCTCTCGGCCTTTCTCTGCCCGCTCACGAACCGGCGCACGGACGACTACGGTGGCTCGATCGAGAACCGCTGCCGCTATCCGCTCGAAGTCTTCCGCGCGATCCGAGCCGTGTGGCCCGAGGACAGGCCGATCAGCGTGCGCATCTCGGCGCATGATTGGGCACCCGGCGGAAACACCCCGGAGGATGCGGTCGTGATCGCGCGGCAGTTCAAGGAGGCAGGCGCCGACATGATCGATGTCTCCTCCGGTCAGACCACCCGCGCTGCGAAGCCGGTCTACGGCCGCATGTATCAGACGCCCTTTGCCGACCGCATCCGAAACGAGGTCGGGATCGCGACGATCGCGGTTGGTGCGATCTTCGAAGCCGATCACGTGAACTCGATCATCGGCGCGGGTCGGGCCGATCTCTGCGCGATCGCACGGCCGCACCTTGCCGATCCCGCGTGGACGCTGCACGAGACGGCCAAGCTCGGCTCGCCGCATGGGCTCTGGCCAAAGCAATATCTCTCGGGTCGCGATCAGCTCTACCGCAATCTCGAGCGCGAGCGGCAGATGGCCGCAGTCAATGCGGGCCTGAGTGTCGCGGAGATTGCCGCAAAGCAATTGGAGGGCTGAGGTTGGACGACATCGGGCACGCCACCGACCACGAAGCGCGGGCGCATGCCGATCAGCATGCAGCGCTCCGGCTCTGGCTTCGGCTGCTTTCGGCTACGCAGCTCATCGAGCAGCGGGTGCGGAGCCGCCTGAGGAGCGACTGGAACACCACGCTCCCGCGCTTCGACCTGATGGCGCAGCTCGAGCGCGCGCCCGACGGGCTCAAGATGAGCGAGCTGGCCGGCCGCATGATGGTGACCGGCGGCAATATCACCGCGATCGTCGATCAGCTCGAGCGGGAAGGGCTCGTCTCACGCAACCCGGTCGAGGGGGATCGCCGGGCGTGGCTGATCGCGCTCACGTCCAAGGGACGCAAGGCCTTTCTCGCCATGGCGGCGGAACACGAGCGCTGGATCGTCGAAGCCTTCGCTGCGCTCGATGAGCGCGAGCTGGCCGAACTGCACGCGCTGCTCGGCAAGGTCAAGGCGCATGTGCGAGCGCTGCCCACCGAAATATCGTCACGAAAGGTTGCCTGATGGCCGCGCCCGTTCGCCCCGACACGCCGCTTGCGCTGCAATACCGGCCTCATGCCGACTACACCGCGCGGCATTTCCACTACACGACCACGGGCGAGGGGGACCGGCGCGTGGCGCGGATCACGCTCAACCGCCCCGAGAAGAAGAATCCGCTCACCTTCGAGAGCTACGCGGAGCTGCGCGATCTCTTCCGGAGCCTCGTCTACGCGACTGACATCAAGGCCGTGGTGATCGCAGGCGAGGGCGGCAATTTCTGCTCGGGCGGCGATGTGCACGAGATCATCGGGCCGCTCACGCAGATGACGATGCCGGAACTGCTCGCGTTTACGCGCATGACCGGCGATCTCGTGCGGGCGATCCGCACCTGCCCGCAGCCGGTGATCGCGGCGGTCGATGGCGTCTGTGCCGGGGCCGGGGCGATGATCGCGCTCGCGAGCGACTTGCGGCTGGGCACGCCGCGCGCAAAGACCGCCTTCCTGTTCGT
>CAZSTF010000006.1:38620-52601 GCA_964609555.1 uncultured Alcaligenaceae bacterium | reverse complement strand
GCGTTCAGCGTGAAAACGCGCGCGCCGATCGGGGCGGCGAGCGGTTCGACCAAGTCACGCGCTCCATCGGCCACGACCACGACAGAAGGCGTGGCGTCGCCCAGGAAATACTCCAGTTCCGCGCGCTGGTAAGCGGTATTGAGCGGCAGATACACGTAGCCCGCCCGCACCGTGGCCAGATACAGACAGAGCGCCTCGACGGACTTCTCCACACGGGCGGCCACACGCGCACCGGCCGGCAGTTCGCAGGCCGCGAGCAGGTTTGCCATTCGCGCCGTGAGCGCATCGAGTTCCACCCAGGTCCAACGGCGGGTCGTGGCGCCGTCCTCGGCGCGGATGCACTCGATCGCGATCGACTCCCGATCTTGGGGGAAGCCCGCCCGAAGCACCGTGTAGAGATTTGCGCTCATGCAGAAATGCTACAAGGCGCGCCGCACGACGATGAGCGCGGGATCCTCCTCGTCGGCCGTGGCACGAAAGCCGAGCGATTCGCAAAAGCCGAGCATGCGGACGTTCTCGGCCAGCACGAGGCCGTAGATGCTCCGGTAGCCGCGCTCTGCGGCTGCAGCCATCAACCGATCCATCAAGGCGCGGCCGAGGCCGCTGCCCTGCATCCACTCGCCGACCACGATCGCGAATTCGCACTCCTCATGTCCGCCCGAGGGGGTGATGCGCGCGACCGCGCACATCCGTTCGCCCGTGCCCTCGCCCGTGCTCTCACCCTCGAGCGCGATCAGCGCCAATTCGTGTCGATAGTCGATCTGCGTGAAGCGCTCGATCATGCCGGGCGTCAGTTCCCGCACGTTCATCATGAAGCGGAAGTAGCGTGTCTCCGGCGCGAGCGCCGCGACGAACGCCTGCTCGAGTGCCGCGTCATCGGGCCGGATCGGCCGCAGGAGCACGCTCGCCCCAGTGCGCAGCGTGACGCGCTCGGCGAGTTCGGCTGGATAAGGATGAATGGCCAGATGCGCATAGGGACGGCCGCGTCGCAATGCGTCCGCTTCGCTTGGCGTGCGCAGAACGATCCTTGCGGCACCCACCAAAGCACCGCCTTCATCCACGAGAACCGGGTTCAGGTCGCAGGCGAGGACTTCGGGGCAGGCGCAGGCGAGCGCCGAGAAGCACTCGAGCAGTTCGATGAGCGATTCCACGTTGGCCGCAGGCAGGTCGCCCAGCGTATCCAGCAGTCGACTGACCCGCGTGCGCCTGAGCCAGTGATGGATGAGCACGCGGTTGACCGGGGGCAGTTCCAGAGCGATATCGTCGATCTGGGCCACGGCCGGCCCGCCGGCACCGACCGCGAGCACGCAGCCGAACACGGGGTCGTTGGCCAGACCGACGAACAACTCGCGCGTCGCCGCGCTGCGATGCTCGGCTTCGAGCGTAACCTGCATCGGCTCGCCCGCGCCCTGGCTGCGCGTGGCGCGGTTGCGCAGGCGCCGCCACGCCCGCCGCACCTCGTCCGGCGTCTCGAGACCACGCTCACGAAGCGGCGCTTCCGCATCGATGCCCGTCGTCACCGCGGAGAGCCGAACCGGATAGCCGAGCCGCTCGGCAGCCGCGACGGCGGCTGCCGGGCGATCGAGGCTGGACGAGGCCGCCACCGGAATCCCAAACGCTGCGAGCAGCGCGGCCGCCTCCTGCGGCAAGAGCACGCTGCGCCCGGCGCTCCGGGCGGCGTCCAGCACGCGTTGCGCGCCGTCCCGATCCGGAGCCGACTCGACGCTCTGACGCGGGGGCACCTCGCGCAGGATCGCCTGATGCGTCGCGAACGAGTCCATGGTCGCCATCGCATCGAGGGCATTCTCGATGGTCAGAAACTGCGCCACGCGCGCCTCGTCGAGCTGGCGCCGCGCGTGGAGGACACTGACGCCGCCACCGAGCACCGTCACGATTGCCTTCGGACTCGCTTCCGCCGCACGGCGGAGGATTCGGGCCAAAGCCTCGGGCGCGAGCAGTGGTTGCGGTGCGTAGAGCACGAGCACGCAGTCCACGTCCGGGTCGGCCACGAGGATCCCGAGCGCACGCTCCAGGCGCACCTCGTCCGCATCCCCAGCCACGTCCACCGGATTGGCCACCGAGGCATAGAGCGGAAGCGCATGCCGAAGCGCGAGCACGGTCTCGTCGGAGAACTGTGCCCGCACCAGCCCGCGCGCTGATATCGCATCGAGCGCAACCACGCCAGGCCCTCGGCCATTGGTCAGCACGGCGACACGGCGGTAGGTCCGCTGCCCCTGCCCGGCCAGAAGCCGCGCCGTGCCGACCATGTGCACGACCGTCTGCGCGCGCACGGCGCCGGCTCGACGGATGGCGGCATCGACCACGCGGTCGTGGCGCAGCAGTGCCGTCGCCTGGGTGCCATCCGGCAGCCGGTAGCGATCGGCGTGCCCCGCCTTCATGATCACCACGGGCTTCATGCGGGCGAGCTGACGCACGCTCGACATGAACGCGGCGGCATCCCGGATGTCCTCCGTGTAGGTCAACACCTCACGGGTCGCCGGGTCGAAGGCGAAGTAATCGAGCAGTTCGCCCACGTCCAGATCCGCCGCCTCGCCGGTCGCCATCAAGCTTGCGAAACGGATCGACGTGCCACGGGCAAAGTCCCGGAGCACCGACAGCCACGCACCGGACTGGGAGAGCACGCTGATGCTGCCCGGCTCGATCGCGATGCGCTCGCCCGGCATGTCGGGCATGCCCTCGCCCGCACCGACCGGCGCACCCTCGTGGGCCGTGGCGTCGAGGCGCGAGAGGCTCCGCACGACACCTCGCGCCGCCGGTCCAATCAGCCGCACCTTCGCCTCGCGTGCCACACGCAACAGTGCTTCGGTGCTCAGGGTCTCGTGATCGGTGCGGGAGAACACGACCGCGAACCGGCAGCCTGCCCGTCCGCAGTCGCGAATGACCTCGGCGACCGCATCGGCCGGGATGGCAATGAGGGCCAGATCGACGGGTTCGGGCAAATCGGTCAGGCGCCGATAACAGGGCGTCTCACCGATCCACGCGTACTTCGGATTGACCGCGTAGGCGCGTCCGGCGAAGGCACGCGCCCGCGCGCCATCATTGTCGGCACCGGGGCAGATCGCTCGCCAGAGCGCGCCGCCGACCGAGGCCGCCACGCTCGACGCGCCGACGACCGCGACTGATTGCGGGTCGAACAGCGCAGAGAGACGATGCGAGGGCACGACGCGTCACCAGCGCGCTGCCGCCTGATCGTCACTCTCGCGCGCGTCCACCCAACGCTCGCCCTCGGGCGTCGCTTCCCGCTTCCAGAACGGCGCGCGCGTCTTCAGGTAATCCATCACGAACTCGCACGCCGCGAACGCCTCGCCGCGGTGGGCGCTGGTCACCACGACGAGCACGATCTGGTCCATCGGCGCAAGCGGCCCGATGCGGTGCACGATGAGGAGGTCGATCACCTGCCAGCGCTTGGCAGCTTCGTTGCCGATCTCCTCGAGCGCTTTCTCGGTCATGCCCGGGTAGTGTTCAAGCACCAGACGCGACACGGATGCGCCGTCGTTCACATCGCGCACACAGCCGACGAAGCTCGCCACCGCACCAACCTGGGCACGACCCCGACGCAGGCGCGCGGTCTCGGCGCCGACGTCGAAATCCGCCTCGCCGACACGGACTTCGATCGCCATGCTCAACCTCCGGTCACCGGTGGCAGAAAAGCCACCTCGTCGCCTGCGGCGAGCGGACGATCGAATGCCTCCGAGGGCACCAAGGCGTGATTGACCGCCACGCGCCACGCCCGGCCCGGGACAAGTTCCTCTCGCGCGGCGGGCTCATTGGCATGCAACCAGTGGATCAGATCACGAACGGTCGCGCGCGTCGGCGCGAGGTCGACCTGCTGCTCGGCACGCCCGAAGCGGTCGCGGAACCGGGCAAGAAACAGCACGCGTACCGAGCCTGACACGAAGGATCTCCTCACAACGAACCGTGCGAACGCGAGCCCGAATCACGCGGTCTCTCCACTGCTCGGGCTGCGCGCACGTATCGCTGGATTTTAGAAACACGATGCTGCGCCGCGCGTGACAGCGCGCAGCAACCCTCACGGGATTGCGGGCAATCCATGCGGGCCATAATGCGTCCGATGGCCCAGCCGGGTTTCGCACCGAAACGAGCACGTCATGAGCACCACGCCCCCCGGAAACATCGCGCTCGATGCGAAGGCATCGGCCCCATTGGCTGAATCGGCTGAATCGGCTGAATCGCGCCCGGTGAGTGAACGCATCCGGAAGCGAATCGTCGCCGCCGGCGCCCGCTTCCACGCGAACGATCACATCGGCGGATTCATCGAGCCGGGAGAGCTTGACGAGCTGCAGCGCGAAGTCGAGTCCAAGATGGCCGAGGTGCTGCGCAGCATGGTGATCGACACCGAGAGCGATCACAACACGCAGGAGACCGCCCGCAGGGTGGCGAAGATGTACCTGCACGAAATCTTCCGCGGGCGCTACTACGCCGCCCCGTCGGTGACCGAGTTCCCCAACGTCGAGCAATTGAACGAGTTGATGATCGTGGGGCCGATCACCATCCGCTCGGCCTGCTCGCACCATCTGTGTCCGATCATCGGTCGCGTCTGGATCGGCGTCATGCCCAACCAGCACTCCAACCTGATCGGTCTGTCGAAGTACGCACGTCTGGCCGACTGGATCATGTCCCGGCCGCAGATCCAGGAGGAGGCAGTGACACAACTCGCGAACCTCCTGCAAGAGAAGATCCAGCCGGATGGACTCGCGGTCGTCATGGAGGCCGACCACTTCTGCATGCACTGGCGCGGCGTCAAGGATATGGACTCGAAGATGATCAACAGCGTCATGCGCGGATCGTTCCTCAAGGATGCGAACCTGCGCCGTGAATTCCTCGCCCTCGTCGACAGCCGCAAATCCTGATTTCCGGAGCGTTTCACCATGCTTGTCCGCCTCGTGTACGCCAGCCGCGCCACGGCAGCCCTCACCCCCGCCGCGTTCGACGAGATCCTCGCCTCGTCACGCCGCAACAACCCCGCCAACGGCATCACCGGCGTGCTTTGCACGAACGGCTACGTGTTCCTGCAGATGCTCGAGGGCGGGCGCAAGGAGGTCAACGAGACTTACCTGCGCATCGCGCGGGACCCGCGGCACCAGGACGTGCAGATCCTGCACTTCGAGGAAATCCCCTCACGCAAGTTTGCCGTCTGGTCGATGGGCAAGGTGAGTTTCGACCGTGTGAATGCGGCCATCCTGCTCAAGTATTCCGCCAAGCCGACGCTCGACCCCTACGCCGTTTCCGGCCCGATCTCGGTCGCGCTGCTCGAGGACCTGATGCAAACCGCCAACGTCAGCTGAGCACGGCAACAGCTGCGTGAGGGCTCAGGAGCGCTTCCCTTCGCCCTTCATCGCTTCCAGCTTGCCGAAGTCGATCCGCGACAGGAGCGCGCGGGTCTCAGCCATCGACAGGCCGACGGTCTCGACCTCGACCAGGAAGCGCCCGCCGACCACGGTGCGGATCTCGGCACGTTGACCGGATTTCTGCCACGACTCATGCACGCGCCGCCCTTGGCTGGTGGACGTCTTCTCGTAGCCGTCGGCGCTTTCCTTGTCGACTTCGACCGAGAGCCACGAGTGCGCGAGTGCAAACGGGCCGCTCATCGTGCCCGGATCAAGCACCTTGATCTCGACGCTGCGCGCGCCGTCGGCCGAGCGGAAACGCTGCGTCGCCTCGGACACCGAAATGCCGAACACGCTGTTCTTCTCGCCGGCGCTTTCGGGCTTCTCGAAACCGGGCAGCTCGCCCGGCAGGGCCTCGCGCAGACGCCGAAAGTCGACCGGATCGAAGCTGCCGCTTCCAGCCGCACCTGCTGCCGCCCCCGCCATGGCGCCGAGCGCCTTCATCGCCTCACCCGCCGCCGCCGCAGCCTCGGCGCCGCCCTTTGCGGCAGCCGCCTCCATCTGCTTGCCGGCGGCTTCCAACCGCTTGGTCGCCTCCTCCAGCTCCTTCTGAGCCTTCTCCCGAGCCAGTTGCTCGGGTGATGGACCGCAGGCGGCCAAGCCGAGGGCGGCGGCAGCGGCGACGAATGAGAGGGTGGAGCGTGAGATGGCCACGGGCAACTTCCGGGTAGGGGTGAATGACAGCAGGATAGACGGCATCGGCCCGGCGATCGCGACAGGACTCTTCACCCAGGGCGCGTGGCGATCGCGGGCTCAGCCTGTGCCGCCGACCGTCAGCCCCTCGATGCGCAGCGTCGGCTGGCCGATGCCGACCGGGAGGCTCTGCCCTTCCTTGCCGCACATGCCGATGCCTTCATCGAGTTGCATGTCGTTGCCAATCAGAGTGACACGGGTCAGTGCATCCGGGCCGTTGCCGATCAGCGTGGCGCCCTTGATGGGGTAGGCCAGCCGCCCCTTCTCGATCTTCCACGCCTCATCCATGCTGAAGGTGAACTTGCCGCTCGTGATGTCGACCTGTCCGCCGCCGAAGTT
The DNA here is from genome assembly GCA_964609555.1 of uncultured Alcaligenaceae bacterium. Lineage (GTDB taxonomy): Bacteria > Pseudomonadota > Gammaproteobacteria > Burkholderiales > Casimicrobiaceae > Casimicrobium. Next base: position 46,140 of record CAZSTF010000006.1, on the reverse strand, counting down.
GACGGCGTAGATGCCATCGTCGACGCTCGCGATGATCTCGGCCGGGTCGCGGTCACCGCCGAGCATGTAGGTGTTGGTCATGCGTGGCATCGGCAGATGGGCGTAGCTTTCGCGACGGCCGTTGCCCGTGGGTGCCACCCCCATGAGGCGGGCGTTCAAGGTGTCCTGCATGTAGCCGCGCAGGATGCCATCCTCGATCAGCACGGTGGCCTGCGTCGGCACGCCCTCGTCATCCACGTTGAGCGAGCCGCGGCGGTCGGGCAGCGTACCGTCGTCGAGCACGGTGACGCCGGGTGCTGCGACGCGCTCGCCGATCCGGCCGCTGAAGGCGGAGGAGCCCTTGCGGTTGAAGTCCCCTTCGAGGCCGTGGCCTACGGCCTCGTGCAGGAGCACCCCCGGCCAGCCGGGGCCGAGCACGACCGGCATCACGCCGGCTGGGGCCGGTCGTGCATCGAGGTTCAACACCGCGGCATCGACCGCCTTGTGCGCCCAGCGCTCGAGGGTGGTGTCATCGAAGCGATCGAGGCTGTAGCGTCCGCCACCGCCGGCGCGCCCCTGCTCGCGGCGACCGTTGGCCTCGACGATAACCGAGACGTTCAACCGGCAGAGGGGTCGCACGTCCGCCGCGAGAGCGCCATCACTGCGCAGCACCAGCATGACCACGTACTCGCAGCCGAGATTGGCCATGACCTGGGTGACCCGCGGGTCACGCGCGCGCGCGAAGCGCTCGATGCGGGTGAGCAAGCTGATCTTGGCTGCATCCGGGATGCTCTCCAGTGGATCCTCGCGACGGTAGAGTGCGCCCGGTGTCGTCGGCGCGGCGACGGCCACCGACCGGCTCTGACCACTGCGTCCGATCGCAGCCACGGTCTGTGCCGCGCGCTCGATGGACTCGAGCCCGAGATCGCCCGAGTAGGCAAAGGCTGTCTGCTCGCCCACGATGGCACGCACGCCGATGCCCTGCTCGATCGAGAAGCTGCCGCTCTTGACGATGCCCTCCTCCAGGCTCCAGCTTTCGGAGCGGTGATGTTCGAGGTAGAAATCGCCATGCGAGACACCACGGCTCAACATCGTGCCCATGCGCTTTGCGAGCAGGTCGACGGTCAGACCGGTCGGTGCCAAAAGCTGTCGCTCGGCCATGGCGAAAGCGTCGAAGGAAGTGCTCATCCGGATGTTCCAGCCCCACGAAAGATGGAAAGGGGGAGAGCGATCGATGGTAGCAAAGCGACAGTCACCCCACGCGGAACCCGCTCGGCCGGGCATGATCGAATGAGTGTGCGGTCGATTGCTCGAGGTGCTGCCATGTTCACCCCACCCTCAACCCGCCCCGCGAAACACCCCGGGCACCCGCGGCGCCTGCCGCTCGCCTGGGCCGCGTTGCTCGGGATGGCCCTGACGGGTTGCGCCACGCTCCTGCCCGCGGTCGAGCGGGTCACGATCGAGCAGTTGGTCGCCCGGGCCAAGCAAGGTGAGAGCGTGGACACGCTCGTGGCCACGGTGCGCGCGCAACCCGCCGCCTACGGCCTTCAGGGCTCGGATTTCGCCCGACTCAAGACCGAGGGCCTGCCCGATCGGGTGCTCGACGAGCTGCAGCGCCTCGAGATCACCAAGGCGGAGGAACGAGAGCGACTGCTGCGCTGGGAACCGCCGTGGCCGCACCGGACGTGGGCGTACCCTCAGGTGATCGTGGTCAAGCCCCGGCCGAAGTCGCCCTGACCCCTCCAGCCAGACCGAGCGCCCGCCCGTCGAGCGTCCCGCCACCGGGGGGTTCGTAGAATCGGGCGCATGAGCGAGCGGAAGTATTTCGGTACCGACGGTGTGCGCGGCGAGGTCGGCCAGCCGCCGATCACCCCGGATTTCGTACTGCGGCTGGGCCATGCCACCGGGCGCGTGCTCCGCAGCGCGCACCGCGGACCGGGGCGGCCGACCGTCTGCATCGGCAAGGACACCCGGATCTCGGGCTACATGCTCGAGGCCGCGCTGGAGGCGGGTCTCTCCTCGGCCGGGGTCGATGTCGTGCTGACCGGGCCGCTGCCCACGCCGGGCATCGCCTACATCACCCGGGCGCTGCGGCTCGACGCCGGGCTGGTGATTTCGGCTTCGCACAACCCGTTCGGCGACAACGGGATCAAGTTCTTCGACGCGGCCGGCGACAAGCTCTCCGACGCCTCGGAGCTCGAGATCGAGCGCGAGTTCGATCTGGGCATCCGCTGCGTGTCGTCGGGTGAGCTGGGCCGCGCGCGGCGGCTCAACGACGCGGTGGGCCGCTACGTCGAATTCTGCAAGCGCGCCCTGCCCGCCCACCTCACGCTCCGCGGCCTGCGCATCGTGGTCGACTGCGCCCATGGTGCGGCCTACCAGGCGGCCCCCGCGGTGTTTCATGAGCTTGGTGCCGAAGTCATCACCACCGGCTGCTCACCCGACGGGCTCAACATCAACCGCGACGTGGGTGCGACGCACCCGGAGCATCTGAGCGAGCAGGTCGTGAAGCACGGCGCCGACGTCGGCATCGCGCTCGACGGGGACGCCGATCGACTGCTCATGGCCGACCAGCACGGGCGGACGTTCGACGGCGACCAGCTGGTCTACGTGATCGCGCGCCACCGTGCCCGGCGCGAAGGTCTCGTGGGCGGTGTCGTCGGCACGCTCATGACCAACTACGGCCTCGAGGCCGCGTTCGGTCGGCACGGCATCCCGTTCGCCCGGGCCAAGGTCGGCGACCGCTACGTCCTCGAGATGCTCAGGGAGCGTGGCTGGCTCATCGGCGGAGAGAACTCGGGCCACATCCTCTGCCTCGATCGGCACACCACGGGGGATGCGACCCTCGCGGCGCTCGAAGTGCTGCGTGCCTTGGTCGAGAACGAAGAAACGCTTGCCGAGGCCGCGGCCGACGTGACCTTGCTGCCGCAGACCCTCGTCAACGTGCGCATCGATCGCGCGATCCCTTGGCGTGACGACCCGCGTGTGAAGTCCGCGCTGTCGGAGTGGGAACGTCGCCTCGCCGGGCGCGGACGGGTGCTGCTGCGCCCCTCGGGGACGGAGCCGGTCGTTCGCGTGATGGTGGAAGCCGATGACGCCGCCCTCGCCGGGCAAGGGGCCCACGCGATCGCCGAGGCGGTCGCCGCGACGGCGGCCGCACCGGCCTGATGAAGCTCACTTCGCCTTCGACAGAACTTCCGTCGCCGCCTGATGCTCCTCGCGGCGCGCCCAGTCGAGCGGCGTCTCGCCTTTCTCGTTCTTGATGGCCGGGCTCGCGCCGTAGTCGAGCAACACGGCGAGCGCTTCGGTCTTGTTCTCTCGCGCCGCCATGTGCAGCGCCGTCACGCCGTTCGCCGACTGGGCGTTCGGATTGGCACCTTGATCGAGCAGGTACTTGACGATCGACGCGTGCCCGGCCACCGCCGCGTAGTGCAATGCCGTCCAGCCCGGGTTGTTGATGTCCGCGCCGCGCTGGCGAAGCAGACGCACCACGGGCTCGTGGCCCTGGATCGCCGCCATCATCAACGCAGAGTCCCCCCATTTGTTGCGCGCATTCACGCTGGCGCCCGCATCGAGCAGGACGCGCACCACTGGCAGAGTGCCAAGTCGCGCGGCCACCATGAGCGCGCTGTCGCCCCGCTCGTCGGTCGAGTCCGCCTTCACGCCGCGCAATAGCAAATTCCTGACCGAGCTCTCGCGCTCGAGCTCGATCATCTTGAACAGCTCCCGCACGTCCGGTGCAAGGACGGGGGCCTGCTCCATGCGAATCTGGGCGGCAGCCGTCACCGCGCTCGCAGCGAGCACGACCGCGCCGAGCAATGCGAACAGGCGACGCGAGGGAAGAGAAGCCATCATGGGGACACCCGGAACAGTGTGAAGAAGTTCTGACTCGTGGACTCGGCGATGGTTTCGACCGGCACGCCACGCAGTTGGGCGATCGCCGCGGCCACGTGGGGAACGAACGACGGCTCGTTGCGTCGTCCGCGGTGCGGGACCGGCGCGAGGTAAGGCGAATCGGTCTCGATCAGCATGCGCTCGAGCGGCACGTGCCGGGCGACCTCCTGCAAGGCGCGGGCATTCCTGAAGCTGACGATGCCGGAGAACGAGATGTGGAAGCCCATCTCGATGGCAGCATCCGCTACCGCCTGGGTCTCGGTGAAGCAGTGCATGACCCCGCCCACCCGATCCGCCCCCTCCTCCCGCATGATGCGCAGCGTGTCCTCGGCCGCGCTCCGCGTATGGATCACGAGCGGCTTGCCCGAGGCGCGCGCCGCACGGATGTGGGTGCGGAAACGCTCGCGCTGCCACTCGAGATCGCCGGTCAGACGGTAGTAGTCGAGCCCGGTTTCGCCGATGGCGACGATGCGTGGATCGGCCGCCCGCGCGGTGAGCTGGTCGACTGTGGGCTCCTCGATGCCCTCGTAGTCGGGGTGGACACCCACGGTCGCAAACAGGCGATCATGTGCGGCGGCGAGTGCGTACACCCTGGGCCAGTCCTCGAGCGTGACCGAGACGCAGAGCGCATGCGTGACGTGCGCTTCGGCCATGCGACCGAGGAGGGCATCGATCTCGCCCGCGAAATCGGGAAAGTCGATATGGCAGTGGGAATCGACGAACATCGGAAGAATCAGGAACCGCGAACCCTTGAGCGAACCCGTCGCCAACCTTGCACGAGCGGGCCGCGGAGGAGGCAGAGGCACTACATCGTATGCGTCGGGCGCGACGACGCGAGCAGTCCGCCGAGCAGTCCTTCGATCCGGCTCTTCGCCGCGTGCCCGGTCTCATCGCGACTGAACTGGACGCCGATGCCCTGCGCCCGCGCTCCCTGGATGCCTGGCGGGGTGACCCAGACGACCTTCCCCTGCACGGCGATGCGATTCGGGTCGTCCATCAGCGTAAGCAGCATGAACACTTCGTCGCCAAGCTTGTACGGTTTGGCCGTGGGCACGAAGATGCCGCCGCCATCAACCCACGGGATATAGGCTGCATAGAGCGCCGTCCGCTCCCGGATGTGCAAGGACAGCACGCCGGAGCGCATGCCAGGGGAGCCGGTGACGTCGGACATGGAATGCGGGTGTGGGCAGTCGAAGCGTGGACGGAAAGATCGGGCCGGGCGGGCGCACCATCAAGGCATGAACAGCGCCCGGAACTCGAGCAGCAGGCGCTCCACCTGGACACGCGCCGCCAGCGTCGAGTCGGGCAGCGTAAGCGATCGCTGCACGTCGCGATAGTAGCGCAGGAGTGCGCCACGCTCGCGGGGCTCGGGCCCTCGACGCAAGCCCTCCGCGGCCAGCACGCGGGGCGGCACGCCAGCGAGCGCGCGCTGGCGCTCGGCAAGCCAGAGCGAAAGCCAGGACAGGATCGCGCCGAAGCGCTGGCGGCGGCCCAGTTTGCCACCGAGATCCACCCACTGCCCCCAGGCCAGCGCCGAGAGTTCGCGCGGTTCGGACAGCGCGCCAAGGAAGCGGTCGCGTGCCTCGCTCAGGCCTGCCTCTGATGCGTCGGCATCGAGCACGGCCATCGGCGCGCCGCAGTGGAGCTGGAGCTCCTTCCGCGCTCGGGTCTCGGCGAGCCCTGACTGGGTCAGGACGGCAAGCGCCTGTGCATCGGTCGGGCGGGGCAGCACGAGCCGGAGCGCACGCGAGCGCAGTGTGGGCAAGAGCCGCGCGGGGCGCTCCACGACGAGCAACCAGCGCGTGTCGGTCGCGGGTTCTTCGAGGGCCTTGAGCACGGCATTCGCGCTCTCCACCGAGAGCGCATCTGCGGGCTCCACCAGGATCACGCGCCCCCGCTCCGAGCTGGCCGACCGCGTGGCGAACTCCACCGCCGCACGTGCGGCATCGATCTTGATCGTGGGTAGACGAAAAGTCTCGTCATCGGCTGCTTCGACGGTCAGATGCAGAAGATCCGGGTGCGCACCGGCCGCCCGCCAGCGGCAACTCTCGCACTCGCCGCACGCGCGACCCGCGCGCGGGCGCTCGCACAGGATCGAGGCCGCCAGCGCCCGCGCGGCGTGGGCGAGGCCATCGCCGCGCCGTCCGGCAATGAGCCAGGCGTGATGCCGGGAGAGCACCTGCGCCCGGGCACCCGGCAGCCACGCCTCCACCCAGGGCAGCGAGACGGCACTCACGCGCCGACCTCGGCCAGATGCCGGTCGAGCCGACGGGCGATCGTCTCGCGAAGCACCTCGATCGGCAGAGCAGCGTCGAGCACGCAGAAACGGGACGGTTCGGCCGCGGCGCGCGCCAGATAGCCCTCGCGCACCCGCTCGTGAAAGCCTTGGGCCTCGGCCTCGATCCGATCCAGTCCGGATCGGCCTGCGACGCGCGAGCGCGCCACTTCGGGTGCGAGATCGAAAAGAAAAGTGAGCCCGGGCACGAACCCCGGATGCACCCACTGCGCGAGCGCCTCCACTCGGGCGGCGCCGAGCCCGCGGCCATGGCCCTGGTAAGCCACCGTCGCGTCGGTGAACCGATCGCACACCACCCACTCGCCCCGGTCGAGCGCGGGCCAGACAACGCGCTCCAAGTGTTCGCGCCGGGCGGCGAAGACGAGGAGTGCCTCGGTGTCCGGGCTCATGCCGTGGCCAAGGAAGAGACCGCGGATCGCCTCGCCGACAGCGGTGCCGCCGGGCTCGCGGGTGACCACGACGGTCGCGCCGTGGGCGCGCAGTCGATCCGCGATGGCAGCGATGTGCGAGCTCTTGCCTGCGCCATCGATGCCTTCGACCGTGATGAAGCGTGCCCCGCGCGCGGCGGGGCGATCGAGGGAAGTCATTGCTTGAGCTGGTAGCGCGCGACTGCGCGATTGTGCTCGGCGAGGTTGCGCGAGAACTCGCTCGACCCATCGCCGCGCGCGACGAAATAGAGGTAATCCGTCTCGGCCGGCGCCACCGCAGCCCGGAGCGACGCCCGGCCCGGCATCGCGATCGGCGTCGGCGGCAAGCCAGCTCGGGTGTAGGTGTTGTATGGGGTGTCGGTCACGAGGTCGCGCTTGCGCAGATCGCCGTCGAAGGCGGATCCCAGGCCGTAGATCACGGTGGGATCGGTCTGCAGGCGCATGCCGAGGCGAAGTCGGTTGACGAACACGGACGCGACGAGCGGTCGGTCCGCCTCGCGTCCGGTCTCCTTTTCGATGATCGAGGCGAGGATGAGTGCCTCGTACGGGCTCTGGAGCGGCAGGTTCGGTGCGCGCGCCTGCCAGACCTGATCGAGTTCCCGCTTCATGCGCTCGTTCATCGTCACGAGCAGTGCGCGCGCGGACGATCCCGGCGCAATCGCGTAGGTGTCCGGGAAGAACCAGCCTTCCGCCGACCCGTAGCCTTCGCCGAAGCGCGCATTGATGTCCTCGATCGTCTTGACCTCATCGAGCGACAGGCGGTGCGGGGGCAGCGCAGCCTTCTCGAGCAGGGCATGCAGATCGCGCAGGTTCATCCCCTCGACCAGTGTCAGCGTGGCTAGGAGGGCGCGCCCGGATTCGATGGCCTCGAGCAGGTCGCCCACGTTGTCGATGCCATCCAATCGGTAGGTGCCGGGCATCAG
>CAZSTF010000006.1:9089-38520 GCA_964609555.1 uncultured Alcaligenaceae bacterium | reverse complement strand
AGAGGCGTCGCCGCGCCGGCGGGCCTGAACGGGCGTTCCTATAATTTTCCATGATGATTCTTCCCGTCGCCTCTCCCGCGGATTGCCCTCTCGGCTCGGTTCGCGCCCCGCGCCGTTCACCGCGCACTCGAGGCTTCACGCTGATCGAAGTGATGGTCGTGGTGCTGATCCTCGGCATCCTGGCCGCCGTGATCGTCCCGAACGTCGTGGGACGAGCACATGATGCGCGCGTGGCGGCCGCCAAGCAGGACGTGGCCACGTTGTCGCAGGCGCTCGCGATGTATCGGCTCGACAACGGTCGGCTGCCCACCGCGGCACAGGGCCTGAAGGCCTTGGTCGAGAAGCCGACGCTCGAGCCGATTCCGCCGAACTGGCGGAGCGGCGGTTACATCCCGCGGCTGCCCGCCGACCCCTGGGGCGCGCCCTACCAGTACGCCAGTCCCGGACTCCGCGGCGAATTCGACGTCTGGAGCATGGGTGCCGATGGCAAGACCGGGGGCGAGGGTGAAGCTGCGGACATCGGCACCTGGAATCTTTGAGGGCGCGCCGATCAATGCCCTCACCCCAACCCTCGCCCGAGGGGAGAGGGCGTACGGATTCAGCCTGATCGAGGTGCTTGTCGCCTTGGTCATCCTCTCGGTCGGCCTCATCGCCGCCTCGAGAGGGGCCTTTCTGGCCACGGCCGATCAAGGTTTCCTCCGCGACCGCACGTTCGCCCGCTGGGTGGCCCACAATGAGCTGGCGGCACTCCGACTGGATCCATCCCAGCTCGCGCCGGGGCAGTCGATGCGGCGCGATGTGCTGCAGGGCGGGGTGCGCTTCGAGGTCGCGCTCCGCGTGGAGTCCACACCCAGTCCGCTGTTCTCGCGGGTCGAAGTGCAGGTTCGCCGTGCGGCGGACGGCGATGTTGCGCCCGGCAACGTGCTCGCGAGCGCCGTCGGCTTTGCCTCGGCTCTGCGTCGATGACGCCCGTCGGCCGCATGCGTTCGCGATCCATCGGCATGACGCTTGTCGAGATCCTCATTGCCATCGCGATCACCTCGATCATCAGCCTGGCGGGCTGGCGCGCCATCGACGTGTTGCAGCAGGCACGCGACCAGTCCCGGGCTGATGCGCTCACCTGGCAGCGCGTCGAAACGGTCTTCGAGTCGCTCGAAAGCGATCTTCGGCGGGCGGAGTTCGTGCGCTTCTCGGGCAGTGCGGAGGCGCTTCGCTTCTCGCTCGTGCCGGTCGAAGCCGCAGCACCCGCGTCCGAAATCGAATGGCGCTGGACGCCCACGGCCGACGGCCGCTGGAACGTGCGCCGGAGCGTCGGCACGAGCGCGTGGGAAGTCGCGCTGGGCGCGGAAGCCGCCCGGCTCGCCTTCAGCGCCGATGGGCGGGCCTGGACCCCACAGACGGAGGCCTACCCGTTGGCCTTGCGCCTCACGCTCCGACTGCCGGGTCAGCGGGGCGACATCGAGCGGTTGTGGGTGCTCAGATGAACTCCGCCGCGCGCTTTCCCCACCAAGGCGCGGCCCTGGTTCTCGCCATGCTGCTGACCGCGCTCGGTGCGGCCGTCGCGGCACAGATGCTCTCGCCGATCGCCGACTGGATCGGGCGCGAGCGTCGGGCCGCCGATCTGAACGCCGCCTACACGCTGGCCGATGCCGCGTCCGCCTGGGCCTTGACGGTGCTTGCGGCCGATCGGCTGCGCGGAGACAGCGATCACCTCGCCGAGCCGTGGGCGACACGGCTGCCGGCCACGCCGATCGAAGGGGGCACGCTCGAGGGCCATATCGTCGATCTGCAGGCACAGTTCAACTTGAACAGCGTGGTCGAGCGCGGCGTGACCGTGCCCGCGGCACTCGCTGCCGCCCGCCGGGTGTTCGCCGCGCGCGGGCTCAGCCCCGATCTGGCGGACACGCTCGCCGACGCGCTCGACCTCGATGACCTCACCGCGAGCGGGCAGAGCGAGCAGCAACGCCACGGCCGACGTCTCATGAACGCGCCGCTGACCGATCTCGCCGATCTGCGCCGCGTTCCGGGCTTCGGCGACACGGAGATCGCAGCCCTCGCCGGGCATGTCGTCGTCCTGCCGACGCCGACGCGCGTCAACGCCAATACCGCGGACGCCGCGTTGCTCGCCGCACTTCTGCCCGATGTCGATGGAGCCGCCCTCGCCCAGTTCATCCAGGAACGCGGCGCGCGGCCGCTCGTCTCGGCCGCCGAACTGCCGGTACGGCTGCGCACCGCCCTGCCTGACGGACTCCTCGCCGCTGGCAGCGAGTACTTCGGCGTGGACGCCCGCATTCGCTACGGCAGTGTGGACCATCGACTACAGTTGCGCATCCACCGACCGGCGACTGCGCGCCCCTCGATTATTCGACGCCTGACCACGAATGCCTGAAGCCACCGCCCGACGCCCCGCGCTGCCCGTCGGCTTCGGGCTCGTTCGCACCGTGATCCCGGGTGCCCGAGGGCTCGACGCCGATGATCTCGCCCGTGCAGCCGGGCTCGCGCTTGCACGTGACCTCGGCGTCACCTCGCGCGACGTGCGCCTTGCCGCGCGACGCGCCACGGCCTTCCAGGAGACCGGCGACGACTGCCTGATCGCCTGGGTGGAGGGCGCAGGCACGGCTGATGCGGTCGATCGCACCGAATGGCTGACGCTCGCCGATGGCGAGGCCGTCTACTGGTTCGACGCACCCGGCGGCTTCGCCATCGGTCCTGGAGGGCTCGCGGAACTGGCGCCCCCCGGCGCCGCACTGACTGACGCCCTGCCCCCAGCGCTGCTCATGCTGATCGCGGCCTCGCGCGGTGCCCGCGAGCTCGCGCTCGTGTCGCCGACCCAGGCTCCGGAGGCCGCGCAGATCGCCCTCTGGGAAGCCGCAAGCGGCCTTGCCGTGCGCTCCATCTCGGAGGCCGACCTCCCGACGACGGAACGTGTTGCCCTTCGCCCGCCTCCACCGCGGCGAGCGGCCCGGGGCTGGTCGACCTTCGATCGCGCGCTCGCCGCTGTCTGCGTCGCGTCGCTCGTCCTGTTTGGCGCGTCCCTGCTGCCCGTGCTGCAGACGGTGTCGGCTCCCCGGAGCCCAGCAACGTCAAACAACGCTGGCGCGGCTGCGGTGGCTCCGGTGACCTCCGGCAGCACCGCCGGGCTCCTGCTCATGCGCACGCTGCAGGCGGCACCGGAGGCAGCCAACGCTCTGACAGCCGCTGAGTACGCCGACGGGCGCTGGGTGCTGAGCCTTCGAGCCGGGGCGTCCCTCTCCAGCATCGAGCGGGCCTTGGCGCTCAATGGTCTTGCCGCCCAGGCCGTGACCGAGGGTGAGGCGGTGCGCATTCGCGTGGAGCGGCGCGTGCCATGAGTCTCGCGAGCCGTCTGCACGCATCCGAATCACCCGATGGCAGCCGCGCCGATCGCTGGCGCGCGGCGCTCGCTGCGCCGGTCGTTCGTCGACGCGGTCTCCTGGCCATCGGCATCCTGGCGCTGCTCGCAGGCAGCATCGCGGCCGACCGCTGGCGCGCGGCCGAAGGCGCGCGCCGGGCCGATGTGATCCGCGGGAACGCGTGGCTCGGTCACAAGGAGGCAACCCAAGCGCAGCCGACAGGCACGAGCACGAACGCCGCGGGCAGTGAATTGCGCCTCTCGGCCGACAGCCCGGAGCGCCTCGCCGCGGCGCTTGCGGCGGCGGAAGCCGAGGGGCGCGTGGTGGAACGCGCAGCGCTCCGTCGCGAAGCTGGCGGCCGTTTCACGCTCGCGAGCGGGGGGCGGGAGTGATGCGCGCGCCCCGCCGACTGACTCCGCTCTCCCGGTTGGGCGTTGCGCTGCTCGCGCTGGTCGTTCTCCTGGTCGTGCTCATCGCGCAGTTTCCGGCGAGTTTCGCGCTCGCTTGGCTGCCTGAGAAGGTGCGCCCCCATCTCCGCATCGAGCGTGCCAGCGGAACGCTCTGGCGCGGCGAGGCCGAACTCGCCTCCCCGTGGGTGCCCGCCACGCAGCGCCTCGCATGGCAATGCCGACCCGAGTGGTCATTGCGTCTGGCCTGCACGCTCGACGGCGCTCTGCGCGGCACCCTGGCGCTCGACCCCTCGACCCGTCTCGAAGGACGAGGACTGCGCGCGACCCTCCCGGTGCAGGTCAGTCTGCAGGGCACGCCGCGCGCCACGGTGGATCAGCTCGAACTCGCCATCGACGAGGCGCGTGCCGACCGGTCAAGTCTGGCGGTCAAAGGCACGGCGAGCGTCCGCGGGCTGGTCGTGTCGGCCGCGCCCGGAAGCGTTCAGGCGATTGGCGAGATCACTGCCGACTGCGCGCCGAGCGGCGCGACAACGCAATGCCGCATCCAGTCGCGCGGGGAGCCGGCACCGGTGTCCGGCACCGTTGATCTCTCGACCGGCCGCACACGCGGCCAGCTGCAGATCAATCTGCCTGGCCTACCCGCGCAGACACTCGCGTGGTGATCGCGCCCACGTCCGGCGACGGAGCGGAAGCCTTCGCGGGGGCGGTTGGAGGGATCACGAAGCGTTCGATCAAGCCGCCACGGCCGGCGCGATCACTGGCGTCGCGCCACGCCATGAGCGCGACACGCGGTTCGCCGAGCAATACCGAGCGCAGGAACAGCGAACTGGCCTCGCGGGTCGCGGTTTTGATGGCCGCGTTGACTTCCGGCGTTGCGGCTGCGATGCGGTCGGTGAACACCCCGTGGCTTGCGCCCTGGAGCACGAGAAGCGTCTTGTCGCGGCCGCCGACGGCATCGAACACCGCGATTCGATCCGCCAGATCCGAGTAGTACCCGGGGATGCGGATCACGTCATCCGTGCCGGTGATGTGCAGCGTCGGCACCTGCACCGGCGCGAGAATCGATGCCATGTCCGCCTCACCCGTGAAGGGCGGCGCCGAAATGAGCACAAGTGCACGCACGCGCGGATCGCGCCGGGTCAGCGCCTTGCCGGCCCGCTCGACCGTGGCTCCGCCGACGAGCAGCGCCGTGTTCGCCCCGTAGGAGTGGCCGGCCACCGCAATGGCATCTGCCCGCAGTCGTCCCGCGAGAGCCGCCTCGGCCAGCGCCCGCGTGATGGCGAAGGAGACATCCTCGGCCCGGGCAATGGCGTTTTCCTCGCTGGCGGCCGCACGCAGACTTGACACGACATTCCAGCCACCGGCGGTCCAGACGCTTCGATCCGATCCCTCGTGCTGGATATGCAGGGTCGCCAGGCCTTGGCTCGCCCAGTAGCGGCCGAGATAGGTGTAGCCGAAGCGGCTGCCGCCCATGCCGTGGGAGAAGATCACGAGCGGCACCGCCTCAGGCGTGTGGCCTTCGTTCCGCGGCAGGTAGAGCCGGGCCGGAACGCTCCGTTCGCGCGCCTCGTCCCGCCAGTCGAAATCGAGGGACTCGACCCGATCGGACGGCACCGAGAGGCTCGCCGTCGGGAGGGCCGCTCGCGCGGCACGCTCTCCCGAGAACACGCCCGAGTCGCTACGGGAAGCACAGCCGCCGAGCAGCGTCAACGACGCACCAAAAGCCACCCAAAACGCCGCGACCACCAGCACAGCGCGGAGGGAGCGGTTTCGAAGGGCGAGGATCGGGAGCGGGATCAGGTGGGGACAGCGCATCTGAGCATTGACTCTGCCCACCGCTTGAAGTTTCTCAAACCGTCGAGCGGTCTGTGCATTGTCCAGCCATTGACGGGCTGTTCAAAGGCGTCGCGAGGACGGCCGGATGCGAGGCGCGCGGCGCGCAGCGACGAGACATATCCGGAACGATTGGCGAGGAAGCGTGCACCGCGCAACGACGCAGGCGGTCGCCACAGCAGCCTTTCAACGCCCGTCAATCGAACACTGGGGATTCGACGCCCAATACCTCATGCAGCTTGGTCGAGGTGGTGGTGTACTGCAGGGTGACCTTCTTCTCGGGGAAGATGTAGCGCACAGCACCGAAGGCAGCGAGCGCTGCCTCGTGGAAACCGGACAGGATCAACTTCTTCTTGCCCGGGTAGGTGTTGATGTCGCCCACGGCAAAGATGCCGGGAATGCTCGTCTCGAACTTCTCGGTATCGACCTTGACCTGACGCTTCTCGATGTCGAGCCCCCATTCGGCGATCGGCCCGAGCCGGGGCGACAGTCCGAAGAAGCAGAGCAGATTGTCGAGCGGCAGGCGGCGGGTCACACCATCGAGGCCGGTGATCTTGACCTCCTTGAGCACGCCGCCGTCGGCTTCGAAGCCAGTGAGCTGCCCAGTGATGTGCAGGAGTTCCTGGGCCTCCGCGAGCGCCTTCATCTTGGCCACGCTGGCCGGCTGGGCGCGGAACTCCGCCCGTCGGTGAACGAGGGTGACGCTGTTGGCCACCGGTTGAAGTGCGAGCGTCCAGTCGAGCGCGGAGTCTCCGCCGCCCAGGATGACCAGATCCTTGCCCGCGTAGACCTGCGGATCCTTCACGCGATAGGCAAGTTGCCCGTTCTCCTCGAACTGCGTGATGCCTTCCACCTTGGGTTTGCGCGGCGTGAAGGCCCCGACGCCGGCCGCGATGAAGACGGTCTTGGCGATGAAGCGCTTGCCGAGCGAGGTTTCGAGATCGAAGCGGCCGTCCTCCCGATGGACCAGCCTGGACACTTCCTGTCCGAGGTGAAAGGTCGGCTTGAACGGCTCGGCCTGCTTCATGAGCGCGTCGGTCAGTTCCTTGCCGGTGCAGACCGGCACGGCCGGGATGTCGTAGATCGGCTTGTCGGGGTAGAGCTCGATCGGTTGCCCACCGGGCTGGGCCAGCGAGTCGATGACATGGGCACGGACCTCCAGAAGCCCAAGCTCGAAGATCTGGAACAGTCCCACCGGACCCGCCCCGATGATGACGGCATCCGCCTCGATGGGTCCGTGATCTGCGCTGGCGACGGCGGCCGGAATGGCCGGGTTGCGGGTCATGTCCACGATGTGCGGAGCCGTTTGGCAAAGATGCTACAGAGGCGCAATTTTATGTTGCAGCGCACCAGCCGCGAGAGGCTGCACCCCGCAGTGGCATGCTTTGCTTATGCCGGATTGATCGCGGTCAAGCCCGTGGTCAAGCGTCGCGGCCGGACCCTACTGCCCATCAAGCATCGCGTCGATCTGCTTGAGGTCCGCCGAGTCCCGCCTGAGACTCGCGCAGGAGACGCCCTGCGCCTCGAGCGCCGAACAGATCGCGTTCAGTCGATCGTCCTGATCCGCGATGTGGTCGAGCATGCGGTGGATCGCCTGCACGAGCGGGTCGTCCATGCTGGCAGACAGACCGTAGGCGGAAAAACCCATCTTCTGCGCGGTTGCCTCGCGCCGACGCTGCTCCTCGGCGGTGATGATGCGTGCCGGGATGCCCACGGCCGTCGCCCCCGGCGGCACGGGCTTCAGCACGACCGCGTTCGACCCGACGCGCGCGCCCTCACCCACGGTGAATCCGCCCAAGACCTTGGCCCCCGCGCTCACGATGGCGCCCCGGGCGATGGTCGGGTGGCGCTTTGCGCCCTTTTCCAGCGAGGTTCCGCCCAGGGTCACGCCCTGATAGATTGTCACGTCGTCATGCACTTCGGCCGTCTCGCCGATGACCACGCCCATCCCGTGGTCGATGAAGACCCGGCGCCCAATGAACGCCCCGGGATGGATCTCGATCCCCGTCAGGAAGCGAGACAGATGCGACACCCAGCGCGCGATCCGCCGGAAGCCGCGGCGCCAGAGCGCGTTGGCCACCCGGTGCAGGCGCACGGCGTGAAAGCCCGGATAGGAGAGCCACACATCGAGCGCCGACCGTGCGGCCGGGTCCTTGGCCAGGATGTTGGCAATGTCTTCGCGAACGCGTTCGAACATGGGCGGGGAGTTTAGTGGCTGCCCGTCCGACGCACCGGTCGGGGCTGGTTCCTCTGTCCCTCAAGCGCCCACTCTCGCGGAGAGATCGGAGGCGGCCGCGCGCAGCGCCGCCGCAATCGGACTCGACCACCGCACGTCGAACTCCGCTGCCGGGCCGAGCACGGTGAGCGCGAGGACGGCCTCGCCCGTGTGATCGAACACCGGCGCGGAGAAGGCGTGCACGCCCGGCACCGGATGGCCTTGCGCGCGGGCGAGCCCACGCCGCCGCACCTCGGCATAGACCGGTGCCAGCGCCGCGATCCGCGCGCGGATGCCATCGCGATCGGCTGGGCGCGGCCAGACGGCCGCGAGCACGGCCTCGATTGCGGCATCCGGGCGATGCGCGGTGAGCGCAAGGCCGGTGGCCGTCTCGGTCATCGACATGACAGTGCCGGTGCGCATGTTCACGTGGATCGGACGCGACGATTGCTCGAAGCGCACGATCGTGGGGCCGTGGTTGCCCCACACCGCAATCGCAACCGAGTGGCCGGTCGCCGCGGCGAGCTCGGGCAGGATCGCGTCCGCGAGCCGCACCGGATCGAGCCGGTTCAGGCTCGCAAGCCCGAGCCTGAGCGCGAGCGGCCCCAAGTCATAGCGGCCGCTCGCCGCGTCCTGCTCGATCATCCCCGCGCGACCGAAGCTCACGAGGTAGGCGTGCGCCTTCGCCGCACTCATGCCGGCCCGGGCCGCGAGCTCCTTGAGCGGCAGGGCCTCGGTCGCCTCGGCGAGCACGGCGAGAAGCCGCATGCCCACATCGATCGACTGGATGCCGCGTTGGGCTTCACGGGGGGCGGGCACAGGCTGCATCGAACGTTCAACGATGACGAATGCGTTTACTTTAGTCGAACACTGGACTACACTGCAAGTCTCCCCCTGGGGCCCGCCCCTTTCCCCCGACCGAGTCGAGCCACCATGACCAAAGCGTTTGCCTCCCAAGCCGATCTGGCCGAAAAGAAGGTCACCTTCGAACGCCTCTCCGAACATGCCTGGGCCTACACGGCCGAGGGCGACCCGAACACCGGCATCATCGTGGGGGATGATGCGGTCATGGTGATCGACACGCAGGCCACGCCGGTCATGGCGCAGGACGTGATCCGCCGCATCCGCGAGGTCACCGACAAGCCCATCCGCTACGTGGTGCTCTCGCACTACCACGCGGTGCGCGTGCTTGGCGCCTCGGCCTACGGGGCGGAGCACATCATCGCGAGCGAAGACACCTATGACCTGATCGTCGAGCGCGGCGAAGCGGACAAGGCAAGCGAGATCGGCCGCTTCCCGCGCCTCTTCCGCGCCGTGGAGTCCGTGCCGGCGGGCCTGACCTGGCCCACGATGACCTTCAGCGGACGCCTCCGCCTCTGGCTTGGCAAGCTGGAAGTGCAGATCCTGCAGCTCGGACGCGGTCACACGAAGGGCGACGCCGTGGTCTGGCTGCCCGGCGAGCGCGTGTGTTTCTCGGGCGATCTGGTCGAGTTCGACGCCACACCCTACGCGGGAGACAGTTACTACGAAGACTGGCCGGCCACACTCGACCGTGTCGCGGCCCTCGGTGCCGAAAAGCTCGTGCCGGGCCGGGGCCCGGCCCTCAAGACACCCGAGACCGTGCGCGCTGCGATCGAGGGGACGCGCGCCTTCGTGAGCGAGCTCTACGCCACGGTGAAAGCGGGCGTGACCGCGGGCGAGGATCTGAAGGCTGTCTACCGACGCACCTGCGACGCGCTCAAGCCCAAGTACGGCCACTGGGTCATCTTCGATCACTGCATGCCGTTCGACGTCTCACGCGCTTACGATCTCGCACAAGGGCATCGCGATCCGCGCATCTGGACGGCGGAGCGCGACCTCGAGATGTGGCGTGCGCTCGAAGGCGCATCGCCGAAGTCCGGCGAAATCGCCTGAGCGTCACCAAGGGCTGCCGTGTCCTACGTCTATCCGCGCTACGGCTTCCGTCGACCGGCTGAGCTCGACGGCACGAAGCGCCGCCATCCCGTGGCAGTCGTCGGTGCCGGGCCGATCGGGCTGGCCGCACTCATCGATCTCAAGCTCCACGGCATCGAGGCGGTGCTCCTCGACGAGGACGACACCGTCTCGGTGGGGTCGCGCGGGCTGTGCTACGCGAAGCGCACGCTCGAGATCCTCGACCGGCTCGGCGTGGGCGATCGCGTGGTCGACAAGGGTGTCACCTGGAACGTCGGCCGGACGTTCCTGCGCGAGCACGAGGTCTACCGCTTCGACCTCCTGCCCACGCCGGACCACAAGCGGCCGGGCATGGTCAATCTGCAGCAGTACTACCTCGAGGAGTACCTGGTCGAACGTGCGAACGCCTTGGGCTGCGACCTACGCTGGCGCTCGCGCGTGACGGTGGTGGCCCCGCAGGACGATCATGTTGCGCTCACGGTGGCGACCCCCGAAGGCGACTACACGCTCGAGGCCGACTGGCTCGTCGTGGCCGATGGCGCGAAAAGCCCGATCCGCCGCATGCTCGGGCTCGACATCGAGGGCAAGGTCTTTCAGGACCGCTTCCTGATCGCCGACGTCGTCATGCAAGCCGACTTTCCGGCCGAACGCTGGTTCTGGTTCGACCCGCCGTTTCATCCGGGGCAATCGGTGCTCCTGCACCGTCAAGCGGATTCCCTGTGGCGGATCGACTTCCAGCTCGGCTGGGCCGCCGATCCCGAGGAAGAGAAGAAACCCGAGCGCGTGATTCCGCGCATCCGGGCGATGCTCGGCCCCGACCGGCCGTTCGAACTCGCGTGGACCAGCGTCTACACGTTCCAGTGCCGACGCATGAAGGACTTCCGGCACGGGCGCGTGCTCTTCGCGGGCGACGCCGCACATCAGGTCTCGCCGTTCGGCGCCCGCGGCGCGAACAGCGGCATCCAGGACACCGACAACCTCGTCTGGAAGCTCGCGCGCGTCATCCGCGGCCAATCGCCGCCGACGCTGCTCGACAGCTACTCAAGCGAGCGCATCGAAGCCGCCGACGAGAACATCATGAACTCGACGCGCTCGACCGACTTCATCACGCCCAAGGGCGCCGTGAGCCGGCTCTTTCGCGACGCCACGCTTGATCTCGCGCGCGAGCACGCCTTCGCGCGTGCGCTCGTGAACTCGGGCCGGCTCTCGTTGCCGACGATCCACGCGGATTCGCCGCTGTCGACGCCGGATCGGGAGGCTTGGTCGGGCGGCGTGCCGCCGGGCGCGCCGGCCGAGGACGCCCCGCTCGATTTCGACCGTCGCGAGATCTGGTTCATCGACCGCCTGGGCGGCGCCTTCGACCTCGTGCTCTACGCCCCGGAGGACGCCGCACGTGCAGCCGCCGAGCGCTGGGCCCAGGCGCACGACGTCCGGCTCACCATCGTCGCTCCCGAGCGCCGGGCAGACGACCCGCGAACACTCCTCGATGTCCGCGGCCGCTTCGCCGAGCGCTATGCGGCCGCGCCCGGCACAGCCCTCCTGTTTCGCCCCGACCAGCACGTCTGCGCACGGGCGCGCGCCTGGGATGAGGCGTGGTTCAGCGGCGCGCTCGCGCGCGCCACCGGCATGGCGGATCGGTCGTATGCTCGGCCCGCCAGCGCCTCCGTCGCGGCACCCGCTGCGGCGACTGCTTCGAACGAGGCGGTTGCCGCAGTCGGCTTTCGCGATGCGACGATCCCGCATCCCCGCCCCTTCTCGGCGGGGGATGCCTTCTACGAAGCCCTGATCGATGCCCACCGCGGCCTCGATGAAGCCGAAAGCCACGCACTCAACGCGCGGCTCATCCTGATCCTCGCCCATGAAATCGGCGATGTGGGCGCGCTGCGCAAGGCGCTCGCCCTCGCCCGCCCGCCCAGCCGATCCGAAGCCTGCAAGGAGGCCCCATGACCGCACACACCGCCCTCACACGCATCCCGCAAGGCGTGCACCACGTCGCCTACCGCTGCCGCGACGCCAAGGAAACCGTCGAGTGGTACGAGAAGCACCTCGGCATGCGCTTCATCCTCGCGATCGCCGAGGATCGTGTGCCCTCGACGGGCGAGCCCGATCCGTACATGCACATCTTCCTCGACGCGGGCGGCGGCAATGTGCTCGCTTTCTTCGAACTCCCCACGCAACCGGCGATGGATCGCGACCGCAACACGCCCAAGTGGGTGCAGCACCTCGCGCTCAAGGTTGACTCGATGGACTCGCTGCTCGCCACGAAGGCGCGGCTCGAAGCTGGGGGCATCGAAGTCATCGGCCCGACCAATCACACGCTCTTCCAGTCGATCTACTTCTTCGACCCGAACGGCCACCGCCTCGAACTCGCCTGCGATGTGGGTACGCCCGACATGATGCAGCGCCTGGACGAAGTGAAATGGGCGATGCTTGAAGAGTGGTCGCAGACCAAACGGGCACCGCAACACGCGCGGTGGATGCACGACGGTAGCATGGCGAATTCCGCCTGACGTTTTCTCGCCCTGAATGCTTCCAATCAACGAGACGCACGACCCGAATCTGCGTTCCTTCGTCGACGCAGCCAATGCGCCCGAAGCCGACTTCCCGATCCAGAACCTGCCCTTCGGCGTGATCCGCCGCGCGGGCTCCAAGGAGGAGTGGCGAGGGGCAGTGGCGATCGGTGATCAGGCCCTGGATCTCGCGGCGGTCGCCAAGCTCCATCTACTCTCGGGCCCTGCAGCCCAGGCGGTGCAGGCCGCCGCCGAGCCCACCCTCAACCGGCTCATGGAGATGGGGCACGATGCGCACAGCGCCCTGCGCGCCGCCCTCTCGCGCCTGCTCGCCGAAGGCACCCCACACGAAGGCGTGCTCAGGGGCTGTCTCGTGCCTTTGTCCGACATCGAACATGCGGTTCCGGCTCGGATCGGCGACTACACCGACTTCTACGCCTCGATCCATCACGCGACCAACGTCGGCCGGCTGTTCCGGCCGGACAATCCGCTCCTGCCCAACTACCGTTGGGTGCCGATCGGCTACCACGGCCGCGCCTCGTCGATCCGTGTGTCGGGTCAGCGCTTCGCCCGACCGATGGGCCAGGTCTGCGGCGCAGGCCACACCGTGCCTGCGCTCCAGCCCTCGCGGCGGCTCGACTACGAGCTTGAACTCGGACTCTTCATCGGCAGCGGCAACGCCCTGGGTGCGGCGATCCCGATCGAGTCGGCCGAGGAGCACATCTTCGGCCTGTGCCTGCTCAACGACTGGTCGGCGCGCGACCTGCAGGCCTGGGAGTACCGGCCGCTCGGGCCGTTCCTCGCCAAGAATTTCGCCACGACCATCTCGCCCTGGATCGTGACCTGGGAGGCCCTCGCCCCCTTCCGCACGCCGTTCCAGCGCGCCGAAGGCGAACCCGAGCCCCTGCCCTACCTGACCTCGCTCGCGAACACCGTGGCGGGTGCGCTTGATCTCACGCTCGAAGTGGCCATTGAGACCGCGACCATGCGTGCATCGGGACAGCCGCCCGAGCGACTCACGCGCGTGCGCCTGCCCGAGGCGATGTACTGGACACTGCCCCAGCTCGTCACGCATCACACCATCAACGGTTGCAACTTGATCCCGGGCGATCTGCTCGGCAGCGGCACGCTCTCGGGCCCGACCCCCGGCAGCCAAGGCGCGCTCCTCGAACTGACCGAAGGCGGCAAGAAACCCCTCACGCTCGCCAGCGGCGAGACCCGAACCTTCCTCGAGGACGGAGACGCCATCGCCTTCACCGCCTGGGCCGAACGCGACGGGTTCCGCCGGATCGGCCTCGGCACCTGCCGCGGCGAAGTGCTGCCGGCGCGTGTCGGAAACTGAAGGGACAACGCATGAAAGCCTGGCTCTGCCGTGCCTACGCCACGATCGAGGACGTCACATTCGAGGATATCCCTGAACCCGAAGCGGCACCCGGGCAGGTCGTGGTCGCCGTCAAGGCAGCCTCGCTCAATTTCCCCGATGCACTGATCGTCCAGGGCAAGTATCAGGTCAAGCCGCCGCTGCCATTCGTGCCTGGCTCCGAGTTCGCCGGCGTTGTCGAAGCGGTCGGTGACGGGGTGGATCATGTGAAGCCCGGCGACCGAGTGATCTGCCTCGCAGGCACGGGTGGGTTCGCCGAGCGCGCCGCGGTGCCCGCGCGCCAGGTCGTGCCGCTGCCCGGCCCGATCCCGTTTGAACAGGCGGCGGCCTTCATCTTCACCTACGGCACCTCGCTCTGGGCGCTCCGAAACGTCGGCGCGCTTCAGCCCGGCGAGACCGTGCTGATCCTCGGCGCCGCTGGCGGCGTGGGCACGGCCGCCATTCAGATCGCCAAGGCGATGGGCGCGCGCGTGATCGCTGCGGCCTCGAGCGCCGAAAAGCTTGCACTCTGCGCGCGGCTCGGTGCCGATCACACGGTGGATTACAGTGCGGACGGCTGGCGCGACGAAGTCCATGCGCTCGTCGGGAAACCCGGCCTCGACATGGTCTACGACGCCGTCGGCGGGCCCTACAGCGAACCGGCGCTCCGTGCGCTCGGCTGGCATGGCCGCTTTCTCGTGGTCGGGTTCGCGGCGGGCGAGATCCCGAAAATTCCGCTCAACCTGGCGCTGCTCAAGGAACGCCGCATCCTCGGCGTCTACTGGGGCGACTCGATGATGCGCCATCCCGAGGCGCACGCAGCCAACATGAAGCAACTGGCCGAGTGGTTCGCGCAAGGACGGGTCGCCCCTGCAATCACCCGCCGTTACCGTTTCGAGGAGGTGCGCGACGCCTTGACCGACATGGCCGCGCGTCGCGTCCTTGGCAAGGTCGTCGTGAACATCGCACACGAGGGGCCTCACCCGCAGCCGCGGCCGAGCGCGTGACCCTAAAAACCGCAGTTGGGTGCGTTTCGAAGGCGGGCTGGTGCGCGTTGCCCGCGAGGCGCGAGGACGCCGCAGGGTGGCTCCCCTGCAAGGACGAGCAACAAAGCGGGCGGCGCGCACAAGCCCGAAAGCGAACGCACAGCGGTCTCACCCGTCGGGTGAATGTGAGCGGGACGCGAAAGGCTTGCTCCATCAACGGCTTGCCAGTGAAAACGAGCGCTCAACTGCGGTTTTTAGGGTGACCCCACGCCTTCGCCTGCTCTTCGTCGCGGTCGTTCTCTTCTGGGGGCTCAACTGGCCGCTCATGAAGATGGCGCTCGCGGAGCTCGACTTCTGGGTCTTCCGCACCTGGTGCGTGCTCGCAGGGCTCGGCTGGTTTCTCGCCTACAACCTGTACCGACGGGTGCCGCTTTCCATCGACCGTGCGCTCTGGCCACGTGTCGCCGTGATCGCGCTTGCCAACGTGGCGGGCTGGAACCTGCTCTCGGCGGCGGGGCTTTCGCTGCTGCCCTCGGGCCGGGCCGGCATCCTCGCCTACACGATGCCGCTCTGGGTGGTGATCCTCTCGCGCACAGTGCTCGGCGATGTGCTCTCCACCCGCCGGCTCGTGGCGATCTCGATCGGCATGCTCGGCATCGCGCTCTTACTCGCCGAAGAGGTCCATGCCTTGCGCGCCGCGCCGGTCGGCGCACTGCTCATGATCGCCTCGGGCTTGGTCTGGGCGGTGGGCATCGTGCTCACGAAGGGGATTCCGCCCTCCGTGCCAACGACCACGCTCATGTTCTGGAGCTTTCTCGTCGGCGGCTGGCCGATCCTGCTCGGGGCGCTGTTCCTGGCGCGCGGACCGTGGCTGCCTTCGGCACCGAGCGCCTGGCTCGGGCTCGGCTTCAACGTCGTGATCGTGTTCGGGTTCTGCTGGTTCGCGTGGAACGAGCTCGTGCGCAGCCTGCCGGCCCAGGTGAGTGGCATCAGTTCGCTTGCGGTGCCGCTCGTGGGCTTCGTGAGCGGCGTGCTCCTGCTCGGCGAACAACCTCGCCCCTTCGACGTGGTTGCGCTCGTCGCGCTCATCGTCGCCGTCACGCTCGTCATCCGTACGCCGACCCCGCGACGCACGGCGTAAAGCGTTCCGCCGACGGCGCCCGGATGGCGAGGCTCAGCGGGCCGCGGTCTCTTCTTCGTCCGGCCAGTTCTTGATGTAGCTCTTGAGCATGCGGTTCTCGAAGCTCTGCTCTTCGTAGACCGCCTTGGCCACGTCGTGAAACGAGAGCACGCCGAGCAGCGTCGCTCCGTCCATCACCGGGATGTAGCGTGCGTGGTGCTCGAGCATCACCTTGCGCAGTTCATGCACATCCATGCCCGGTCGGGCGGTGAGCGGATCGCGCTGCATGACCTCGCCGACCGTCATCTGCTTCATCGCGCCGCCCTCGCGGTCGAGCACGCTGATCAGTTCGCGGAAGGTCAGCATGCCGACCAGTCGTCCGGACTCCATCACCACGAGGGAGCCGATGTCGTTTTCGGCCATCACATGCACCGCGTCGCCCATGAGCATGTCGGGCTGGGCGGTGAAGAGCGTCGAACCCTTGATGCGCAGTATCTCGGTCACCAGCATGTCGAGCCTCCTTTGTGCGCGGCCCCTGTGGACCACGACTCACGTTCTTGTGCCGCTCGGTGCCTCCCGGGCGGAAGCCGCGTGAACTATACGCCCGAACACCGCCCCCGCAACAGGGCCACCGGAATGGCCTCCTAAAATCCGGCCATGCCCCAAGCGCAAGCCACCACCCCCCTGCGCCCGGTGGCCTCGCCTGCGCGCGATTGGTATGTGCAGGAGTGGCTGCTCCTGTTCTTCGCCATGGGCATGCTCGTGTTTCTCTATCTGGTCGCGCAACACGAAGCGCGTCTGCAGAAGAGCGAGATCGTGCGCGATGCGGCAGTGATCGAGCAGTCGATCGCTCGCCAGCTCGAGGCGCAGCAATCGTTCTTCGACCGGCTCGCCCTCGATCTGGGTGGGAAGCGCCTGTCGCTCCAGCAGTTCGACGATGTCGCCGGCAAACGCGCCATCGAATCGAACATCATCTCCGAGGTGCTGCTCGTCAATGCGGAGATGAACGTCATCCGCCACACGCCGGCGACCCTGCCACTCGAGAGTGTGCTGCTCACGCGGGCACCGTTCAGCGAGCAGGCGCGCATCCACGCCTTCACGCAGAAGACGATGCGCGGCACTTACTCCGATCCTTACAGCGCCTTGAACGGCCGGTGGTTCATCGAGTACGCCACCCCGATCTTCGAGGAGCAGCGCTTTGCGGGCACCGTCAATCTGCTGATCTCGCTCGACAACCTGCTCGACGCCTCACTCGGGCCCGCGCTCACGCAGAGCTACAGGGCGCTGCTTTCCACCGCGACGGGAGACGACATCTCGCAGCGCGATCCTGCAGCCATCGGCGATGGGGGGTTGAGCCACACGGTGCTGCTTTCAGTGCCGTGGCGCGACATGCGGCTCACGCTCTACGGCAGCAACCCCGGCTCGCTGTTGCCCAACCTCACGCTGTCGGTGGCTGTCGTGGCGCTGACCGCCCTCATGGTCTGGACCGTGATGGGCCTGCGCACGCAGCAACGGATGCGCCGCGAGGCCGAAGCCGAGCGGGATCGGGTGTTCCGGGAGTCGCTCGCCAGTCTCCGACAAGCCAACGAGCGCTTCGAGACGGTGCTCGACTCGCTCGATGTCGCGGTCTACGTGAGCGATCTCGAAACCCACGAGATCCTCTTCTGCAACACGCGCTTCCGCGAGACGTTTCCAGGCCACGGCGTCGGTGCCCGAATCCATGACATCGAACGCGGCTTCGCGGTCGACCCGACCGAAAAGTTCCCCGCCGCCCTGCTCGCCCCCGGGGGGGTGGCCTCGCAGGCGGTCTACTTCGACGAGATCGAGCATCGCGCGTCGCAGCGCTGGTTCCTGATGCGCACCCGAGCGGTGAACTGGGTCGATGGCCGTGTAGCGCGCCTCACCACGCTCGGTGACGTGACCGACCGGGTGGTCGCCGAGCGGCTTCGCAAAACGCAGGAAGAAAAGCTCACACGGACCTCCCGCCTGATGACCGTGGGCGAGATGGCCTCGACGCTCGCGCACGAGATCAACCAGCCGCTTGGCGCAATCGCCAACTACGTCAATGGTTGTTTGCGCCGCCTCCGCATGGTCGGCGGCGCCGATGAGCAGGTGCTTCGCGCGATGGAAAAGGCGGACGCGCAAGTGCGACGGGCGGGCGCGATCATCAGCCGCGTCCGCGAGTTCGTACGCACGCGGGAGCCCGAGCGGCGGCCGATCGACATCAACGCACTCGTCGTCGCCGTGAGCAAGCTCATGAACAGTGACGAGGCCGAGCGCGCGCTCACCTGCCGACTCGAACTCGATCCGACGCTTCGCGAGGCGTTTGCCGACCAGATCATGATCGAGCAGGTCCTTCTGAACCTGCTGCGCAATGCGCGCGAGGCCATGTCCCATCTGCCGCAGGGGGAACGCGTGGCGGTCGTCCGGACCCGGCGACTCGACGATAATCAACTTTCCGTCGAGGTCTCCGACCGCGGCACGGGCATTCCCGAAGACGCCGAGCAGCATTTGTTCTCCCCCTTCTTCTCGACGAAGTCGGAGGGCATGGGCATGGGGCTCAACATCTGCCGCTCGCTGATTGAATATCACGAGGGCAACCTCACCTTCGCCCGGAACGCCGACGTCGGCACCACGTTTCGATTCACCCTGCCTTTCGCCGAGGACCCCCCATGAGCATGCACCCGGGCATCGTGTACGTCGTCGATGACGACGAGGCTTTCCGCGACTCGGTCGCGTGGTTGCTTCAGACCAACGGCTACCAGGCCCGCCTCTTTCCCGATGCCGAGTCGTTTCTCGCCGAAATCAAGCCCGGGATCGGCGGTCCGCCGCGGTGTGTGGTGCTCGATGTGCGCATGCCCGGCCTGTCCGGCCCGCAGGCACACGACGCGCTCGCCGACCGAGGCATAGAACTTCCTGTCATCTTCGTGACCGCCCACGCCGACGTGCCGATCGCCGTCTCCGCCATCAAGAAGGGTGCGTTCGACTTCATCGAGAAGCCATTCGCCGAGGGTGAGCTTCTCAAGCGCATCGAAGAAGCACTCTCCTTCGCCACCGAGTCCCAGGCCCAGCAGACCCAGATCGCGAGCATCCATGCGCGTCTCGCCTCGTTGTCCGAGCGGGAACGCCAGGTGCTCGATGCCGTGGTCACCGGCAAGATGAACAAGACCATCGCCTACGACCTCGACATCTCGATCAAGACGGTCGAAGCCCATCGTGCCCGCGTGATGGAAAAGATGCAGGCCACGTCTCTCGCGCACCTGATTCGCATGGTGGCGCTGGTGGGTGGTTGATCCCTCACCCTCCTCCAACACCCATCAACGACCCACGTTCCATGACCCAACGACGCCATCAACGCCTCCTCATTCTCGGGTCCGGCCCGGCTGGTTACACGGCAGCGGTCTACGCCGCCCGCGCCAATCTGAGGCCCGTGCTCATCACCGGCCTGCAGCAGGGTGGGCAGCTAACGACCACGACGGAGGTTGACAACTGGCCCGCCGACGTCGACGGCGTGCAGGGCCCCGAGCTCATGGAGCGCTTCCAGAAGCATGCCGAGCGCTTCGGCACGGAGCTCATCTTCGATCACATCCACACGGCGCACCTGAACGAGACGCCAAAGCGCCTTGTTGGAGATGCAGGGGAATACACCTGCGACGCGCTCATCATCGCCACGGGGGCCTCGGCCAAATACCTCGGCCTGCCCAGCGAAGAAAAGTTCATGGGTCGGGGCGTTTCGGCCTGCGCCACCTGCGACGGCTTCTTCTACAAGGGGCAGGATGTGGTGGTTGTCGGCGGGGGTAACACGGCCGTCGAGGAGGCGCTCTATCTCTCGGGTATCGCACGGCACGTCACCGTCGTGCACCGGCGCAACAAGTTCAAGGCGGAAGCCATCCTGATCGATCGACTGCTCGCCAAGACCGGCGAGGGCGGCAACGTCACGGTCGTGTGGGATCACTTTGTGGATGAGGTCCTCGGCGACGACTCGGGCGTGACCGGCGTGCGCATCAAGCACATGACCACCGGCGAGACCCGCGAAGTCAAGGCCCCGGGCCTCTTCATCGCCATCGGTCACTCGCCCAACACCGGCATCTTCGAGGGGCAGCTGGAGATGAAGAACGGCTACATCCGGGTCAAGAGCGGTCTTGACGGAGCAGCGACTTCGACCACGATCCCGGGTGTGTTTGCAGCGGGTGACGTGGCCGACCACGTCTACCGACAGGCCGTGACCAGCGCCGGAACCGGCTGCATGGCCGCGCTCGACGCGCAGGCGTACCTCGAAGCCCTCGGGCACTGACCTCCCTTCGGTCAACCTCGATTCGCATGGCGGGACGATCGTGGCCACGGGCAAGCGTCTCGACGAGCTGAATGCGCTCATGCAGGCGGCGCGCAAGGCGCGCCGCCGCGAAGATCGGGCGCGCCCGCGCGAGCCCGTCCGGGCAGTGCAGTCGCAAAGCGAACGCTTCACCGACCTGTTCCGGCCACCCTCGGTCTACTCGCCACCCACGGCCGAGGACCGGGCGCTCTTCCGCGCCGCGACCGCTGATGTCGCACCGCTCAAGACACCGGTGCGGGCCGATGTGCGTTCCGTGCGCCCCCCCGCGCGCCCCCTCAAGCGCGAGGCCGACGAAGCCGCCGCCCTCGCCCAGAGCCAGCTCGCGGTCGAGCCCAGTCCCATGAGCTGGGACTTGGGCCTCGACATCGAAGACGAACAGAGCTACCTCCGGGCCGGCACGAACCCGGAGCTTCTGCGCAAGCTGCGACGCGGCCATTGGACGATCGAAGCCGAGATCGATCTCCACAATCACACGCAGGACGAGGCCTACGCCGCGCTCACCCAGTTCCTGCGCGCCGCGCGTGCCGCCGACTGGCGCTGCGTGCGGATCATCCACGGCAAGGGGCTCACGAGTTTCCAGCGTCAGCCGGTACTCCGGGGCAAGGTGCGGCGCTGGCTCACCCGCTTTGCCGATGTGACGGCCTATTGCGAGCCGCGTCCGAATGCGGGTGGGAGCGGAGCGGTGCTGGTTCTGCTCAATGTCGGCTGAGGGGACGAGAAAACTCGGGCTGCGCTTGCCAATACGTCGTTGCTTGCTCGCTCAAGGCATCGCCTACCAGAAAGGTATGTCTCGCCTTTCGCTCCCGCGCGCCTCGTCTTGGCTGTGCTCGTTCCGGATTTTTCTCGTCCCCTGACCCACTGCAGGTCAGGGGCGGATGCCGTCGTCATCAGCCTCCCGCCGCGCGGGGTGTTCCTCCTTCGCGCGCCCCCTGGATGGTCGGCGCAGACCAGGTACCGCCCACCTCGAACTCCTGCATCATGATGCGCTCGACGGGATCACGCGCGATCTTCTGGCCGAGGTACGCCGCCGCGCCGATCGCCGGGTTGGCCGTGGCGAGACCGATGCCGATCGCGGTGGCGACCGACAGGCTCGGGTAGACGCGAACGCGCAGGGCCTGGGTCTCGCGTTCGATGTCCGCCGTGCCCTTGATTTCGACCCGGGCCGAGGGCCCCGAAATCGTGAGCGCGTCCGTGCTGGCCGTACCCTCCCTCACGGCCACCTTCGCTTCGATCGTGTCGAAAGCGAAACCCCGGCCGAAGAGGTCATCAAAGCTGAAGCTCAGACGCCGCGGCAGGGATTGCAACGAGAGCACCCCAAGCAGGCGCCCGAGCCCCGGATCCATCTGCGTGAAGCGTCCCTCTCCCGTGGTCAGCGTGAACTCTCCCACCGCCACTGCATGGGAGAAGTCTGCGGGGGACCCCGGCCAGCGGAACAGTCCCTCAATCGTTCCGGGAGCACGCTCCACGCCACCACCGTAGCCGAGCCGCTTCAGGAACTGCCCGGCATCGCGCCACGCGAGCTTGAGACGCAGTTCCGTGCGATCGCCGTCGGCGGTGCCGTCCACGCTGCGCCAGTGGCCGCTGCCGCTGATGCTGCCCTCGGGGCTCGTGATGCGCAACTCGTCCACACGCCAATCGCGATCGATCGGCTGGGCGCGCAATTCGAGCTTGCCCCACTCCGCCCCACCGGCAGTGGTGAAGCTGTCGGCCACCACATCGAGCCGTGGCCAGCGGACGGTACCGCGAGCCGCGGCGGCGGCCGACCCTTGGGGCGTGGCGCGAGCGTCACGCATGCCACCCACGTCACGCACGGCACGCGCCGGCAGCGTGAGCCGCGTGAGGCGCATGACCACCGCATCCACCTCGCCCTTGGCGTCGGTATCGATCGAGACCGAACCCGAGGTTTCCCGGGCCGTCACGGCGAGCCGCCAGCGCTGGCCCGCGGGTTGCGCGCGGAACGACACGTCGTTGAAGCGGTGCCCGAGCACGACCGCCTCCTTCGCACGCAGATTGACGTTGAGCCGGTCGGCACTGCCCGCGACCGTGTCCGCCGGGTGCCCCAGGGAACCGACGAGCTTCGGCTCGACGACGGCCCAGATCGCCGCCGCGCGATCGACGTCGATGCTGGCTACCTCCCCGCGAAGTGCGACACCGCGCGACGGCAAGGCGCTCTTGCCCGGTCCCAGCTCCACCAGCGCCCGCTCGATCCGTCGCATGCCCGCTGCATCGGCCCGGCTGCGCTCGGCGGCCACCTGCATCTGCTCGCCGAGCGCGAGATCCACGCGGTCCGTGCCGTCGCGACGCGAGCTGCGCACGAGCCTCACCTCGATCGGCGGCGAAGTGCTGTCGCGCGCCCGTATCACGCCGAACACGTCGTCGAGCGGCCAGCGCCGAGGCCTGATGCGTGCGACGATGTCCATCATGCCCTCGGCCCCCTCCCGCGCCCCGGTTGCCGGGGCACGCGGGCCGACCGGCGTGGTCAGCGCGAGCGTCCAATCGGCGGTGCCATCGAGCCACTCCACGAGCGGCGAGGCGAAATGGGCTCCGACATCGACGAGCCTCGAGCTGCCCCGCGCCTGCACCCGCACGGCTGACACATCGCTCGCCACCTCGAATGCGACCGGTCCGCCGAGCGCACTCGCCGTCAGGGCGCTCGCCTCACGCACGCCTGCCTGGCTGAACGCCAGCCGGCCGCGCACATCCGTGAGCGGCGGCGCCTCGCCGGCCAGATCGATCTTCGCTCCCTCGAAAGCCAGCTCGCCTTGCAGACGGAACTCGCCCTCGCGATGGAGCGGGATCGAGGTCGTCAGTTGCAGCCGGGTGCTGCCACTGCCTTCGCCCCCCCGAGTGAATCCACCCAGCATCCGCTCAACGGGGCTCTTCGCCGTAAACGCAAGGAACTGCGCGAGGTCCGCCTGCGCCGTGCCGCGGATGTCCACGGTCGCGCTCGCCGCGGCCATGTCGTCGACCTTGACCTCGACCGGACCGACCGCGGTGCCATTCAGCTGCGCGCGACTCGCCCGAACGACGAAGCCCGGACCGCGGAAGGTCACCTGCGCGTTGACGCGCTCGGCAGGCGGCCAATGGTCGGCGTAATCGACCGTCACATCCTCGGCACGCGTGGTGACCTCGAACTCGCCTTCGCGGGCATCATGGAAGGGAAAGTGCCAGAGTGCCCCCTTGAGTCGAAAGCGTGTGTCGTGCGCGAGACCGTCGCGCAGGGCACCCTCGATCCAGCGGCGCGCGTGCGGGTCCACCACGAGCGGCAGATAGCGGTAGACGTCCACGGCGCGCACGGTGCCGAGCGTGCCGCTCAGGTCAGCGACCCCCGGACCCAGCGCATCCGGCTGCCAGGTGCCGGCCAGGCGGCCCGTCGCATGCGGCGTCGCAAAGCGCACATCGTCAAGCACCACCTGCGCGAGGCTGCGACGGCCGGGTTTCGCTGACGGTGCTGCCGCCACCGCCTCCCCTCCAGACGCACCCGCGGGCTGATTGCTCCAGCGCACGAGGCCGGTCAGCTGGGTCAGGACGATCGGCTCGGCGAACACGCGCGGCAAGGTCAAGGTCAGCGGCGCGACAGGGGGTGCAGCAAGCGGCGGAATGCGCGGCCCGCCGCTGCCGCCCAGCACGCGCTGGCGCGTTGCGGCGAGCTGGCGCTCGGCCTCGCTCGCCCCGCCGGTGCGCGCGGTCGAATCCACGCGCAGCTGGCCGCCATCCGGTCGGATGTCAAGCTCACCGGCCAGGCCCACGACCCCGGGCAGCCGCTCGAAGGCATTCCAGCCCACGCCGTCGAGACGGGCCGATAGCCGCTCCACGTCGATCTCTTCGCCGTCGAGTCGCGCGCCGAAGGCCACGTCGCGCAGCACGCCACGAGCGGACAGCCCCGTCAGGCGTTCGCGCCACAGTGGCGGGATGGGCAGCCCCTCGACCAGCCGAGAGACGACACCGAGGTCAATCGTATCGACGCGCGCGCGGGTCGTGCGCCATCGGCGCTCCCCCGAATCCGCCCGCACCCCCTCGATCATCCATTCACCGCCGGTCTCGAGCGCCCCAGCGTGGCCCGAGGGCTGGATGCGCAGCCCGCCCACGGTCCAACGCTGCTCGATACCGCCGTCGGCCGTCGTGCGCTCCCGCCAGGTCAGCCGACCCGCCAGTTCGGTGGCGTCGAGCGGGGGCGGTGCCTTGGCCCCGCCTCCCGCAAGCGGTGGCAGCAGCACCCGGGTATCGACCGCCTTGATGTCGGCGGTCAACGCGACGGGTGCGCCGTCATCGAAGTCGAACCACGCCTGAAGCGCGCCGCGTCCAGTCGCAAACGTGAGCGGCAGCGGCAGGTAACGCGACCAGACGGCCAGCTCGGTCTCGGGGATCAGCACATATGCCGTGCCGTCCCAGTCGGCAATGGAGCGGGCCGAACGCCCGCGGAAATCCGCCCGGAGCTCGAACGGCGTGCTGGAGCCGCCCCCGGGTGCCTCAGTGGCGCCGGGCGCGTTGGCCGGCCCGCTTCGCGGCGTGGCCACGAGCCCCGCGCGATGGCGCTCGCCGCTCGACAGGAGCTTGGCCGACAGATCGGAAAAATAGAGCGGCGGCAAGCCGCGCCATTCATCGACCCAGGCGATTTCGCCGCGGACCACCTGCACGCGTGCCTGCCTGAGCAGCCAATCGGCCAGACCGCCATCGCCGCCCGCAGCCTCGAGGTCCACCCCGAGCCCGGCCACCACCAGTTCGTTGGCGCTCGTCCGGCGCACCACGACGCGAGGTTCGTAGATGGTCAGCGAGGACAGATGGGGCTCGAAGGCCAGAAGCGACCGCCACGAGATCGCCGCGTCCACCCGGGGCAGTTCGAGCGCCACCCGACCGTTGGCATCGAGCACCTGCAGTCGCTCGATCGTGAACTCGGGCGACCAGCCATTCCAGTCGGCAGAGAGTCGCCCGAGTGCGACCCGTTGCCCGGTGAGCGTGGACAACGACTCGATCAGCCGCGGCCGGAAGCCGTCTGCGTTCGGCACGAGCCAGAAGCGCGTGAGCGCGATGGCCGCAAAGAAGACCGTGACCACGACAACGGTCGACCAGAAGGCCACCGCAGCGACGCCTGCGCGCCAGCAGACGCGCGGACGCTCGCCCGAGGCTGCGACCGCGGAGTCGTGGCGCGTGCCGTCGGGCGCAGTGCCGAGCGGGGTGCCGGATTGGCTGCCGGACGGGCTGATATCGCCACTCATGATCCGATTCTAGGGACGGCTCGCAACGATGGACGCGCTGGCAAGGGGTCAGCACAGTGGACGGCGGGCAGGCGGCTTCGTTCCGCTGCTGGCCAATAATTCGGCGATGTCCGATCCTTCGAACTGCAGCCGTGCCATCGACCGGGCCCTCGCCTGGAGCCGATTCGCCTCACGCGTTCTTCGGGAACACCCCGCCCTTTGGCGGCGGGTTGAAACCGATCCTGCCGCTCGGCCGGATCTCGCGCGCTGGCGTGCCGAGCTTGCCGCCCTTTCGTCCGACCCGGCGGCCACGGCGGAGCATCTGCTCGATCTGCGCACCGAACTGATGCTGCGCACGATCATGCGCGACGTCGGCCTCGCTGCACCGTATGAAGAGATCGTGGCCGATCTGTCGGCGTTCGCCGATCTCGCCATCGGGGCGGCGGTAGTCACGCACCAACGCGCCGAGGGTGGCGAGGGTGGCGAGGGCCGCGCGCCGGGGGGCTTCACGGTCATCGCCATGGGCAAGCTGGGCGGCCTCGAACTCAACGCTTCCTCGGACATCGACATCATCTTCGCCTGCGATGACGAGGAACTCGACTCGGTCGAGCCGCTCAACACGCTCGCCCGGCGCGTGGTGCGCACGCTCGAGCCGCCTCGGGCCGAGCGCTTCGTCTTTCGTACCGATGTCCGCCTCCGGCCGTTCGGCGATGCCGGACCGATGGTGCCCTCGCTCTCGTTTCTCGAAAGCTACTTCGTGCAGCATGCACGCATGTGGGAGCGGCTCGCCTGGCTGCGTGCGCGGCCGGTCTGTGGGCCGCTCGCACGCGAGCTCACGCGGCTCGTCGAGCCCTTCGTCTTCCGGCGCTACCTCGATTTCGACGCGCTCTCCGGCATGCGTGCCCTGCATCAGCAACTGCGAGAAGAGAAACAGGACCAGGCCAACATCAAGCTCGGCCGCGGCGGCATCCGCGAGCTTGAGTTCGGCACGCAACTGCGGCAATTGATCCGCGGCGGACACGAACCCGCGCTGCGCGCACGCAACACCCTCGCCGCGCTCGATGCCCTCGCCGACACCGGGCGTCTGCCGCGCGCCCGCACGAACGAGCTTGCGGCCGACTACCGCTTTCTGCGTCGGCTTGAGCACATGCTGCAGTACCGCGACGACCAGCAGACGCAGCGCCTGCCGGACGCGCCGGGCGAAATCGCGGCGTTGGCCACCGCGATGGGCTTCGCCGACGACGTCGCGCTGACCAAGGCGATCTCGGCCGTCCGGGCCCGGGTGACCACGTGGTTCGACGAGACACTCGATGGCGGCTACGGCCTCACCGACGCCACGCGCAGCCTGCTCAGTGCCTCACGCCAGCCGACGAGTGGCCCGGAGTCCGGGCGGCTGCCTGACGCATGGCAGGGCTACCGCGAGGAGACCCTCGCGGGTGCGCGGGTGCGCTCGCTGTCGAGCAACGCACAGGAGCGCCTTTCTGCGCTCTTCCATCGTGCCGGCGTCCTGGCCATGGCGCACGAGGACGGCGAGGCCGCCTTCAAGCGCACGCTCGACCTGCTCACCGCCATCGGCGGTCGCTCGAGCTATCTCGCCCTCATGCAAGAGCGCCCGCAGGTGCTGAAGCGGCTGGTCGATGTCGCAGCAGCCAGTGACTGGGCCATCCGCTACGTGATGCGCCACCCGCTCTTGCTCGACGAACTGATCGACCCGCGCGTGCAGGACGCCGAGCCCGACTACGGCGAGTGGCGTCGACGGATCGACGGGCGGCTCGCCGCCTGCGGCGACGACGTGGAGCGCGCCATGGATGCGGTGCGGCACTTCCAGCACGAGGAGACGTTCCGCCTGCTGCTCGCCGACCTCGCCGGCACGCTCACCGTCGAGCGTCTCTCGGATCATCTCTCGGCGCTGGCCGACACGGTGGTGGCGGCCGTGCTCTCGCGCGTCATGACCGTGGTCGGGCTCGGTCCCGACATCGAACACTCGGGGCTCGCGATCATCGCCTACGGTCGCTGGGGCGGCAAGGAATTGGGCTACGCAAGCGACCTCGACCTGGTCGTGCTCCTCGACGATGCCCGCGCTGCCGTGCGCGACCGCGCCACGCGTGCGGTGCAGCGGCTCTCGACCTGGCTCAGCACGATGACCGCCGCGGGCCGGGCCTACGAGATCGACACCCGTTTGAGACCCGATGGCGATGCGGGCCTGCTCGTCAACACGGTGAGCGCCTTCGCCGACTACCAGCGGCACAAGGCCTGGACCTGGGAGCATCAGGCCCTCACGCGGGCCCGCTTCGCCGTGGGCAACCCGGCGGTGGGCACCCAATTTGAAGCGATCCGGCGTGAGGTGCTTGCCAAACCGCGCGACTGGTCCGCGCTCCGTCAGGACATCCTCGACATGCGAAAGCGCGTCGCCGACGGTCATCCGAATCGTGAGCGCGACACCCGCTTCGACCTCAAGCACGATCCGGGCGGACTGGTCGACATCGAGTTCGGCGTCCAGGCGATCGTGCTCCGCCACGCGGGGGCGCACGACGCCCTGCTCGGCAACATCGGCAACATTGCGCTTGCGCGCCTGAGCGGAGAACTCGGCCTCATCGATCCGGCGATTGCGA
The DNA here is from genome assembly GCA_964609555.1 of uncultured Alcaligenaceae bacterium. GTDB lineage: Bacteria > Pseudomonadota > Gammaproteobacteria > Burkholderiales > Casimicrobiaceae > Casimicrobium. The sequence goes on along the minus strand of CAZSTF010000006.1, from coordinate 10,643 downwards.
ATGCAGCGGCCGATGCCTATCGCGCGTTTCGCGCGCGGCAGCACGCCCTCAAGCTACGCGGGGCCGAGACGGCGCGCGTGCCGCTCGACGAATTCGCCCCCGAGCGCGCGGCCGCATCGGCATGGTTCGCTGCGGCGACCGCGCCGTGACCGTCGCAATCGCGCGAAGTTCCTCGAGGAAATCACCTACCCCGCCTGCGTCCTCCGAGGCGCCGTGCACTGCGTTTGTGGCTGTGAAGGCCGCGCTCCGGCGGCCCCGATCAGGAGAAACGCATGAACAAGCTCATCGCCCTCCCTGCCCACCGTGCCCTGCCGCGCTGGGCGCTCGCCTCTGCCGTCGCGGTGGGGGTCGTGGCCGCGCTGGCCGCACTCCAGCCTGCTCGGGCGTGGGACGCCCCGCGCTGGGACCGTCATGACCGGGCGGCGGCCGCTCAGGCCGGGGTGGTCAGCCGCTTCGCCGACATCCGCGTGATCGACCGCGACACCGGTCGCGAACTGCCGGTCTATCGCGCTCGCGGCGAATACTGGGTCGCCGCACGGCCGGGCGCGCGCTACGGCGTGTCGATCACCAACCGGACCGGCGAGCGCGTGCTGGCCGTGGTTTCGGTGGACGGCATCAACGCCATCACCGGGCAGACCGCCGCCTGGCATCAGTCGGGGTATGTGTTCGACCCGTGGCAGAGCTACGCGATCAACGGCTGGCGCAAGAACAACGCCCAGGTCGCCGCCTTCGAGTTCGTGCCCTCGGCGTTCTCGTATGCCAGTGCGACCGGACGCCCGGACAACGTGGGCGTGATTGGCGTGGCCCTGTTCCGCGAGGCCTATCGTCCGCCGGCGTGGAGCCACCGCGACGGCCCGGGACGCTACAAGAGCGAGCCCGGCCCGTCGGCGTCGGCACCGGACGGCTTGAAGCGCGGTGCGCCCGGCCCGCAGATGGGCACCGGCCACGGCGAGCGCGAATGGTCGCCGTCAACGCAGACGTGGTTCGAGCGTGCTTCCTCGCAGCCGGACGAAGTGATCCGCATCCGCTACGACAGCCACGACAACCTCATCGCTGCGGGCATCGCCCCGCGCCCGGTGCACCGGCCGTGGCGTGATCGCCCCGAGCCGTTCCCGGCGGTGGGGTATGTGCCCGATCCACCGCGCTACCACCGCTGGTAGGGAAACGCTGATTGATTTGCTGCGCAGCCCGATGGCTTCGTCGCGTGCTGGCTCAGCGATTCCCGGGCGGATGAGGAATCGTGACCTGAAAGCCCCGCCTCGGCGGGGCTTCGCCTTTTCAGGCACCGACCGTTTGCGCTGCGGGCTGCGCGGGCGGCGCGGGGTGCGCTTCGGCGACGAGCAGCGTACCTTGACGCAGGCCCCGCAGCGTGCCGAGCACGAGCCCGGCAATCACCAACGAGGCGAGTGCGAGCACCGCGAGCGAGAACACCGAACCCGCCCCGCTCGCAGGCATGAGCCGGAGCGTCAGCGCCGCGAAGGCCGCAAGCGGGAACGACAACGCCCAGTGCGGCATCGCGAAGGGCAAGGCCGCGATTCGCTTCACGAGGGTGCC
>CAZSTF010000006.1:3823-8989 GCA_964609555.1 uncultured Alcaligenaceae bacterium | reverse complement strand
CCCGGCCAGGCGAGGCCCGGCGGCACGCCCTCCTTCGGATTCGCGGGCGTGTTGCCCCGCCACCAGCGGCCCAGCACCCAGACCGTGACGCCGAACTGCACGAGCGAACCCAACCACCAAAGCGCGGCGACGGCCGGGGAGGCGCCGACGAGCGCCACGGCCACGGTCGCCACGAGCAGCATCGAGATGGGAATGGCGGCCAGAAAGACGTGCCGCACTGGATGGAAGGCATCCTCGCGCCACGCGGCCGCGTGATTCACGAGCCGCACGATCGAGGCCAGTGCGAGCACAACGAACACCGCGACCGTCACGAGCCCGAGCGCGAGCGCGGCCTGCTCGGCCCCCGAACCCAAGAGGCCCTGTGCGCGATGCCAGGCGAGCGTGAGGCCCGAGAGCCCCATCACGATCGCCCACCAGCCCGGGTAGAGAAACTTGACTGCCTGCATGTGCCGAACGCCGCTCCGAAATCGTCTGACGAGCGCGCGATTTTCAATGATGCGCAGCGCAGGCGCGAATGACGCGAAGCAAGTTCGCGCGAACCCGGCGCAGGTCGGAGCCCGCAACCACGACGCGGCCCTCGCCCGCGGGCGACGCTTCACGGGGCGGGAGGATGCACCCCGAAGACCACGCCCATCGGTGGGAAACGCGTCACGCAGACCCCGACCTGCGCCGGGTTGTTCGTCCGATCAGCCCGCCGTCCGCCGCCCGCCCAGAACCGCAAGCAGCGGCCAACTCAAGGCGAAGGCCAGCCCGCCGAACGCCGCGGCGAGACCGACGAGATTGAGCCAGTCGACCCAGTAGGCCACGTCCGACAAGGAAGAGCGCGTGAGGGACGGGAGCAGGAACACCCCCGCCACAGTCACGAGCACGCCAATCACGGCAGCCGTGCGCCAGCGCTGACCGAGCCCGCCGCGCCCCCGCGCGAGCGCCAGCGCCCACAGGGCGACGAGTGCCGCGACGATGCCGAGCGTCCAGCCTGCTTCGGCACGCAGGGTCTCCCAGACGATGTTGGCCACAAGCCAGAGTTCGTACATGGTCACACCCTCCCGTGCAGCACGGCGACATAGGCCGGCTTGAGCATCCGGTACTTCATGAACCAGGCCATCCAGCTCTCCTGGATGGGGTCGATCATCGGCAGCGAGGGTGTGAGCTTGCCGTCGTAGTCGAACTCGATCAGCATCGCCGAGCCTTCGCGCAGGATGAGCGGGCAGGACGTGTAGCCGTCGAACTTGCCGTCGAGCGGCCGACCCGCGATGAACGCCGCCACGTTCTGCGCCACGAGCGGCGCGCTCTTCTTGACGGTGGCCGCCGTCTTGCCGCGGGGCGTACCGTTGATGTCGCCGATGCCGAAGACGTTGGGAAAGCGGCGATGCTGCAGGGTGACCTTGTCCACCTCGAGCCAGCCGCCCGGAGCCATCGGCCCATCCTGCCAGGCGAGCGGGCTCTTCTTCACCACGTCCGGCGCACGCATCGGCGGCACCACATGCAGGAAGTCGTAGTCGACCGTCGTCTTCTCGCCTTCGGGGTTGGCAAACGTCGCCTTTTGCCCGCCCACGTCGACCGCGACGAGCTTCTGCAGGTGGTGGCGCTTGATGCCGAGCGCAGTCCAGCGTCGGAGGACGTCGTCGTTGACCACCTTCACACCGAAGACCGTGTTGTCCGGCAGGCCAGTGTAGAAGTCGACGGTCGAGTTCCGGAGCGTGCCCGCCTGGCGAAGCCGATCGGCGACCATGAAGGTCATCTTGAGCGGTGCCCCGGCGCACTTGAGCGGCCCCGAGGGCAGCGTCATCACGGCGCGCCCGCCTTTCTGGCGGAAGGCGTCGAGCGCGCGCCACGTGGCGGCAGCCGCATCCGGCGAGGCGTAGACGCTTGCAAGCCCGTTCTGACCGATCGCGGCGACGTCCATGCCCTCGATCTGCGCGTAGTCGAGGGTTAGACCCGTCGCCACCACGAGCACGTCATAGGGGATGCGCTTGCCGCCGGTCGTGACGAGCGCGTTGTTGGCCGGATCGAACTCGGCCACCATCTCACGCACCCACTCCACGCCGCGCGGCATGAATTCAGCGTTCGTATCACGCACCTTCTCGACCGGCCAGACCCCGGTGGCCACCAGCGTGTAGCCCGGCTGGTAGTTGTGCTCGGTCTTGCCGTCGACGATGGTGATCGACGCACCGTCCAGCATCCGGGACAGGCGTGCCGCCACGGCGAGGCCGCCCAGGCCACTGCCGGCGATCACGATGCGTGCCTTCGTCTTCTGGGCCTGGGCCGCAGGCCCTGCCACGCTACCGACCGCCGCAGCGGTCGCCCCCGTGGCCCCGATCAGCCAGCGTCGGCGGCCGGGGTCCACCCGTGAATTCGTCATCTGAGCCTCCTTGTCGCGTCGTGTTTCCTGCCGGGTCGCGTCTTCGCGCGCTTTGCGGACGTTGGAGTCTCTCTTTTATGTTTTGTTGCGCATACACGCACAAAAAAATGCGCAAAGTTTGACCGCGCGCAAATGTTGCCCGACCAACGACACCGGAGCTCGAATCAGCCCGCCCGAAGGCCGGCCACCGCCTGCGCGAGCGCCTCCTGGGCCTGCGCGATGATGGCGGCACGCCATTCCGACGTGTCGGTGTAGAACGCCGCGAGGACGTCGGCCTTGATCTGTGCTGCAAGCGCGGGCGGGGCGTCGGGATGATTGGCCAGCCAGTGATCCCCCCGGAGCGCATCGAGCACCTGGGCCACCGGCTGCGTGCCGTATTCGAGCGCGATGCCGGTGTACTCCGCCTGCGGACATTCCTCGCGCACGCTCGCCCAGATCAGCCCGGTGAGATAGGCCGAGGTGGACGAGCCGTCGTAGATCGACGTCACCGGTGTCCGGCCGTCGTTCGCCCACCAGCGGCGCGCCCGCTCGATCGCGGTGGCATCGTTCGGGCCGGCGTAGATACGCTCGCCGTAGCCGCTGGGGCCGAGGCCGGTGTGCACGTCGATCCAGCCGATGCGCCGCGCGCGGCGGCCCTGCTCGCCCAGCACCCGCCGGAGGGTCTGGTTGCTCCACGTCGGCTCCTGCCCGCCGTAGAACAATCCGTCCGGAAACTCATGCTGCCCCTGGGAGACGGCCGCCTGATACTGCGCCATGCCATGTGTGGCGATGTACGCACCGATCGCGGCACGGTTCGCCTCGTCCGGCGGCCAGGTCGCAGGCAGCAAGAGCGGATGCAGTTCGCGATACGCCGCGTTGACCGGCAGTGGCTGACTGAAGTCGTGGAAATTGCGGTTCAGGTCGACGTTCTCGTGCGTCACCCGGCGGCGGTGCGAGAACCCATGCGGGTTCAGGGCATGGATGTAGAGCACGGCCACCCCGGACGCGCGGACTGCATCGAGCCACGCCGCATTGCGCAGCGCGTGTACCTGCACGCCGCTGCCGCAGTGGCCCTCGACGCCGTGGCAGGCGGAAGAGAGGATCAGCACGGTCTCGGCATCCTCCGGGCCGTCACGAGCGACGTCCATCGCGAGCGCCTCGCCATCCCGTCCGGGCAGCGGATGCAGGTGGGACACCACCGTGAGGCCCGCTGCCTGGGCCGCCGCGAGAAACTTTCCGCGCGCCTCGGCGTAGCTCGCCGAAAAGCTGTCGTCGATCATGGGACCCTCCTCATCACGCCTCGAACACGCTGACCGAACAGGCGGGGCTCCCGTCAGCGATTGGGGACACGGTACCACGCCGCGTAGATCGCCGGCACCGCAAGGATCGTGAGCGCCGTGGCGATGATGAGTCCGGCCATGATCGCCACCGCCATTGGCCCCCAGAGCACGCTCCGCGTGAGCGGGATCATCGCGAGCACCGCCGCCGCGGCCGTGAGCACGATCGGGCGGAAGCGGCGCACCGCCGCCTCGCGCGCCGCGTCCCAGCGCGAGGCGCCGGCGGCGAGGTCCTGCCGGATCTGGTCGATGAGGATGATCGTGTTTCGCATGATGATGCCCATGAGCGCGATCATGCCGAGCATCGCCACGAAGCCGAAGGGCAGCCGGAAGGTGAGCAGCCCGAGCGCGACGCCAACGATGCCGAACGGCGCCGTGATGAGCACCATCGCGGCGAGCGAGAAGCTCTGCAGCTGCAGCATGAGCAGTGCGCCCCAGACAAAGAGCATCAGCGGCGCCCCGGCGTTGATCGAGGCCTGGGCGTTCCGGTTCTCGTCGTAGGCACCGCCCGCTTCGATGCGGTAGCCGGGTGGGAGCTTCGCCATGATCGGCGCGAGCGCGGGCAGGATCGCCGCCGTCACATCCGGCGCCTGCACGCCATCGACGATGTCGGCCCGCACCTGCAGCGTGGGCTCGCGCGAGTAGCGGCGGATGATCGGCTCCTCCATCACCATGCGCACCTCGGCGATCTGCGCGAGCGGCACATAGCGGCCGGTCGCGGTCGGGATCTGCAGGTCGGCCACCTGCGCCACCGCGCGGCGCTCCTCGATCGGCCCGCGCAGGAGCACGTCGATCAGCCGATCGTTCTCGCGGTACTGCCCGATTGTCACGCCGCTCACGCCCGCGGCAAGCGCGCGCGCCGCCGCGGCCGACGAGACGCCGATCGCGCGGGCGCGGTCCTGGTCGATCGTCACCTGCAGGGCCGGCGTCCGGTCGCCCCAGTCGGTGTTCGTGTCGCGCGTGTGCGGGTTCTTGCGCACGGCGGCGGCGACCTCCTCCCCGATGGCCTTCAATACCTGCGCCTCCGGCCCGCTGACACGGAAGATCACCGGGTAGGCCACCGGCGGCCCGAGCGGGATGCGCAAGGCCCGACCACGCACGCCGGGGAAGTTTTCGTCCAGTTCACGCTGGAGCTTCGCCACGAGCCGGTTTCGCGCCGCCACTGAATCGGTGAGGATCAGCGTGTGCGCGTAGTTGCTCCGGAACTGCTCCTGATTGAGCGAGAGGAAGAACCGCGGCAGGCCGTTGCCGACCGAGGTCACGTAGCTCTTCGCGTCCTCGTCCTTCGCAAGGATGGCCTCGAGTTTCGCCGCCTCGGCCTCGGTCGCGCGGAAGCTCGACCCCTCCGGCAGCCAGAGCTCCACCATCACCTCGGTGCGATCGCTCGTAGGGAAGAACTGCTTCTCCGTCGCGCCCATGCCGATGACCCCGAGCACGAGCGTGGCCGCGGTCGCAGCGATCGTGATCCAGCGATGGCGGATGCACCAG
>CAZSTF010000006.1:0-3723 GCA_964609555.1 uncultured Alcaligenaceae bacterium | reverse complement strand
GTCGCAGCGATCGTGATCCAGCGATGGCGGATGCACCAGTCGATCGTGCGCCGGAGTCGGGCGTAGAACGGGGAGTCGAACACCTCGTGCGCCGCATGGGTCGCCCCGCGGACGGGAGCCTCGTCCGGCGCAGGGATGCGCCGTGCGCCTTTCAAAATCCAAAATCCGAAGAGAGGCGTGGCAATGATCGCCGCGAACCACGAGATCACAAGCGCGATCGTGGTCACGCTGAACATCTCGAAGGTGTATTCGCCGGTCGCCGACTTGGCGAGCGCGATCGGCAGGAAGCCCGCGGCCGTGACCAGCGTGCCCGAGAGCATCGGCCAGGCCGTCGTCGCGTAGGCGAAGGTCGCCGCGAAGAACTTGTCGAAGCCCTCCTCGAGCTTTCTCACCATCATCTCGACCACGATCATCGCGTCATCGACGAGCAGACCCAGCGCGATGATGAGCGCGCCGGTCGAGATGCGATGCAAGTCGATGCCGAAGACGCGCATGGCGAGGAAGGTGGCCAGCAGCACGAACGGAATCGTGAGCGCCACCACCGTGCCTGCGCGCCAGCCGAGCGTCAGGAAACTCACGATGAGCACGATGATCACCGCCTCGGCCAGCGCCTTCATGAAGGTGCCCACCGCCGCCTTGACGATGCGCGGCTGGTCGGACACCTTCTTGTATTCGATGCCGATCGGCAGGTCGCGCGTGATCGCGGCCATCGCCGCCTCGAGGTTCTCGCCGAGCTTCAAGACATCGCCATCGCGCTTCATCGACACCGCAAGCGCAATCGCCGGCTTGCCGCCCAGGCGGATCGTCTGCACCGGCGGGTCGACGTAGCCGCGCGAAACACTCGCGACATCACCCAGCCGGATGACCCGCCCGTTCACGTTGAGGAACAGGTCGCGGATCGCGGCCACCGACTCGAAGCCGCCGCTCACCCGAAGCGCGATCGCGTGGCTGTCGGTCTGGATGACGCCCGAGGGCACCACCGCGTTCTGTTGCTGCAACTGCGCGACGAGCGCGTTCGGATCGATGCCGAGACTCGCGAGCTTGTGGTTGGCGATCTCGACGTAGATGCGGTCGTCCTGGATGCCGATCAGCTCGATCTTCGACACATCCGGCACGCGAAGCAATTCCTGCCGCACTCGCTCGACCTGATCACGAAGTTCCGACAAGGTGAAGCCGTCGCCCGTGAAGGCGTAAATGGTGCCGAAGACATCCCCGAACTCATCGTTGAAGAACGGGCCGATCGCCTCGGCCGGCAGCGTGTGCCGGATGTCACCCACTTTCTTCCGCACCTGGTACCAGAGCGCCGGCACCTCGCGCCGCGGCGCGGTGTCCTTGAGCTCGAGGATCACGAGCGACTCGCCGGGCTTGGAATAGCTCTGGGTGCGCTTGAAGTAGGGCATCTCCTGGAGCTTCTTCTCGATCCGGTCGGTGACCTGCTGGTCGACCTGGCTCGTGGTCGCGCCCGGCCACAGCGTGCGGATGACGATGGCGCGGAACGTGAAATCCGGGTCCTCCCGCTGTCCGAGGGCGAAATAGGCCGAAAAGCCCGCAATCGCGATGGCCAGGATGAAGAACAGCGTCAGTTGCTGATGCCGGAGCGCCCCCGCCGAGACGTTGAATCGCATGACGTCCTTTGGGCCACCCGCGTTCGACTTGTGTTCCGTCCCGCTCATGTCCGCACCGCCTGCGTCGCCTGCGTTGCCTTGGGCTCACCCGCAGCCGCCGCTTCGAGCACGCGCACACGCTGTCCCGGCAGCAGCAGGTTCGCCCCCGCGGTCACCACGCGGTCACCCGGCTTCAGGCCCTCGCGGATGACCACCCCTTCAGCCGTCGTCTCGCCAAGCGTGACCTCGGCGAGACGCACGGTCGAGCTTGCCCCGTCCACGACCCAGACGCGCGGCTTCGCATCGCGCGTGTAGAGCGCACTCACCGGTACCACGATCGCCGCCGCCTGCCCGAACTGCAGGGCGACCGTGGCACTCATGCCCAGCTTCAAGGCCTCATCCGGTGCCTTGACTGAAAACCGCGCCGCGTAGGTGCGGCTCGCCGGGTCCGCCGCGGGCGCCAGCTCGCGCAGCGCAAGCGCATAGACCTTGCCGGGCAGCGCGTCCACCACCGCCGCGAAGCCCTGCGCCTTTCTGAGCGTGCCGACCGCTCGCTCCGGCACCGCCACGACGATCTCGCGCTCACCGCTTTGGGCGATGCGCACAACCGACTGGCCCGCAGCCACGACGGTGCCCGCTTCGGCGTCGATGCCCACCACGACGCCTGCCCGATCGGCCCGGAGGGACTGGAAGGCGCGCGCGTTCTGAGCATTCGCCAGCTGCGATTCCGCGGCCCGGAGGCGCGCCACCGCGGCATCGGTCGCCGCCTGCTGGCGGTCAAGCTGCGCAGCGCCGACGAAGCCGCGCTCGCGCAGCTCCTGCACGCGCTTCAGCTCCGCCTGCTGCAACTTCACGTCGGCGCGGGCAACCTCCACCTGCGCCGCCGCCGCATTGATCGCCGGCACCACATCCTGCGCGTCAAGTTCCGCGAGCAGTTGCCCCGGCTTCACGGCATCGCCGACCTCGACCGCGCGCCGCGCGAGCTTGCCGCCCACGCGAAAGCCCAGGCGCTGTTCGTGCCGCGCACGCACCTCACCGGGCAAATACGTCGCATCCATCAGGGGGGCGGCACCGGCCACGAGGGTGCGGACCGGGCGCACCGGCTCATTGGCAGCGGCTGCAGCTGCGGCTGTCGCGCCGACGGTCGCCGAAGCGGCACCGTTGCCTTTGTCGACCGTCTGGGCGGTCGGGGGCGCATCCTTGCCACCGCACCCCGCGAGGGTCACGGCGAGCGCCACGGCTGCAAGGGCGGGCGCGAGCGCAGTCCGCTGGAAAGATGTCTTCATCGGGAACCTCATGGGTGAGTCATGGCGCAATCGTGGCGTGGGAAGCCCCGTCCGGCCCCACGACGGCCGTCCAGTAGCGAAAGAGCGCGATCAGCGCTTCGTCCTCGTAACTGCCGAGGCCCGGCAGCGCAGGGCGGCTGACCTCGGCGTGATGACCGTGCTCGCCGAGCAGGTGGAAGAGCCCGACCATCATCGCGTAGCTGTGTTTAAGAAGCCGCACCCCCTCACCGGGCGCGAGATGCGGCCAGCGCCGCTCGATCGCGCTACCGGCGGTCATCATGTGCATGCCGAGACGGCCGTGGAACTCCTCCCACACCGCCTCGGGCACGGCGTCGGGCGCAAAGCCCATGCAGAAGGCGCAAAGCGGCATGTAGCGCCGATCGCGGAGGAAATGCTCCTGCGTGAGCGCCCCCATGTCGGCCACGGTGAACGCGCCGGGGCCGGTCAGTTGCTCGCACAGCCGGACAAAGAACGCCTCCAACTGCCGCTGATGGAGCGCGAGATACACCGCCTCCTTGGTCGGAAAGTAGAGATACACCGTGCCCTTGGCGAGCCCCGCGGCCTGCGCGATGTCCGCCACGTTCGAAAGCTCCCCGCGCTCGTCGAAGAGCCGCGCCGCGGCATCGAGAATCGCGGCCCGCCGCGCCTCTTTGTCCTCGGGATCGACCGCCCGGCTTCGCACCGGCCCGCCCCCCGACGCCGCCCCCGAGTCAGGCGCGGCGTGGAGCACGCTGAACAACAGTTTCTTGATGAGCGTCATGGCGCGCCCCGTGAAAATGACTCTTGGTCAGTAGGGCGCGAACAATAAGTGACCACGGGTCAGTTTGTCAACA
>CAZSTF010000005.1:7688-57160 GCA_964609555.1 uncultured Alcaligenaceae bacterium | reverse complement strand
GGACAGCCCGGCACGTAGACATCGACCGGCACGATCCGGTCGCAGCCACGCACCACGGAGTAGCTGTAGTGGTAGTAACCGCCCCCGTTGGCGCACGATCCCATCGAGATCACCCACCGTGGTTCGGCCATCTGGTCGTATACCTTCCGGAGCGCCGGCGCCATCTTGTTGCACAGCGTGCCCGCGACGATCATCACATCCGACTGCCGGGGCGACGGCCGGAACACGATGCCGAAACGGTCGAGGTCGTAGCGAGACGCCCCGGCATGCATCATCTCGACAGCACAGCAGGCCAGACCGAAGGTCATCGGCCACATCGAGCCGTTGCGTGACCAGTTGATCAGGGTGTCGAGGCTCGTGGTGACGAACCCCTTTTCCAGTACGCCTTCGATGCTCATCGACTGCTCCGCATCATCATTCCCAATCCAGCGCGCCCTTCTTCCACTCGTAGATGAAGCCGACCGTCAGGATGCCGAGAAAGACCATCATGGCCATGAATCCAGCAAACCCGATCTGCTCATAAGCGACCGCCCAAGGGAAGAGAAAGGCGATCTCGAGGTCGAAGAGAATGAAGAGGATTGCGACGAGGTAGTAGCGCACGTCGAATCGCATGCGCGCGTCTTCGAACGCCTCGAAGCCACACTCGTACGGCGAGAGCTTGTCCGGATCAGGACGTGCGGGCGATACCACCCATCCAACCGTCGTCAGCACGCCGCCAAAGACCAATGCAATGGCCATGAAGACCAGGATGGGAATGTAGGCTTCGAGAGACATCGCGCTTCAGGACTTCCTTCTCATCAGCGACTCGGCACAGGCCTCCGACACGACGGAGCGCGCTGTGCGACCGAGCATCGGATCGACATTCGAACATTCACGCATGCGCGAATTTTTGATCTGCATTCAGCCGGATCGATGTCAAAAAAAAGGCGGCGCCTCTGACCGTGCTCCGCCTGATCGGAGCCCCGCTCTGCCGATGCAGAACAGAACCCCTGTTGTGTCTGGTGCCGTCGGCGAGACTCGAACTCGCACAGCTTTCGCCACTACCCCCTCAAGATAGCGTGTCTACCAATTTCACCACGACGGCAAAATGCGTTAACTCATCCTCAATAAAGCGTCATTTCGGCACGTCCGACTTGGGCTCCTGCGCCTTGCCGGAATCAGCCGGAACGGAGATCCCCTGCATGACACCACCGCCACCCGCGGTCCCTGCGCCACGGGCGGAAAGCCACGTGAGACCGATGCAGGTCAGAAAGAAGACGATGGCTGCCACTGCGGTCGAGCGGCTCAGGAAGTTGGCCGATCCCGACGCACCAAAGACGCTCCCTGCCGAGCCGCTGCCGAAGGCCGCGCCCATGTCAGCGCCTTTGCCCTGCTGCAGCAGGACGAGGACGATGATGGCGACCGCCGACGCGATCAGGAGGACGTAGAGAAGAGTCTGCATAGCCACGAGATTATATACGCCTGTAGCCTCAGACTCGGAGAGTGAAGGCGTCGATGATGCCCAGGAACTCGTTCGCAACGAGACTCGCACCACCGACGAGCGCGCCATCGATATCGGGGGCCTCGGCGAGCGCTGCTGCATTGGCCGCCTTGACGCTGCCGCCGTACAGGATCGGCGTGGCTTGCAGCGAGGCGCTTCCCGCGGCCAATCGTTGCCGAATGAACCGATGCATGCCCTGCGCCACCTCCACGGTGGCCGTGCGGCCGGTACCGATGGCCCAGACAGGCTCATAGGCAATCAACGCGCGTCCCGGGTGCGCTGCGAGCGCCGGGATCACGGCATCAATCTGCCGACCCACGACGTGTTCGGCCTTGCCGCGATCGCGCTCGTCGAGCGTCTCTCCGATGCACACCACGGTACTGAGCCCAGCCCCAAGCGCAGCGCGTGCCTTGGCCGCCACATCCTCATCGCGCTCGCCGTTCATGCTCCGCCGCTCGGAATGCCCGACGAGCACGACCGACACGCCGAATTCCTTGAGCATGGCAGTTGAGATCTGCCCGGTGTAAGCCCCTTCGAAATGCGCGCAGACGTCCTGAGCCCCGAGGCGCACAGGTGACCCTGCGATCAATTCGCCAACCTGCGCCGCGTAAATCACCGGCGGGCAGACTGCGACCCGCGGTCGGCGATCTTCGGCAGCACCGCCAGCGGAAACACCGGCAACGAGCGCCTTCACGAGGGCGGCGTTGGCCGCGCCGTTTCCGTTCATCTTCCAGTTGCCGATGACCCAGCGCGCGCGCGGTGCTGACATGCTTTCTTTCCGATTTCCCAGTACGGCGTCGCTCCAGGACGCCCATCCCCGCATTTTGCCCGCTCTCGTGACATGGCCTGCGATGGGCTCGTGATGAAATCGGGCCAGAACCCAACTTCGCATATTCACGATGAGCGCCGGACCCGCCCCCATTCTCGAGGGTGAATCTCCTCGATCCAACGCTGTTCCACAGGGTCGATGCCGCTTGGTGCCGTCGGCCCGCTCACTTGCTGCAGCGCTCGCTCTTTCAGTCGCGGCACTGCTACCTCTTTCGGTAGCCCAGGCGCGGATCGAGCAATGCGCCGTCGGCAACAGCATCGCCGAGCGCGACCTGCCTCCACAAGGACGGGAAGTGATGAACCTGATCCGCGCCGGTGGGCCTTTCCGGCACGATCGGGACGGCATCGTCTTCCAGAACCGCGAACGCATCCTCCCGCGTGCACCCCGGGGCTACTACCGGGAATACACCGTCCGCACGCCCGGCGTGCGCACGCGCGGGGCGCGTCGCATCGTCTGCGGCGGAGAGCCCCGAGCCGCGCATCCGTGCTACTACACGGAAGACCACTACGCGTCCTTCCGCTGCATCGTCCCCTGACTCGCTTCCACCGGAGCCCGCCCCATGCGAAATGGCATTCACGACTTCCGTGCCGAGCGGACGTATCTCATCGATCTCGGCGGCAAGCGCAGCAAAAGCGCGGTTCTTGCTGCGCTGGGCGAGGGACTCAAACTCCCGTCCCACTACGGCAACAACTTCGATGCGCTCGCGGACTGCCTGATGGACGGCGACTGGGCGAAGCAGGACACCATCACCGTCGTCCTCGCCGGCAGCACGTCGGCAGCGCGGGCGCTCAAGACCGACTGGGAGACGCTTACCGAGATCTTTGAGGAAGCCTGCCAATGGTGGGCGGAGCGCGGTCGCACATTCCACGTGCTGCTCTGCTGATGGGCGCCGCCCCCATGGCTGTCGCCGCAGGCTCGGCCAAGCCGCTGAAACGCCCGTTCTCGGTGCTTGTGGTCATTCGCGCGCGCGCCGACGGGCGCACGCTGCTGATCGAGCGCGCGGACGTGCCCGGGTTCTGGCAATCGGTGACCGGCAGTTGCGAGTCGGGCGAAAGCCCGCGGCAGACTGCGCTGCGAGAGGTCGCCGAGGAGACCGGTATTCAGGTCGCCCCGGACTCATCCGACCTTCGGCCGATCGGGCTTGTAAACGTCTTCGCCATCTACCCCATGTTCCGGCACCGGTATCCCCCCGGCACGACACACAACACGGAAACCTGCTTCCTGCTCGATATCGCCGAGGCGCGGCCTCCCCGTCTAGAACCAACCGAACACGGTGCCTGGTTGTGGTGCACGATTCCGGAGGCCATGAAGAAAGTGCGGTCGTGGAGCAACCAAGCGGCCCTTGGACGCGTTGCGCAACAAGTTCCGATGATTTGAAAAGCAGACGCAATTTAATCCCGGCGCAACCGCGTCATAAGGCTAGTAAGCGCAATTTTCTAGCGTCAGCTACACTTGTCGCAGCGCAACAATCACGGCCGCCCTGACATGTCCAACCCCGCCTCCCGCCAAGTCGATGATGTCCGCATCAAGGACATGTTCGAGCTTGCGCCGCCCTCCCACCTCATGCGGGAATTCAAGGCCAACGATGCGGCGGAACAACTGGTGTTCGAGACACGCCAGGCGATCCACAAGGTGCTGCACGGCGCAGATGACCGACTCGTGGTGATCGTGGGCCCCTGCTCGATCCACGACAAGAAGGCAGCACTCGACTACGCAACCCGTCTCAAGGCGCTCCGCGACGAGCTCGCCCGTGAACTGATCGTGGTCATGCGGGTGTATTTCGAGAAGCCGCGCACGACGGTGGGCTGGAAGGGCCTGATCAACGACCCGTGGCTCGATGGCAGCTACAAGATCAACGACGGGCTTCGGCTCGCGCGCGAGATCCTGCTCGAGATCAACGAGATGGGGGTCCCGGCCGCGACCGAATTCCTCGACACGCTCACCCCGCAGTACTACGCCGATCTGATCTCATGGGGCGCCATCGGCGCCCGCACGACCGAGAGCCAGGTGCATCGCCAACTGGCCAGCGGCATGAGTTGCCCGATGGGCTTCAAGAACGGTACGGACGGCAACATCCGAATCGCGGTGGACGCGATCAAGGCGGCTGCAGCGCCGCATTTCTTCCTGTCCGTCACGAAGGGCGGTCACAGCGCGATCGTTTCGACCAACGGCAACGAGGACTGCCACGTGATCCTCCGCGGCGGCAAGGCGACCAACTACGACGCGGCAAGCGTCGAAGCTTCGGCACAGGAGCTCGGCAAGGCGGGCCTGCCGGCACGCATCATGATCGATTTCTCCCACGCGAATTCGAGCAAGCAGCACCGCAAGCAGATCGAGGTCAGCACCGATGTGGCTCGCCAGATTGCAGACGGCGACGACCGGATCTTCGGCGTGATGATCGAGTCCCACATCAACGAAGGCCGCCAGGACCTCGTCCCCGGCAAGCCGCTCGCTTACGGCGTTTCGATCACCGACGCCTGCATCGACTGGGCATCGACCGAAGGCGTGCTCAGGGAACTCGCAGCGGCCGTGTCAGCACGCCGCCTGCGCATCATCGAGCGATCCTCCGCGCTGGTCGAGTAAGTCTCACCATCCCCGGGAGCGCGGTGCGCGTCGGTTCGGGAAAAGACGGGGCCCGTGAACGACGCAGGTGCTGTCCAGCGGGCCCCGCTCCAGCGTTTGGTTCAACGCACAGCCGTCGCCACCATTTCCGTGTCACTGGTTGTGGTGATCGAGAACACCGTGGTCTGCTGCCGCACAGTGGACTTCACCATCCCCGTGCCGGGCACCAACCACGATGTCGAGTTCGTGCGCGTCGTCGAGCCGATGCCCGAGTAGGTCACGGTCGACTCGCTTTCGAACTTGCAAGCGTTGCGATAGGTGCCCGCAGGCACGGTCACGTCTTCCCGACCAACGAATCGCAGCGTGCCCGTCTGGCTTCCGGGGCCCGTCGGTTGGGCAGGACTCTGGTTGATGGTGCGCGTGAAGTTGACCGTTTGGCCGGTTGCCCACGATTTTGGATAACCGAGCGGCGGACTGTAGGTGAGATCGACCGTTGACGACGGCGCGACGCTGCGGACACCCACCTCGTTCCACGCGGTCGCCGTGTTCTCGTAGTACGTTTCGCTGAAGTCCGACGGGCTGGACGCATCCCGGATGCGCAGCGAAATCGGTCGACCGGCATAGGTCGTCGGCGTCGTCGAAACCGTCCGCGTCAGCGTCGTGGTGCTGCTCGATGCCCCCGTGGAGGTCTGGCGATAGTCGATGGTCGCCGATGATTCGAAGATCATGCTGCAGTCACCAGAACTGCTCGGCGGGGGGCTCGACGGCGGTGTCGCCGATGCAACGCAGAACTGAAGCCCCTCATCGGCAAATCCTGCCGCGGCGGCCGCTGCTGCGGAGGGCGCATCCACCGTGTAGCGATGGTTCGGTGTCTTGCCTCCCGACGCAGCGCGAAATCCGCGACGGATGGCCACTGGTACGTCAGCGGGGCAAACGCCACCGACGGGAGCACGGACAGCAAAGTCAAGTCCCTCGTAGGTAAAGCCGACCGGATTGAGTCCGCGCAGCAGGTCGCAGTCGCCTCCGGACCGATCGAGTCCGTAGAAGTGGGAACTCGTGAACGGGTCATTGAGACGGATGTAGAACCGGCAGATCGGCGTGTGCGTTGCAGGTGCACCGCTCGCCGAAATCGCCTGGAAGGTCATGCCCGTTCGCGAAAAGTCGGCGATGCCGTCAAGCGTGGTTTTTTCGCTGGCGCGCCCTGTGATGAAGTAGGCATCCAGCGCTCTGTTGTAGTACTCCACCACGGTGACCGTCGTCTGCGCGCTCGCGGCATTCCCCAAACTCGCGAGCATCAATGCGATCGCGGCACCGCCGCACCCTCTTCTCACCATCTTTCACACCTCGTCCTGTTTGTCGTAAGGGCAGGCTCACCGAGCGTCCCGGACTTGCATCCCGTTTCGCCGACGATGTCAATCACCGAACATGAACCGTGCGCCCGGGAGGATTGTTCTGAACGACCGTGTGCCCGTCAACCAGAGACACGCACAGCGTGAAACGAGCCGAATGGCGATCCCAAACCTTGAACACCTGGCTGCGCAACGAGGCGATCAATTGACCATGGAGTGCATCGACGCGCCATCGGCAGTCAGTTCCGACGCCCAGCCAGCGCGGCATACAGCCCCAACGCCACGAAGGATGCACCGGCAGCGCGACTGGCCCAGCGCGCGGTGCTCCGACGCCGCGCCAGCATCGGCGCGAGCGTCCCGGCGAGCAGCGCATAAGCTGCATCGCTCACGGTGGCGATGAGCACGAACAGGACCGCGAGAAAGGATGCCTGAGCGGTGGTCGCGGACACGTGGCTCGCGCCACCGAGGAATTGCGGCAGAAACGCCGAGAAGAAGAGAAAGGTCTTCGGGTTGAACAGCGCAACGATGAGACCGTCGCGGTAGAGAACCCATTGCTCATGCGTGGACAACCGATTCGGCAAGGTCCGCGGCGCGAGCGCCTCCTCGAGCGCTTGGTGTGCCGCAGGATCACCGCTCCGACGCGAAAGAAGCATGCGCAGGCCCAGCCAGATCAGATAGGCCGCCCCGAGCAGACGAACCGCCTCGTAGACCCACTGTGACGCGGCAAGGAGCGCCGACAGACCCGTCGCCGCCGCCAGACCGAGGACGAGCGATCCAGTCGATGCCCCAAGGACGCTCATGAGCCCGGCCATGCGTCCCTGCGCAAGGCTGCGCGCCACTACGTAGAGCACCACCGGCCCAGGAATGATCGCGAGTGCGACACTCGCCGACATGAACAGCGCCAGCGTGCCCGGCGGCGGGAGCAGTGCCTGGAGGTGCGCCATCACAACGTTCATCGACGCATCATAACGACACGCTGACGACACGCATGCGGTCATCCTCGCTCGCTACACTGCCGAGTGATGCCCCTCATCGCCTCGACTTACCGCGCCCCGGGGTGGCTTCCGACGGGGCACCTGCAGAGTATCTACGCGCAACTGCTTCCGCGTCCGAAAGTCGCCTACCGGCGTGAACGGCTCGAGTTGCCCGACGGGGATTTCGTCGATCTCGACTGGCTCGACGGACCGGAAGTGTCACCGCTCGTCGTCTTTTTCCACGGTCTCGAAGGATCGAGTCAATCGCAGTATTGCCTGCACACCCTTCGTGCGGCGCGCGCGCGCGGCTGGTCGGGCGTTGTCGCGCACTTCCGCGGCTGCTCGGGCGAACCCAATCGGCTGCCCCGCTCCTACCATTCGGGCGACAGCGAGCATTGCGACTTCGTGCTCCGCGCGATCAAGAGGCGCTCACCCGAGCGCGTGCTCTTCGCGGTCGGCGTCTCGCTCGGCGGCAATGCGCTCACCAAATGGTGCGGCGAGCAAGGCGAAGAGGCGCAGACGATTCTCGCCGCCGCGGCCTCGGTGTCCAACCCGCTTGATCTCGGCGTGGCTGCGGAGGCGATCCTCCACGCACGCAACCTGATCTTCAACCGCTACTTCATGCGGGCGATGGGTGCGAGCTTCGCCCGCCGGGTGGAGCTTCACCCCTCGCTCGCGCCGCTCTCGCGTCTCACGCGCCCGCGGGACTTTCCCGAGTTCGACGACGCCTACACCGCGCCGATCCATGGTTACGCGAGCGCCTGGGACTACTACAGACGCGCCTCCTCGCGCGCCTTCGTTGCGGACATCCGCGTCCCGTTTCTCCTGCTCAACGCGGCCAACGACCCCTTCGTCCCGGCCTGGCTGTTCCCGAAAGGCCATGAAGTGCCCGACGGCGTGACGCTCGAACAGCCAGCGGGTGGCGGCCATGTCGGCTTCGTGACCGGTCCGTTCCCGGGACGGCTCGACTGGCTGCCCGAGCGACTGTGCGACTTCTTTGCCGAGCATCTCGCGCGCCAAACTGGGCAGAACGCCCGATAGACTTTTCGCCCATGAAACTTTCCTCGACACTCCCCCCGGACATCTTCAAGGCCTACGACATCCGCGGCATCGTGGGCAAAACCCTTACACCTGAGATCGTTCGCGCGATCGGCCAGGCGCTGGGCTCGCTCGCCCTCGAGCGCGGCTCGAGTGCCATCGCGGTTGGGCGGGACGGCCGATTGAGCGGCCCGGAGCTCGCGGGCGCGCTCCGTGCGGGGATCGCGGCGAGCGGCTGCGAGGCGATCGACATCGGCCTCGTGCCCACGCCTGTGGCCTACTTTGCCGCGCATCACTTGGGCACCCAGTCGGCGGTGAGCGTGACCGGCTCGCACAACCCGCCGGAATACAACGGCATCAAGATGGTCATCGCGGGCGAGGCGATCTGGGGCGAGACGATCCAGAGCCTCAGGCGCCGGGCCGAAGCGGGCGATGTGCGCGAGGGCGCAGGCCGCGAGCGTGTGGCCGATGTCCGTGCCGCCTACGTCGAGCGCATCCTCGGAGATGTGAAGCGTGCGCGCCCGATGAAGATCGCGGTCGATTGTGGCAACGGCGCGGCCGGGGAGATCGCCCCGCGCGTGCTTTCCGGCCTCGGCTGCGATTTGATTCCCCTCTTCTGCGAGATTGATGGTCACTTTCCAAACCATCATCCCGACCCGTCCAAACCGGAGAACCTCGAAGACGTGATCCGCACAGTGCGCGAGACCGACGCCGAACTCGGGCTCGCCTTCGACGGCGACGGTGACCGGCTCGGCGTCGTCACGAAGAGCGGTCAGATCATCTACCCCGACCGGCAGATGATGCTTTTCGCCCAGGATGTGCTGTCGCGCCATCCCGGCGCCACGATCATCTACGACGTGAAATGCTCGCGCCTGCTCGACCGGCACATCCGCGCCCACGGCGGGCAGCCGCTCATGTGGAAGACCGGGCACTCGCTCGTCAAGGCCAAGCTCAAGGAAACCGGCGCCCCGCTCGCAGGGGAAATGAGCGGGCACATATTCTTCAAGGAGCGCTGGTACGGCTTCGATGATGCGATCTACTGCGCAGCGCGGCTCCTCGAGATCCTCTCGCGCACAGCCGACCCGAGCGCCGTCCTCGAGGCCCTGCCCAACTCCACGGCAACGCCGGAGATCAACATCCCCTGTCCGAGGGGTGACCAGCACGCGCTCGTCGAGCAACTTCGTGAACAGGGTGC
Source organism: uncultured Alcaligenaceae bacterium (assembly GCA_964609555.1). Taxonomy (GTDB): domain Bacteria; phylum Pseudomonadota; class Gammaproteobacteria; order Burkholderiales; family Casimicrobiaceae; genus Casimicrobium. The sequence continues at coordinate 47,733 of CAZSTF010000005.1, read as the reverse complement.
CTGGCCGGGTGCCGAGCGCGTGATCACGGTGGATGGCGTGCGCGTCGAATGGCCGAATGGCTTTGGCCTTGCCCGTCCGTCGAACACCACCCCTGTGATTGTGCTGCGCTTCGAGGCGGATACGCCGGAAGCGTTGGCCCGGATCCGCGCAGTGTTCGACGACGAACTGCGGAAGGTCGGAGCGGCACCTTGATGGTGCGGTCCTGTATCGGCGGCTGAAGTTACACAGGCTTCCCCTGACAGTCTGGCACTGCTTCGGGCGCTAGCATCGGTGCACGCGCGCACCGGTTCTTCGCTTCGCTTGGACCCGGTGCCATCGACAGTCCTGCAAACGACGATCCTGAGGAGGTTCACCATGGCAATCACCCGCCGCGAGATGCTCGCGCTCACGGCCACTGCGGCCGCCGTCCCCACAAGTCTGCTGTCCGGTCCGGCGGCCGCGCAGCAGCAGTTCATCAACGTGTTGACCGGCGGCCAGGCGGGCGTGTATTACCCACTTGGTGTTGCGCTGTCGCAGATCTTCGCGAAGGAGATTCCGAACGTCCGCTCGACCGCGCAAGTCACCCGGGCCTCGGTGGAGAACCTGAACCTCCTCCAGCAAGGCCGGGGCGAGCTCGCCTTCACGCTCGCGGATGCGCTCTCGGACGCCTGGAAAGGCAACACCGAGGCCGGCTTCAACCAGAAACTCGACAAGCTGCGCGCGGTGTCGGCCACCTACAACAACTACATCCAGATCGTCGCGAATGCCGACAGCGGCATCCGTACGCTGGCGGACTTGAAGGGCAAGCGCCTGTCGGTGGGCGCGGCGCGTTCCGGGACTGAACTCAACGCTCGGGAAGTGCTGAAGGCCGCCGGGCTCAAGTATTCGGATCTTGCCAAAGTCGAGTACCTGCCCTTCGCCGAGTCCGTCGAGCTCATGAAGAACCGCCAGTTGGATGCCACGCTTCAGTCGGCGGGCCTGGGCGTGGCCTCGATCCGCGATCTCGCCACGGCGATCAAGATCACGGTCGTGGCCGTGCCGGCTGACGTCGTGACCAAGATCGGCGACCCGGCGTATCAGGCCTCGGTCATTCCGGCCAATACCTACACGGGTCAGACGGCCGACGTGCCGACCGCCGCGGTGCCGAACTTCCTCGTCACGCACAGTGGCGTGTCCGCGGACCTGGTCTACCAGATGACCAAGGCGATGTACGCGAACCTCGAGACGCTTTATGCCGCCCACAATGCGGCGCGTGTCATCAAGCGCGAGAACGCGCTTAAGGGCATGGGCATTCCGCTTCATCCCGGGGCCGAGCGCTATTACAAGGAAGTCGGCCTGCTCAAGTGACCGATGAGTGACCGGTAGGCAATACCGGGCCCGGTCGCCACGACCGGGCCCACGGAGCAACAGTGTTCCGCAAGTCGAGGGGGATCGTGCATGTCAGGGACGTCGGACGGCGCTCATCCGTTGCGCGGCGCGGCCTTCTGGGTCGCGCTCGCGTTTTCGGCCTACCAGCTCTGGATGGCGGCCTTCCACCCGCTGTCAAGCCAGGTCATCCGGGGGCTGCATGTCGCCTTCGTGCTGCTCCTGATCTTCCTGCTCTTTCCTCCGTTCAAGGACAGTCCGCGCTGGGCCGGGCCGGGCCGCCTCCTGGGGTGGGTGCTCGGGCTCGCGGGCTTCGCCACCGGGCTCTACCAGTGGGTGTTCGAGGCGGACCTCACCCAACGAGCCGGTGACCTGACACCCGCCGACTGGGTGATCGGCATCACGGCCATCGCCCTCGTCTTCGAAGCCGCACGCCGTGTGATGGGCTGGGGCCTGCCGATCATCTGCGCGATCTTCGTTGCCTATGCCCTATTCGGCAATCACCTGCCTGGCATGCTGGCCCACCGGGGCTATGGACTCGATCAGATCGTCGCCCAACTTGGCTTCGGCACCGAAGGCATCTACGGCACGCCGACCTACGTCTCTTCCACGTTCATCTTCCTGTTCATCCTGTTCGGTGCCTTTCTCGAACAGGCTGGGATGATCAAGCTCTTCAACGACTTCGCCATGGGCACCGTGGGACACACGCGCGGCGGGCCCGCGAAGGTCTCGGTGGTGTCCTCCGGCATGATGGGCACGATCAACGGCTCGGGGGTCGCCAACGTGGTGACCACCGGCCAGTTCACGATCCCGCTCATGAAGCGTTTCGGCTACTCACCCGCCTTTGCGGGAGGAGTCGAGGCCACCTCAAGCATGGGCGGGCAGATCATGCCGCCGGTGATGGGCGCGGTGGCATTCATCATGGCCGAGACGATCAACGTGCCTTACGTGAAGATCGTCCAGGCCGCCGTGATCCCGGCCATTCTCTACTTCGTGACCGTGTTCTGGATGGTGCATCTGGAGGCGGGCCGCAAGGGTCTTTCCGGGCTCGCAAAGGAGGACTGCCCGAACCCATGGACGGCGGTGCGTGAGCGCTGGTATCTGCTCCTGCCGCTCGCGGGGCTCGTCGCGCTCCTTTTCTCAGGCTTCACACCGCTTTTCTCCGGCACCGTAGGCCTCGCCCTCACGGTGGTGCTGATCTTCGGGGCTGCGGTTGCCTCGGGGGTGCGCGGCACGGCGCTCCGCGTGCTCTTCTGGGTGCTGCTCGGCTTCGCCTGCGCCGGCTTCGTGCAGTTTGGCGTCATCGCCTTCGTCGCGACGATCGCCGTGCTGGTCGCCCTGTCGTTCTTCATCCGCTCGGGTGGGGATACCCGCCGCCTCGCGGTCGATGCCCTCGTCAACGGCGCGCGGCATGCGCTTCCGGTAGCGATCGCCTGCGCACTCGTTGGCGTCATCATCGGCGTCATCAACCTCACGGGGGTCGCGGCCGAGATGGGCGGCTACATCATCGGCATCGGCCGGAAGAGCCTGTTCCTCGCGCTTTTCCTCACCATGCTCACCTGCCTCATCCTCGGCATGGGCATCCCGACGATCCCGAACTACATCATCACGAGCTCGCTCGCCGCGCCGGTTCTCCTCGAACTTGGCGTCCCGTTGATCGTCTCGCACATGTTTGTCTTCTACTTCGGCATCATGGCGGATCTCACCCCACCGGTCGCGCTCGCCGCCTTCGCCGCGGCCCCGATCGCCCGCGAACGGGGCCTGCTCATCAGCATGCAAGCGCTTCGGGTGGCGATCGCCGGTTTCATCGTGCCCTACATGGCGGTCTACAGCCCGGCGCTCATGCTTCAGGGCGACAGTCTGCTCGCCACCGCCTACGTCGTGTTCAAGGCGCTCGTCGCCATCGGCCTGTGGGGCGCCGCGGCCATCGGCTACCTGTTCGCGCCGCTTCGCGCGTGGGAGCGCATTTTCGCCTTCGTCGCCGCAAGCTTCCTCGTCGCCGCCCTCCCACTCACCGATGAGATTGGCCTCGGAGGCGCCCTGCTCTTCCTCGGCTGGCACCTGTGGCGGACGCGTGCCGCGCGGGCGCAGACGGCGTGAGGCCGCACACGGCGACATGCTGCCCGAGACACTCGCGGCGACGCTCGGGCTCTGCCTCGCCGCCTCCAACGGCCCCGGTATCGAGCCCAGCCACGAGCGTTTCCTGCCTGCATCCCGGTTCACGCTTGCCTGGAGGCATTCCCGCGAACGGACCCGCTGGGAAGAGGACTACCGCATCATGCCTCCGGATCAGCGTGCAGCGTCGCCGCTCCTCTACCTAGTCGAGTCACGCGTCAAGGGCTCCGGCGCCGGCGTCGATCCCGGCGCGACCGCCCGGCTCGAGAACGGCTGGTACCGGGATCGGCCCCAACGCAGGCCATTGACCGAGCTCTTTCTCGCTCGATCGGAGCACGTCGCCGATTACGAGCTCTGCGTGGATGACACGCACGAGCGGCTTGAATCACGCTGCCGGCCACTCGCCGACTTTCTCCCGAAGTCAGGCTCGGCCGAGACCGCGCAATCGGTCCGTCTCTCGCCGTGCAGACGCTGACGACAGGCTAATCAGGACGCGGCGACTCGATCACGCAAGTGGAAATCGAGCGCACCCGTTCGGTCGTGGCAGGAGACGTGGCAAGCGTGACCGTCGCACGACGCACCTCGCCGCCCTGGCCCGCGATGTCTCGCTCGCCACGGCAGCTTTCGACGCCATCCGCACGTTGGCAGGAGAGACGCCAGCCCGCGCGCTCGAATGGCGCACGAACGAACGCCAGCGGCTCATCCCAACCCAGAACCAGGCGATCGCGTGTCGCCGACCGGTTGGCCGCGATGGCGGTGACGAGGAGCCCACGGATCGGTTGTGCGCGGACGAAGCGGAATTGACTGCTTGGCGCATCTCCCGGCGCGAATCGGCCGGAGACGACCACGTCGCCCGCCGTGGAGATGGCGCCCAGATCAAGCGAAGTCACGCGCCGCAGCGCTTCGGCATCGGTGCAGGTGAGCGCGGGATCGAGACCAAGCGTGAACCGTCCCAAGCCGCCCGTGGCGGTGCAACTCGCGTGCGCGGAGGCAAGCAGCGCGCAACTCAGCGTCGCGCCGAGCAGGCCCAGAAGATTTCGGCGGAGCAAGGCGGGGCTCATGACCTGATTATCAATCGGAAGTCACGCCGTGCGAAAAAGCCCCAGACATAAGGCTCCAGGACAGCCGTCCCGCGTGCCCGAGAAACGCCCCGCACAAACACAAAGCGCCGCTTGCGCGGCGCTTGTGAAACTGGCGTCCCCAAGGGGATTCGAACCCCTGTTACAACCGTGAAAGGGTCGTGTCCTAGGCCTCTAGACGATGGGGACCCGGACGCAGGGGACGCAATGACTCGATCTCCTGCAACTGTCTCTCTTGGTGGAGGTAAGCGGGATCGAACCGCTGACCTCTACAATGCCATTGTAGCGCTCTCCCAGCTGAGCTATACCCCCAGAGAGCTTTGCATTATAGCGTATCTCGCAGGGGCGTGCACAAGTGCGATTGCTGAGAGCAGTCCCGTCGCGAGGCGCCTCAATCGTGCAGCGCCGTCACCTCGTGCGCAAGCTGCCGCCAGAGTCCGTCCGGCAGTTCATCGCGAAAGAAGACGCACCACTTCGCGTCGCGATCTGTTCGTACCGCCATGTACAACGGCGTGAGAAATGCGCGAGTGCCGTTTCGGGCCAAGGCGGCGGGCGCAGCCCTGTGCCGGGTTGCTCCGCGTTGGTCATCGCGCGCAACTCGCATGCGCGCCAGTCGCTCACGAAGCGTCTTGGCCGTGGCTTCAACGTCCTGACCCTGAGCCGCGCCCCGCAGCATCTTGGTCCCTTCGTGCCCAACCACAAACGCGATGAAAGCAAGCGCGAAGGCGGTCCAGTACGCATGGCTGACTGCAGCAAGCACTGCGCCCGCGACCAGCGCGAGCGCCGTCACGATTCGGGCCGCCGTGCGAAGCTTCACTCAGTGACGGTCGTCGCGGAGGCTTTGTCGGCCATGCGCGCGAGCATGAGCCAGGTGTCCACCGCGGCATCCGGGTTGAGCGAGAGCGACTCGATGCCCCGTTCGACCAGCCACGCTGCGAGGTCCGGGTGATCCGAGGGGCCCTGCCCGCAAATGCCCACGTATCGACCCTTTCCGCGGCAGGCGTCGATCGCCATGCCGAGCATCTTCTTCACGGCGGGGTCACGCTCGTCGAACGTGGTCGCGATCGGACCTCCCGAGTCGCGGTCGACGGCGAGCGTGAGTTGCGTGAGGTCGTTCGAGCCGATCGAGAACCCGTCGAAATATTCGAGGAACTCGTCGGCGAGCAATGCATTCGAGGGGATCTCGCACATCATGATGAGGCGCAGTCCGTTCTTGCCCCGCTCGAGACCATGCCGTGCCAGCGTCTCAACGACGGCCTTTGCCTCCGCAATCGTGCGCACGAAGGGAATCATCACTTCGACGTTGGTGAGCCCCATGACGTCGCGAACGTGACGCATGGCCTCGCACTCCAGCGCAAAGCAATCCGCAAACTCCGCGGCGATGTAGCGCGAGGCACCCCTGAAGCCGAGCATCGGATTCTCTTCATGCGGCTCGTAGCGTTCGCCGCCCAGGAGATTCGCATACTCGTTCGACTTGAAGTCGCTCATGCGCACGATGACCGGGCGCGGCGCGAATGCCGCGCCGATCGTGGCGATGCCCTCGGCCAGGCGCTTGACGAAGTAGTCGCGCGGCGACGCGTAGCCCACGATCTTCGAAGCCACCTTCGATTTCAGATCCTCCGGCAACTGCTCGAACTCGAGCAACGCCTTCGGATGGATGCCGATTTGCCGGTTGATGATGAATTCGAGGCGCGCAAGACCGACGCCATGATTGGGCACCTGCGAAAACTCGAAGGCGAGATCCGGATTGGCGACGTTGAGCATCACCTTGGTCGGTGCCGGCGGCATCTTGTCGAGGGCGACCTCGGTACGCTCGAAATCGATCTTGCCTGCGTAGACGCGCCCGGTGTCGCCTTCGGCGCAACTGACGGTCACGACCTCACCCGCGGTCAGCGCGTCAGTCGCATCCCCGCAGCCCACGACGGCGGGGATGCCCAGTTCGCGCGCGATGATGGCGGCATGGCAGGTGCGGCCGCCGCGGTTGGTGACGATCGCGGAGGCGCGTTTCATGACCGGCTCCCAGTCCGGGTCGGTCATGTCCGCCACGAGCACGTCGCCGGGCTGGACGATGTCCATTTCACTCGCCCGCCGCACGATGCGCACTGGGCCTTGCCCGATCTTCTGGCCGATGGCGCGGCCGTGGGTCAGCGCCGTGCCGTGCCCGAGCAGGCGGTAGCGCACGAGCGTGCGCTGCGCATCGTTGGATTTGACCGTCTCGGGACGCGCCTGGAGGATGTAGATCCTGCCGGTCGAACCATCCTTGCCCCACTCGATGTCCATGGGGCGGCCGTAGTGCGCCTCGATCGCGAGCGCGTAGCGCGCGAGCGTCTCGACGTCCTCATCCGACAGGGAAAAGCGGTTTCGATCCTCCGGCGCCACGTCGAGCACCTGCGTCGAACGCCCGGCACGCGCGTCGCTGCCGAAGACCATCTTCTGCATCTTGCTGCCCAGCGTGCGACGCAGGATCGCGGGCCGACCCGCGCGGAGCGTGGGCTTGTGCACATAGAACTCGTCGGGGTTGACCGCGCCCTGCACGACCATCTCCCCAAGCCCCCAGGACGAGGTGATGAAGACCGCTTCCCGGAACCCCGATTCGGTGTCGAGCGTGAACATCACCCCCGAAGCGCCCGTGTCGGAGCGCACCATCTGCTGCACGCCGGCCGAAAGCGCCACCGGGTGTTCGTGATAGCCCGTGTGAACGCGGTAGGCGATCGCCCGGTCGTTGTACAGGCTTGCAAAGACGCGCCGCACGGCATCAAGAATCGCCGGCACACCGACGATGTTGAGGAAGGTTTCCTGCTGGCCTGCGAAGCTCGCATCCGGCATGTCCTCGGCCGTCGCCGAGGAACGAACGGCCCAGCTGATCGGGCCGCCTGCCTGCGCTTCGATCTCCTTGACGGCGCGCTCGATCAGTTCGACCAGCGCCGGAGACAACGGTGCCTGCTCGATCCAGCCGCGAATCTCATGGCCCGCCGCTGCGAGCGCAGCCACGTCGTCGACATTCAGCCCCTTGAGACGGGCATCGATGCGTTCGGTCAGTCCATTCTCGGCGAGAAAGCGGCGGAACGCCGTGGCGCTCGTGGCAAAGCCGCCGGGCACGGACACCCCGTGGGCGGACAGATTGCCGAGCAGTTCGCCGAGCGACGCATTCTTGCCACCGAACTCGCCGACATCGGTCATGCGCAGGTCGTCCAACCAGCGGACGAGCGTGGAGTCGAGCGGTGCGTGCGATGGGGTCATTCCAGCCTCGGCGAGCATGCAAATGCCCGCATTCTATTCAGCGACGAGCGTTGCATGCTGCACCGCAGCAGCCGCGATGAGACGGGTAGAGAGTATGCCCGGCGTGACCGTGCCGGGACAGCGGCTCAGACGATCTCGCTGCGTCGGCCTTGAACCGTCTCGCGCAGCTTTTCGTAAAGCTGGGGATGGTCTTTCTTGAGGAACTCGATGATCTGGATGTCCTCGCGCTTGACCGAGGTGAGATCGACCCCCTCGACATGGACCAGACGAAGCAACTCGCTGACAGGCTTCGGCATCTCGCGGCCCGCTTCGTAGCGCGACCCGCCGGATTGCGTGACACCGATGGCCGTCCAGAACTCTTCCTGGTTCAGGCCCAGCTTCGCGCGGATTTCGCGCGGGTTGGCGATTTTTGGAAAGACTCCCATGGATTCCGTATAGAAGTACCCGAGTTCCGGTAGCAACGAACGTGCCGCCATCAACACGGCATCGTAGCAAGCCAACGCCACCCACGGCCAGAGTGCAACGAGAGGCACGCTTGCGCTCGAGTCGGCCCGACCATGCCGCCATGACGTTAGCATTCCGATTGCATTCGCGCAAGACCGGAAGCCTGAGCAGCGCCGCCGCCCAACGACAGTCCGTGACGATAATCGTCACATAGCATGCGCGAAATCGTGATCGACCTCCACTCACACAGCCACTATTCCGACGGTGTGCTGGCGCCTGCGGCGCTGGTCGAGCTTGCGGCCGCCTCGGGAGTGACGCACCTCGCCCTCACTGACCATGACGAGGTTCGAGGCACGGCCGAGGCCATGTCCGCAGCGCGCCTGTCCGGGCTCACGCTGATCCCGGGCGTTGAAATCTCGACGGAGTTCGCCGAGCAATCCGTGCACATTGTCGGACTCGGGATCGACCCGACGGAGGTCGCACTCGTCTCACGATTGGCGGACGTCCGGGCCTGGCGTGAGGCGCGTGCGGTCCGGATGGCGGAGGGCCTGGCGACGGCCGGCATCGTCGGAGCGCTCGAGGGGGCCCGACATTACGCGGTCAACCCCGAACTCGTCTCGCGTACGCATTTCGCCCGCTATCTGGTCGACGCGGGCTACTGCGCCAACAAGGGCGAGGTGTTTGCACGCTTCATGAAGCCCGGCAAGCCGGGCTACGTGCCCCAGCGCTGGCTGCCCATCGAGGAGGCGGTTGCATTGATCCGTGGGGCCGGCGGCGTCGCCGTACTGGCCCATCCAGCGCGCTACGAGTTCGATTCCCAGACGCTCGACGCCCTGCTCGACCGCTTCATCGGGGCGGGCGGCGAAGCGATCGAAGTCGTCTCGGGCGCCCACACGCCCGAGGATTGGGCTCGATTCGGCGCAATTGCCCGGCGGCGGGGCCTGTTCGGCTCGGTCGCCAGTGACTTTCACGCCCCCACCGAGGCGCGCGTGGGCCTCGGGCAATTGCCGAGCCTCTCGCCTTCGATCCCACACGTTCTCGACCGGCTCGGAATCCATGCCTGACCAGCGCACCGTCTTCTTCGTCTCCGACCGCACCGGCATCACGGCCGAGGCGCTCGGCAATTCCTTGCTGTCGCAGTTCGACGGCTTCTCGTTCCGCCGCGTGACGCTGCCGTTCGTCGACTCCACCGAAGCGGTGGACCGCGCGCTCGCGCAGATCGCCGAGGCGGGAAAGTCGGGTCACCGCCCGATCGTGATCAGTTCGATCGTCGATGAGGCGCTGTCGGCCCGCATCCGGTCCTGCGATGCGCTCGTCCTCGATTTCTTCCACACGTTCCTGCTCCCGCTTGAACAGGAGCTGGGTGCCAAGAGCGCCCACGCCGCCGGCCGCTCGCACGGCCTGCGCGATCCGCGCGAGTATTTCTCCCGGATCGAGGCCATCAACTTCACCCTCGCCCATGACGATGGACAGAGCGTCAAGGAGCTCTCGCGCGCCCAGGTCATCTTGGTCGGGGTCTCGCGCTGCGGCAAGACGCCGACGTCCCTGTATCTCGGCCTTCAGTGCGGCATCCGCTGCGCCAACTTTCCGCTCACGCCGGACGACTTCGAGCGCGACCAGTTGCCCGACACGGTCAAGCCCCACCGCGACCGCCTGTTCGGTCTCACGATCGACCCGGAGCGACTGTCCGCCATCCGCCAGGAGCGTCGACCGGATTCGCGCTATGCCAGCCTGTCGCAGTGCCGGATGGAGGTCGAGGCCGCCGAACAGCTGATGCGCCGTGAACGGATTCCATTCCTGAATACGTCGACGCGGTCGATCGAGGAGATGGCAGCGACCGTGCTGCGTGATCTCAAGCTCGAGCGTCACATCTTCTGATGGAACACGTCGATCCACCTGTTCAGCCGGTGGCAAAGAGCACACGCAATCCGATCACTCGCCCGGTCTCGTCGGTTCGGTTGGCGATGTCGAGCGTCGCGTTGAGCTGCAGCGAAATATCCCGGCAGATCACGAGCCCGAGGCCCGCCCCTCCGCCCACGCCCGAAGTGACGAACGGCTGAAACGGCGCCGCCAGGCGTTCCGTGGACATGCCCGGTCCGCTGTCCCACACTTCGATCGAGATCCGTCGCGCAACGTCCGTGGTCACATTGATGCCCACCTGTCCACCCTCCGGTGTGTACTTGATGGCATTCGAGAGCAGATTGCGGATCAGTTCGCGCAGCATCCAGTCATTGGCGAGGCGCCATGTGACGGGCTCCTCGCCTTCGAGCGCGAACTCGATCTCCTTGCGGGCAATCAGCGGCGAAAGCTCGACCACGATTTCCCGGCACAGTGCCACCACGTCGATGCGATTGACCGGCGCCGTGGCCGCAGCGTCGGAGGACGCGGCCACGCGAGCCAGCGACAGCATCTGGTTGGCCACCCGGGTGGCACGGTCGACCGAAGCCTCGATCTCGCTGAGGATCTCGGGCGTTTCGGCCACCGCCCGTGCGTTCTGCACCTGGGTCTTCAGGACGGCGAGCGGCGTCCTGAGCTGATGCGAGGCATCACGGACGAAGCGCTCCCTCGTGTCGAGCAGACCGCGCAGTCGGGAAATGAGCTCGTTGAGCGATGCCACGAGCGGCTTGAGCTCTGTGGTTGCCGACGTCGCGATGGGTGTGAGCGAGGCCGGATTGCGCTCGCGCAACTGTCGGCCGAGACTGGCGAGAGGCTCGAGCCCGACGTCCACGAGATACCAGACCAGGAGCGCAAGCAGCAGCACGAGCGCCGTCTGCCACCGTAGCACCTGGATCACGGCCGCCTGGGCGGCCGCGCGGCGCGTCTCCAGCGTCTCGGCCACCTGCACGCTCAACATCCGGTAGCCGCCGTCCACATAGACCGGTTGAAGCAGGGCAGCAACACGCACATCCTCGCCGTCGAGTTGGGCTTCGTAGAACTCGACCAGCGCCGGAAACTGGTTGCGCGTGCTGTACTCGCCCGTGAAGGGCTCGATGTTCTCCGTTCCGGCCACGACCTCGCCGTCGAGGCCGGATACGCGATAGGCAATCCGACCTCGCGTGATCGCCTCGAACGCATCCAGGCTCGAGTACGGGAGATCGGCCGTGATGCGCCCGTTTTCGTGCCTGACCGTGTCGCCGATCGCCTTCGCCGCCGCGAGCAGCGTGCGGTCGAAGGCCGTGTTGATGCCGGTCAGCGTCGTCTGATAGACCACGGCCGCATCCACGAGCAGGAAGATCAGAAGCGCGAGGAGCACGGACACCGTCAGGCGGCGCCGCATCGAGCGCGCCGGCGGGTTCGCGCGCGGCTCGGTCATTCGCTCGACGAGCGCTCGCGTGCCAGGTAGCCCACCCCGCGTAGCCCGACCAGTTCGATCGAGGTCTCAGCCAGCTTCTTGCGCAGTCGGTAGGCGACGACCTCGATGGCATCGAGTTGGGCGTCGGCCCCTTCGCCGAACACCCGGTCGAACAGTCGCTCGCGCGTCACGGCATGTCCCGGTCGCTCGAGCACAGCCGCAAGAAATGCAAACTCACGCGGCGTGAGTTCGAGCGGGCGGTCATTCCAGCTGACGGTACCCGCGCGCGCATCGATGCGCATGCCGCCGACGCGCTGGTTACCCCCTCCCGATCTCGATCGGCGGATCAGTGCCTGAAGGCGGGCGTCGAGTTCGTCGAGATCGAACGGCTTGGCCAGATAGTCGTCGGCTCCCGCCTTGAGGCCGAGGACCTTGTCGCCCACGGCGGAACGCGCTGTCAGAACGAGCACCGGCACCGTGTGACCCAGCGCGCGCAGCCGACGCAGCACCTCCATGCCATCGAGTTCGGGCAAGGTGAGGTCAAGCACCACGAGACCGAAGGCCTCGGAGGTGGCGCGCTCGAACGCGGTTTGACCGTTGGTCGCCTGGGCTACGGCGTATCCCCGCCGCGAGAGCGCCAACGACAGCGCCGGCCCGAGTGCCGGGTCGTCCTCGACCAAGAGAAGCCGAGGACGCTCCGCATCACCGCCCTGCTCGCTCATGACACAAACCGGGGCACCGTCTCCCGAGTTCCGCTGACAGGATTCGGGTCTATGCTTGGCCCGTGGCGGTCTTCAGCGCGAGACGCAGTGGAAATGCGTCCGTGTCCGGCACCGTCGGCAGCACCGCAGCACGCGGAGTGACCCAGAACACCACAAGGAGCGCAAGCCATGTCGGCATTTTTTACACGAATCACGGGCGCACGGATCGCCAAGATCACCGGACTCGCAGGGGCCTTTGCGGCCGCGGCACTTGCCGCCAGCCCTGTCCTGGCCCTCGACAACATCAAGATGATGATCGGAGCCAATCCCGGCGGCGGCTTCGACCAAACCGGCCGCGGCATCGGCAAGGCCATGATGGAAGCCGGCGCGGTGAAGACCGTGCAGTATGAGAACAAGGGCGGCGCCGGCGGCACCATCGGCCTCGCGCAGTTCGTGAATGCGTCCAAGGGTGACCCGAACGCCATGATCGTGACCGGGGCGGTGATGGTCGGCGCGATCGTGCAGAACAAGCCGCCGATCACGCTTGCCAACGCCACGCCGCTCGCGCGGCTCTTCTACGAATACAACGTGTTCGTGGTTCCGGCGAATTCACCGATCAAGACCATGGCCGACGTGGTCGCCCAGCTCAAGAAGGATCCGGGCTCGGTCAAATGGGGTGGCGGCTCGCGCGGGTCGGTGGATCACATCTCGGTCGCCATGATCGCGAAGGCGGCCGGCGTCGATCCGGCCAAGATCAACTACGTCCCGTTCCAAGGGGGCGGTGAGGCCTCCGCCGCCATTCTCGGCGGTCATGTCACGGTCGGCACTTCGGGCTGGAACGAGATGGCGCAGTTCGTGAAGAGCGGCCGCATGCGGGCGATCGCGGTGACCGGCCCGGAGCGCATCGCCGACAAGCAGACGCCGACGCTCAAGGAGCAGGGCATCGACGTCGTCATCGGCAACTGGCGCGGCGTCTACGGCGCGCCGGGCATCACGCCCGCACAGCAGAAGGCGCTGATCGACGCGGTGTCGGCGGGTGCCAAGCAGAAATCGTGGACCGATTCGCTCGCGGCCAACGACTGGATTCCGGCCCTCCTGACCGGGGATGAGTTCGCCAAGTTCGTCGATGCCGAACACAAGCGCATCGAAGAGCAGATGAAAGCAGTCGGGCTCATCAAGTAAGGGCCACTCCGACGCTCGCGAGGACGCGAACCGTGCCAACACGGTTCGCGTTTTTTTCACCTTGGATGACTGAAAACAAATCGTGGGAGGAACGCGATCATGACCAAAGTCTGGCAAGTCGGCATCGCCTGCTTCGTGCTCGCCCTCGCGGCGGTGTTTGGGCTCGGTGTCCCGGGACTGCCTGCGGAGACGGGGTATGCGGGCATCGGCCCCCGCTTCGCGCCCGCGACGATCAGCATCATGCTCGCCGTGGTCGGCGTGCTGCTCCTGGCTCAGGCGCTCACCGGTGGTTTCCGCGGCTTCACGGACATCCTCGCCACCGTGCCGCCGGACGTGCGTGGTGCGCTCTGGGTCAGCGCAGGCGTACTCCTGAACGCCGCACTCATCACCCGCGTGGGGTTCGTGCTCGCGGCCACCCTCCTCTTCGTCTGCGTCGCCCGCGGTTTCGGCTCGACCCGACCACTGCGTGACGCCGTGATCGGTTTCCTCCTCGTGCTGCCGGTGTTCTGGCTGTTCGCCCGCGTGCTGGATGTCAACCTGCCGCGTCTCGTCGGCGACTGGCTGTGACCTCGCGGGAGACGCACTCATGATCGAAACCTGGAATTTCCTGCTCGCGGGCTTCGCCACGGCGTTGCAGCCGGCGAACCTGATGTGGGCCTTCATCGGCTGTCTGCTCGGAACGGCCATCGGCGTCCTGCCTGGCATCGGTCCGGCGCTGACCGTGGCCATGCTCCTGCCAGTCACGGCCAAGGTCGATCCCTCGGGTGCGCTCATCATGCTCTGCGGCGTGTTCTACGGCGCGGCCTACGGCGGATCGACGACCTCGATCCTCATGAACACCCCGGGCGAGAGCGCCTCCATCATGACCACGCTCGAAGGCAATCTGATGGCCAAGAACGGTCGGGCTGGCCCGGCGTTGGCGACCTCGGCGATCGGCTCCTTCGTCGCCGGCACCATCGGCGTGATCCTGCTGTCGCTCTTTGCGCCCCTCGTCGCGGACCTCGCGCTCAAGTTCGGCCCTGCGGAGTTCTTCTCGCTCATGGTGCTCGCCTTCGTCACCGTGTCGGCGGTGCTCGGCGCCTCGATGCTCCGTGGCATGACCTCGCTCGCGCTCGGCCTGGCGATCGGCCTGGTCGGCATGGATGCGATCGCGGGCATCCCTCGCTACACCGGCGGGGTGCCGGAACTCATCGACGGCATCGAGTTCGTGCTGGTCGCGGTCGGTCTGTTCGCGGTCGGGGAAGCGCTCTTCAACGTGCTCTACCAGCCCAAGGATCCCGGCTCACGCAACAAGCTCACCTCGATCTGGATGAACCGCGAGGATTGGCGGCGCTCCTGGCCGGCCTGGTTGCGCGGCACGGCGATCGGCTTTCCGTTCGGCTCGATTCCGGCCGGCGGCGCGGAAATCCCGACGTTTCTCTCCTACTCGACCGAGCGCAAGCTTTCGAAGCATCCCGAGGACTTCTCATCGAGTGGCGGCGCCGGTGCGATCGAAGGCGTGGCGGGCCCGGAAGCCGCCAACAACGCCTGCTCGGCGGGCGCCCTCGTGCCGCTTCTCACGCTCGGCATCCCGACGTCGGCCACGGCCGCGGTGCTGATCGGCGCGTTCCAGAACTACAACATCCAGCCCGGTCCCCTGCTCTTCCAGACGAGCGGCGAACTCGTCTGGGCGCTCATCGCCTCGCTCTACATCGGCAACGTGATGCTGCTCATCCTGAACCTGCCGATGGTCGGGCTCTGGGCGCGGTTGCTCACGATCCCGCGGCCGCAGCTCTACGCGGGCATCCTCGTCTTCGCCTCGATCGGGGTCTACGGCATGCGGCAGAGCGCATTCGACCTCTTTCTCATGTATGCGATCGGCGTGATCGGTGTCGTGATGCGGCGCTTCGACTTTCCGGTGGCCCCGGTCATCATCGGCATGATCCTCGGGCCGATGGCCGAGAAGCAGCTCAGAAACGCACTGTCGATCTCCCAGGGCGATTGGCTCGTGTTCTTCAAGCAGCCGATTGCAGCGACTTTCATGCTGCTGACGATCGCTGTGCTGTTCGTGCCGATGATCCTGCGCCGAAAAGGAGTGGCGCTCAGCGAGGACGACTGACGCTGCCCGAGCTCGTCCCTTCAGGGCCGCAGCACGTCCTGCACGAACTTCACCATCGAGAAGAAATAGAAGTCCGCGTTCTCCCGACGGGCGAAGCCATGACCTTCGTTCTCGGCCCGCAGGTACCAGACCGGCGCGCCGTTGGCACGCGCCTTGGCCACGATTTGCTCGGCTTCGGTGTAGGGAACGCGCGGGTCGTTTCGGCCCTGCACCACGAACAGCGGCTTCTTGATCTTGTGCGCATTCGTGAGCGGCGAGATGTTGTGCAGGAATTCGCGCATCTTCGGATCCCGCTCGTCGCCGTATTCGCTCCGGCGCAGGTCGCGGCGATAGCTTTCGGTCGTCTCGAGGAAGGTCACGAAGTGCGAGATGCCGACCACGTTGATCGCGCCGGCGATTCTGTCGCCGTAGTGCACCGAGGTGGCAAGGCTCATGTAGCCGCCGTAGCTGCCACCGGTCACCAGCACGCGGCTCGCGTCGAGGTCCGGCTGCCGGGCGATCCAGTCGAGCAGTGCGCCGATGTCGCGCACGGAGTCTTCCCGCTTCATCCCGTTGTCGAGCGCGAGAAAGGTCTTGCCGAACCCGCTCGAGCCGCGCACGTTGGGCTCGATGACCGTGATTCCCAGTTCATTGACGAAATAGTTCCAGCGGCCGCGGAAGCCAATCGTCGCCTGCGCCTCCGGTCCGCCGTGGATGTTGATGATGACCGGGCGCTTGCCGGTGAAGCGCGCCGGTGGACGACTGATGAGCCCGGAGATTTCGAGCCCGTCGAAGCTCTTCCACGTGATGATCTCCTGCTCGCGGAAGCCCGAGGTATCCATGGGCGAGATCGCCCGCGTCCACCGCGTGAGCTTCCCACCCCGTTCATCCATGACCCACACCTCAGCCGGGGCGGTGGCGCCGCCCACGGTCATGGCCACGTCGTTCGAGCGCTTGCGCGGGGCGATGCCGAGCACGGTCCCGGCAGGCACCTGACGGAGCGGGACCTCCTTCAAGGTTTTCGCGTCGAACGCACGGACCTCATTGCGCCCGCGGACATTGACGCGGGTGTAGAACAGCCGCGCACCGGTGTCTTCGTCGTCATCCTCGTCGGACGCGCCCTCCACGTCGTGCGGCAGGTGCTTCGTGAGCGACGTGATCTGGCCGTCGGCAAAGCTGTAGAGCATGAGTTCCCGGAACTCGCCACTCCGGTCACTCACGAAGAAAAGGCCGCGACCATCCTGCGTGAAGCGCCCGGCAAAGTGCGTCGAGGCGGGCTCACCGGCCTTGGGCAGCACGCGCTCGCGCTTGCCGCTCACGGTGTCGACGATCCACACCTCGCTTTCGTTCGCCGAGACGTAGCGGGTGATGAGCAATCGCGTCCCGGCACGGTCGAACGCGCCGCCAAACCAGCCGGTGCCGGGC
Organism: uncultured Alcaligenaceae bacterium; assembly: GCA_964609555.1. Taxonomy (GTDB): domain Bacteria; phylum Pseudomonadota; class Gammaproteobacteria; order Burkholderiales; family Casimicrobiaceae; genus Casimicrobium. The sequence continues at coordinate 30,833 of CAZSTF010000005.1, read as the reverse complement.
AATTCCGCGATGACGCGCGCCTCCTGGGGGCGTTCCGGATTCATCAGGCGCAGGGTGGTTGAGATCTTCTCGCGCTCCTCGGGCTTGAGGTTCCGGTCGAGGGGGACGGAGGAGAGCAGGAATTCGCCCGTGTGCTTGCCATTTACCATGCGCCAGGCGCCGCGCGCATGGCGGAAGCGCTCATCGGTCAGGAGAACCGCCTCGCCCCCGTCGATCGGGATGCGATAGAGCTGATACGCCTCCGAGCCCCCCTTGCTCGCGGTGTACACCACGAACCGGGCCCCGACCGGATCGATCGTTGCGCGGGAAACCGGGTCCGGGTGCTTCGTGAGCGGCGCCAACTCGCCGAGCGGTGAACGCAACCAGAACAGCTGTGTCGTGCTTGCGCCGGCGGCCCGGTGGGAGACCAGCATTTCCGGCTTGGTCGGATGCCAGGCCACGAAGCCATGCCCACGGAAGTCGGTGTACTTGGCCACCGCGTCGGCCAACGACTTCGGGATCGGCGGAATGCTCTCGACGTGCAGGTTGGCGTTGGGCTGCACGACGTCCTGCGTGGCAGGAGCGGCGGGCGGGTTCGTCGCGGTCGTCGGTTGTGCCGAGGTGAGCGTCGCGACAAGAAGGGCAGAGGTGGCGAGCACGCTGAGGGTAGCGCGAGCAGCCGGTTTCGGGATACGCATCGTGTGGCCTTGTGGGCGCCCCCAGCGGATGAGCGGGACGGACGCGGGAAAGAAGCGGAAAGCGGGCATTATTCACGACCGACCGGCGGCGCGTCGAAACGTTCCAACGCCACCCTGCCGCCCCTCACGCCGCACAGTAAGCTCGGCTAGCATGATTTCGTCAAGGGATTGGGGGTAGACAGTGAGCTTCAGAACCGTGGGCATCGTCGGCGCGGGAACGATGGGCAGCGGCATTGCGCAGGTCGCAGCACAGGCCGGCGCACAGGTGCATCTGTTCGACGCCCGGGACGGTGCGGCCCAAGGCGCAATCGACCGCATCCGGGGCGATCTCGACCGACTCGCGAGCAAGGGACGACTGCCGGCCGAGGCTGCCCAGGCCGCCGTCGCGCGGCTTGGCGTTGCCCCCGATCTGCAGGCGTTTCACGCCTGCGATCTCGTGATTGAAGCGATCGTCGAGGATCTGTCGGCCAAGCGCACGCTTTTCAAGACGCTCGAAGGCATCTGCGGTGACGACGCCGCATTCGCGAGCAACACCTCCTCGATCTCCATCACAGCAATCGCCGCAGCGCTCACCCGGCCCGAGCGCGTGCTCGGCCTGCATTTCTTCAACCCGGCCCCGATCCTGCCTCTCGTCGAGGTCGTCTCGGGTCACCTGAGCAACCCCGCCCTGCTCGATCGCGCCGAGGCGGCGATGCGGGCCTGGGGCAAGACGCCCGTGCGCTGCGCGAGCACGCCGGGCTTCATCGTCAATCGCGTGGCACGGCCGTTCTACGGCGAGGCATTTCGGGTGCTTGAGGTCGGTGCGGCCGACGCGGCCACGATCGACCTGGTGCTGCGCGAGGCGGGCGGTTTCAGGATGGGCGCCTTCGAACTGCTCGATCTCATCGGCCTCGATGTCAATCTCGCGGTGAGCAAGAGTGTGTGGAATGCCTACTTTCAGGACAGCCGTTACCGGCCGAGCTTTCTTCAGGAGGAGATGGTCGCCGCCGGACTCCTTGGCCGCAAGCGTGGCCGCGGCTTCTACCGCTACCCCGAAGGCCCGCCCGAACCGCCCGCCTCGCCGTTCGGCCCCTCACCCTCGCTCGTGCAGTATCTGACCGAGTCGGACGCGCTCGACCCGCTCGTCGATCGCATCAAGGCCGCCGGCATCAAGGTGCAGAGCCGCAAGGAGGATGACCCGTTCGGTGCCGGGATGCTGCGCGTCGGCAACGCGACCGTCGCATTGAGCGATGGCCGCACGGCAGCGCAGATCGCCTACGAAGAGGAGCTCACGAACGTGGTCACGCTCGACCTCGCGCGGGATTTCGCGACCACCCGGCGGGTCGCCCTCGCCCGCGGCGAGGACACGACCACCGCGGCGCTTGCCGACGCCGTCGGCCTCTTCCGTGCGCTCGGTATCGAGGTGTCGATCATCGACGATGTGCCCGGCATGATCGTGGCGCGTACGCTCGCGATGCTTGCCAACGAGGCGGCCGATGCCGTGCTCCAGCGCGTGGCGACGGCCGAGGCCGTGGATACCGCGATGAAGCTCGGCGTCAACCACCCGGAGGGGCCGCTCGAAACCGCAGACCGGCTCGGGCTCACGCTCATGAACGCGATCCTCACTCACATGCAGGGTCACACGGGCGACGATCGCTACCGCCAGTCGCTCCTGCTGCAACGCAAGGTCTGGTCCGGCAATGAGTTCCGCTGAGACGCCCATGGAGACGCCCGCGCGCCCCGACCCGACGGCGGTCGCCGCAGCCATGTTCGCCAAGGACCGGGTCGCCCAGGCGCTCGGCATCGTGATCGAGTCGGTGGACCTCGGTCGCGCGCGCCTGACAATGCGCGTGCAGGCCGACATGGTCAACGGCCACGGGCTCTGCCACGGCGGCTACATGGCCCTCCTCTGCGACACGGCATTTGCCTACGCCTGCAACAGCGATAACGCGGTCACGGTCGCGAGCGGATTCTCGATCGAGCTCCTCGCGCCCGCCCGCGAGGGTGACCTGCTCACGGCTGAAGGCGTGGAAGTCGAGCGCCGCGGCCGGAGCGGCGTCTACGACATCCGTCTCGTGAACCAGCGCGGCGAGACGCTTGCCCTGTTCCGCGGCAAGTCCCGCACGATCGAAGGTCAGATCATCCCCCAACCCTGAGTCGACCCTGAATCCGCTCTGAACGCTGCCCGTCCCTGCCATGCCGACCCGCTCGCCGACACCGCTGCACCGCATCGAAACTGCAAGCCGTGACGAGATCGCCGCCCTGCAGCTCGAACGCCTGAAGCGGACGCTCTCGCACGCCTACGCGAACGTGCCGCACTACCGGCGCAAGTTCGAGGCCGCAGGCGTGCATCCGGACGACCTGCGCTCGCTCGAGGATCTCGCGAAGTTTCCCTTCACGACCAAGGCGGATCTGCGCGAGAACTATCCCTTCGGCCTCTTCGCCGTGCCGCGCGAGCAGGTGGTGCGCATCCATGCCTCATCAGGCACGACGGGCAAGCCCACGGTGGTCGGCTACACGAAAGCCGACATCGACGTCTGGGCCGATCTCGTCGCACGCTCGATCCGCGCGAGCGGCGGCTGCCCGGGCGACATCGTGCACGTGGCCTACGGCTACGGCCTGTTCACCGGGGGCCTTGGCGCGCATTACGGTGCCGAGCGCCTCGGCTGCACGGTCGTGCCCATGAGTGGTGGCCAGAGCGAAAAGCAGGTGCAGCTGATCACCGACTTCCGGCCCGACATCATCATGGTCACGCCGTCCTACTGCCTGGCACTCGCCGAGGAATTCATGCGTCAGGGGCTCGACCCGGCCGCCTGCTCGCTCTCGATCGGCATTTTCGGTGCCGAGCCCTGGACGAACGACATGCGGCGCGAGATCGAAGCCCGCATGGGGCTCGACGCGGTGGACATCTACGGCCTGTCCGAAGTCATGGGCCCCGGCGTGGCCAACGAGTGCATCGAAGCGAAGGATGGCCCGGTCATCTGGGAGGACCACTTCTACCCCGAGATCATCGACCCGGAGACCGGGCGGGTGCTGCCGGATGGTGAACCGGGAGAACTCGTCTTCACGAGCCTCACGAAAGAGGCGATGCCGGTCATCCGCTACAGGACGCGCGACATCACGCGGCTTCTGCCGCCCACGGCACGCAGCATGCGCCGCATGGCGAAGATCACCGGCCGAAGCGATGACATGATGATCATCCGCGGTGTCAATGTCTACCCGACGCAGATCGAGGAGCTAATCCTCGCCGAAGCAGCGCTTGCGCCCCACTATGTGTGCGTGATCACACGGCCCGCGCATCTGGACGAGCTCACGGTGCGCGTCGAGGCGAACCCGGCCTACGGTGCGGCCTCGGCGGACGCGGCCGGAGCGCGCCTCGCCGAGCGGATGAAGAACCTGATCGGCGTCACGGCGCACGTCGAGGTGCTCGCCCCGGGCGGCGTCGAGCGCTCGATCGGCAAGGCGAAGCGGGTGATCGATCAGCGGGGGAAGTAGCACCAATGCTTCGCGAGATCGCCTGCGGCGCGCTCATGGCGCTCTTCATCCTGGCCGTTCCCCGACAGTCCCAGGCTGTCGGCCAGGCGAACGCATCGGGCATCGCCGAGCAGCCTGCCGAGCGCATGGCGACGTCACGCGATGAGAACGGTCGATCCCTGCCCGCCTTGACTCAAAAGCGGTGGCGATCTGCGGTACCCACTCGACATCATCGCGATCCTGAACTCTCGCCACGTGAGCGAAGCACGTATCCTCGAAAGGCGCGCATCGATCTGCAGTGGGTCGAACTGAGAAACCTCCCCGATGCGGAGCTTGCAAGCCGAGTCAACACCTTGCTTCGCCAGCGTGCCGGCCATCAGGGAAGCGCCGAGGCGACGACGGACGGGCGCTCGCTGGACGTTTCGAGCGAGGTGAAAAGCGCATTTGCGGGTCGCCAATTGCTGAGCGTTGCCTACGACGTCGATACGTATGGGCACGGTGCGGCGACGAGCAACAGCAGGGTCGAAGTGCTGAACTACGACCTTCGTTCAAAACGCGAACTGAACTTTGACGATCTGTTTCCGCCCGCAGTGCGTCCCACCCTGGATCGACTGATCGCCGATCGGCTTGATCGGATGCAGATCGATCACTCGTTCAACGGGCTCGAGAGAGCGAATTGCTTCTATTTCGATCAGCGGAGCTTGACGATCTGCTTTGATCGTCGCGACATCGCAGGCAGTGCAGTTGGCAACATCCACGTGAGGCTCCCACTCGCCCGACTGGCACCGTTGCTCGCACGCAATGACGTTGCACGCCGCCTCGTCAGCGAGGTCAGCGCTGCTTCAGGATCCACCCGATCAGGAAGAACGCCGCCGCCGTCACCACCGTGATGCCGGTAAAGGGCGCGAGGATCAGGCTCACGAAGCCCAGGATGAACATCAGCTTGGCCACGCCCTCACCCGCCGCGCGCGTCAACCCGCCGCGTAGGCACGCACGTCGTCCGGCGTGGCGTCGGTCGCGTAGCAGTCCTCGAAAAGTTCACGGAACAGCGCTTCGGGGAGCTTGCGGCCGATGAAGACGATCACGCTCTCGCGCTGCTCCTCGGGCTTCCATTCCGGGCCGAAGTCGAAGCCGGCCATCATGTGCACGCCCTGGAAGACGACCTTTCGTGGTTCGCCCTTGATGGCGAGGATGCCCTTGTAGCGAAGCATCTGCTCGCCATAGAGATTGATCAGCGAGCCGATGTAGCGGTCGATCTTTCGCACATCGAGCGGCCGGTTCGTCTTGATGTAGAACGAGCCGACCTCGTCATGGTGTTCGTGCTCGTCATTGGTCAGGAAGTCCGGCTGGATCTCGAGGATCGCGTTCAGATTGAACCCGCGGATGTCGAGGAGTTCACCGATGTCGGTTTCTCCGAAATGCACCTTGGCGATCGGCGCACGCACGTTGACCTTGCGCAGGCGCGCGAGCAGCTTGCCCAGTTCTTCGTCATCCACCAAATCGCTTTTCGAGACGAGGATGCGGTCGGCGAAGGCCGTCTGCTGCTGCGCCTCGGTGAACTCGTCGAACTGCTTCAACCCGTGCTTTGCATCGACCACCGTGATGACGGCATCGAGCAGGTAGCGCTCGTTGACCTTTTCGTCCGCGAAGAAGGTCTGCGCGACCGGTGCCGGGTCGGCCATCCCGGTCGTCTCGATGATCACGCGCTCGAAGTCGAGTTCGCCCTTCGATTTCTGCCGGTAGAGCTTGTTGAGGATGCGGATCAGGTCGCCCCGCACGGTGCAACAGATGCAGCCGTTGTTCATGACCGTGATCTGCTCGTCCTCACGCGCGAGAATGGCTCCGTCCACGCCCTCTTCGCCGAACTCATTCTCGATCACGGCGATCTTGTGGCCGTGCTCCTCCTTGAGGATGCGATTGAGGAGGGTCGTCTTTCCCGCGCCGAGAAACCCGGTCAGAATGGTGACCGGGATGGGTGCCGTGGTCGGCGGCGCGCCCCACGACTCGGCTTCCGCCTGGGCTTGCTTCTGGGCCGCGCGGGCAGCGGCATCGGCGCGTGTGGACATAGTCTCTCCTCGTTCAACCCGGAAATTTTAGGTTGCAGAACCACGCTTCAAGACCGAGCGCCCAGCGCCCTGTGCTCACGAGTGCCACGCATCGTGAAATCGAGCGGGCTCACGCTTCGGCCGATCTCATGCGCCGCGCCGGCCGCGCCGCCGCGGCCTGGCTCGCCGAACGTGCCGCGCCAGGCGACACCGTTGTCGCCTTCGTCGGCCCCGGCAACAACGGGGGCGATGCGCTCGCGATGGCCTGCGAGCGCGCCGGTCAGGGCGGCAAGGTCCAGGTCGTGCTACTCGCCGACGCGAATCGGCTGTCCGGGGATGCCCGCGCACAGCTCGTGCGCTGGCGGGAACTCGGGCGAGAGGTCGTCGACCACGTGCCCGATGCGGACGGGCCCGATCGACCGCACTGGATCGTCGATGGGTTGTTCGGGCTCGGGCTTGCGCGCCCACTGTCAGGCATCCACGCCGATGCAGTGCGCTGGATCGACCGGATGCGCGCCCGGGGCACATCCTGTCTCGCCCTCGATGTGCCCTCCGGCGTGAATGCCGATACGGGTGACCGCATCGGCAATCAAGTCGTCACGGCAGATGCCACCTTGAGCTTCATCGCAGTCAAACCCGGTTTGCTGACGGGCCCGTCGCTCGATCACGTGGGCGAGGTCTGGGTGCATGATCTGGGCTTGGGCGACTTGCCCGCCGACCCGATGCTTGCGGCCTTCGACGCCCCGGCGGCGAGTGCGCTCCTGCCGATGCGCGCGCGAACCTCGCACAAGGGCACCTACGGCGAACTGCAGGTGATCGGCGGCGCAGATGGAATGGTCGGCGCAGCGCTGCTGGCAGCCCGCGCGGCAGCCCGCGCCGGTGCGGGCAAGGTACGGATCGGCTGGCTTGCCGGGAACGCACCGGCGGTCGATCCCGTGATGCCTGAACTCATGATGACGGAGGCCCGTGCGCTGCCTGATCACCGCGCGAGCGCACTCTGCGTGGGCTGTGGCCTGGGCGTGAGCGGCGTTGCGGTCGATCGGCTCGCGAGCGTGCTTGCGACCGAGCGGCCCGCCGTCTTCGATGCTGACGCACTCAACCTGATCGCCCAATCGGCCGATCTCGCCAAACGGCTGCAACTTCGCCGCGCGCCTTCGGTGCTGACCCCCCATCCGCTCGAAGCCGCCCGCCTGCTGGGCTGCGAAGCAGCCAGCATCAACGCCGACCGGCTACGCGCTGCGCGTGACCTCGCCCGGGGTTACGGTTGTGTCTGCGTGCTCAAGGGCGCGGGAACGATCGTCGCGATGCCCGATGGCCGCGCCTCGATCAACCTCACGGGCAACCCGCTTCTCGCGAGTGCAGGCACGGGGGACGTGCTGGCCGGCATCATCGGCGCCCTTTTGGCCCAGGGACTCGACGCCTGGGACGCCGCCCGCGCTGGCGTGGCGTGGCACGGCACGTGCGCCGACCGCCTGGGCGAACGTGGCATCAGGCGCATCGTGGCGAGTGACCTGTTGGGCGAGCTTCCGAACCTGTGAAGAGCGCAGCGCGCGCCCCCCGCAATCACGGAACGAGAATCGTCCCGCCAACGGTTTTTCGTGCTTCGAGATCGCGGTGCGCCTGTGCCGCATCCTCGAGCGAATAGGTCTGCCGTGGCGCGAGATCGAGCTTTCCGTCTCGCATCAGGTTGAAGACGTTGCTCGCCATTTCGATCATCCGGCTCCGATCCGCTGTGTAGGTCATGAGCGTCTGACGGGTGACGTAGAGCGACCCCTTGGCGGCGAGCAAGCCGAGATCCGCGCCGGTGACGGGCCCCGACGAGTTGCCAAAGCTCACGAGCAGCCCGAACGGGCGCAGGCAGTCGAGTGACGCTGGCCAGGTGTCCCGACCCACGCTGTCATAGACCACCGGAACCTTGGCGCCGCCGGTGATCTCGACCACGCGCTCGACGAAGTTCTCGGTGTTGTAGTTGATGACGTGGCTGCAGCCTGCGGCGAGCGCGAGCTTGGCTTTCTCCTCGCTGCCCACGGTGCCGATCATGTTCACGCCCATGGCCCGCGCCCACTGCGCCGCGATCAGCCCCACACCGCCCGCCGCCGCGTGAAAGAGGATCGTGTCGCCCGGCGGGCACTTGTAGGAGCGATTGAGCAGGTATTCGACCGTCATCGCGCGAAGGAAGCCCGCCGCGGCGTCCTGTTCGCTCACCCACTGCGGGAGCTTGACCAGAAACTTCGCCGGATGATTGCGCTCGCTGGCGTAGCCACCGAGCGGACCATCGCAGTAGACGACGCGGTCACCGGGGGCCACTTCGGTCACCCCGGGGCCGACCGCGGTGACGATCCCCGCGCCTTCCTTCCCGATGCCCGACGGCAGCGGCACCGTGTAGAGCCCCGTCCGGTGGTAGGTGTCAATGAAGTTGACGCCGCAGGCGGTCTGGAGGATACGTGCCTCCCCCGGCCCCGGCTGGGGCAACTCGACCACGGCATGCTCGAGCACTTCGGGGCCACCGGTACGCTGGAATCGGACGACATGGGCCATGAGTGGAATCTCCGGATTGAGTGACTCGGGTCAGGACGCAGCCTGCCAGCGGATGAATGCAAAGCCAAGCCAGGTGAGCGACAACGACAGGGCGAGGTGCAGCGCGATCAGGCCAAACGCCCGCGCCCAATACTCGGCCATCATGAGACCGACGACTTCCGCGCTGAAGGTCGAGAACGTGGTCAGTGCACCGAGAAACCCCGTGACCACGATGAGGCGGATGAGCGGCGAGGCTTCGGGATGCTCGGCCAGCCAGCCGAGGGCAAGGCCGACGAGAAATCCGCCCGCCGCATTGGCCACGAGCGTGCCGAGCGGCAACCAGCCGCGGGCGTTGAGCCAGAGCGCGAGCCCGTAGCGCAACCACGCGCCGAGCACGGCGCCAACCGCAATCGACGCGAGCACGGCCAGCGGAGAGCCTGCGCTGCCGTAGTTCATTGCCCAGCCGCCGCCTGCCAGACGCGGTCCACCACCTCGCGATGGGCACCCCGCTCGCGGTAGAGGCGGACTTCCATCGTGCCGGTCCAGTGGGCATCGCCACAGCGGGCGAGCCGCTTGCTCTTCACGTCGCGCTGCACCGCGCTTTCGGGCAACCAGGCAAGCCCATGTCCCTCGAGCGCCATGACCTTCAACGCCTCGGACATGTCGTTCTCGTAGACGCAGTCCAGATGCGCGCGAAGCGGTGATTGCTGCAGGATCAGCTCCACCATCCGGCCGAGGTAGGCCTGCGGCGTGTAGGAGAGGTACGGAATCTTGCGATGGTCGCTCCCCGGCAAGGTGTAGCGCGCCCGCCCGTCGGCATCGGCTTTCGAGAAGGGCGCGATCGTCTCGGTGCCGAGCACGATCATCTCGTAACGCGCGGCATCGAGCTGCACCGGCTGGTTCGGGTGGTGGTAGCAGAGCAGCAGATCGCAGTTGCCTTCGACGAGGCTCATCACGGCATCATGCACGTTGAGCGCGTTCAACTTGGCCTTGACGCGACCGAGTTTCTTTTCGAGGGCGGCGAGCCAGGCCGGGAAAAACGTGAGCGAGAGCGTATGCGGCGCAGCGAACAGGATCGTGTCCACCGGCGCGCTCTGCAGTCCCCGGGCGATCGCCCGTGCATCCATCGCCTGGCGGACGATCTCGGCCGCACGTTCCCGGAACTGCTCGCCGGCCTTCGTAAGTCGCGTCGGGTAGCTGGTCCGGTCGATGAGCTCCGCGCCCAGCCATTGCTCGAGGGCCCGGATGCGGCGCGAAAACGCGGGCTGCGTCACGTAGCGGAGTTCGGCCGCGCGCGAAAAACTGCCGGTTTCGGCCAGCTGGAGGAAGTCCTCGACCCACTTCAGTTCCATGGCTCGAGTTTAGCCGAGGTTATGCCGTTTCGGCATGAGGAAACACCCGCGCCTACTGAACCCCGTAGGACTTGCGATCCACGTAGTACGCCGCCTCGATGCCGGCGAGACTGCGTCCGCGCGGATCCTTCGTCGCCCGGATCGCATTGACGAGTTCGAGCGCCGTCTTGTCGCAGGGCGGGAGTTCGACGTCGCAGGTCTCGACCGGCGTGATGCGTGTGCCCCACTTCACGAAATGCGAGCACAGGGTCAGGCCCGCCCCGAAGGCCGGCATGAGCAGGTTCGCGCCCGGCGCCACACGCCCCTCCTCAAGCGCCTCGACCAGAGCCACCGGTACCGTCGCCGCACTCATGTTGCCGTACTTCTGCACCGTGAGGATGACCTTCTCCATCGGGATGCCCGCGTACTTGGCCACGGATTCGATGATCCGCGCGTTCGCCTGATGCGGCACGACGAGGTCGATGTCCTCCGGCCGAAGCCCGACCTTCTGGAGGGTCTTCGCGCTCGCTTCGGTCATGCCCTGGACGGCCCGCTTGAAAATCTGCGGCCCGTCGAAATCCCAAAGCATGTCGCCGAAGGTCACGTTCGCATTTGCGTAGGTCGCGCCGTAGCCCCGCACGCGCAGGATGCCGCGCGCATCGCCGTAGCAACCGAGCGTCTCGCCGAGCAGACCGATCGGCTCGTCCGTGGCCTCGAGCACAACCGCCGCCGAGCCGTCGCCAAAGAGCACCGCCACGCCGCGGTTATCCCAGTCCATGTAGCGGGAAATCAGCTCGACCCCGACCAAGAGCGCGCGCTTGACCACGCCCGTGCGGATCATCGCCGTTGCCGTGGACAGGCCGTAGAGAAAGCTCGTGCACGCGGTGTTGACGTCCATCGCCGCAGCGCCGTCGCAGCCGAGCTTGTACTGGAGCGCCGAGGCCGTGTTCGGCACCATCTCGTCGTAGCTGCAACTGCCGTAGACGATGAGATCGATGTCGCCTGCCGTACGCCCTGCGCAGGCGAGCGCCCGACGCGCCGCAACGTAGGACATCTCGATCGCCGGCACATGCGAGATGCGTCGCTCCTTCATGCCGGTGCGCGAAGTGATCCATTCGTCATCGGTGTCGAGGAAGGTCGCCAGATCGGCATTCGTGAGCACGGCCGGCGGCATGCATTTGCCCCACCCCGTGATGGCTGCGTAGGTCATCTCGATCTCCTCCGGTTCTTCGTTCGGCTGCGTCGACGTCGGGCCAAGCGAACAGCGTTGTCGTGGTTCTAGATGCGGCGGAACGTGGCTGCAAACGTCGCCCCGTTCGCCACGTAATGCTCGGCCCCGCCACGCAGTCGCGCCACCTCCTCGTCAGTGAGCTCGCGCACGACCTTCGCGGGCGCCCCGAGAATCAAGCTTCGCGGCGGAAAGCGCTTGCCCTCGGGCACGAGCGCATGGGCACCAACAAGGGCGTTCTCGCCGATCACCGCACCGTTGAGCACCGTGGCACCGATGCCCACCAGAGCACCGTCGCCGATCGTGCACCCGTGCAGGCAGACCTGGTGCCCGATCACGCAGTGCCGACCCACGGTGACCGGAAATCCGTAGTCCGCATGCACCATGGAGAGGTCCTGCACGTTGCTGCCCTCACCGATCGTGATCAGCTCGCAGTCGCCCCGCAGCACGGCACCGAACCAGATGCTCACCCGGTCGTGCAGGACGACCGAGCCCATCACACGGGCGGTGTCTGCGATGAAGTGGCCGCCGCCGAGTAGCGTGGGCACGCGGTCACCGACGGCAAACAGGGGCTGGGCGGGTTGTGTCATGCGTGAATTATCGGAGAAGCCCTTTCTAGAATTCCGGCAAATGAACATTCTCAATGTCGCCAGCTACCGTTTCGTGCGCCTGGCCGACCCCGCCGAGCTCAAGGCCGCGTGGCTCGAGCGCGGACGGGCCCTCGGGGTCAAGGGGACGATCCTCCTGGCCGAGGAAGGCATCAACCTGTTTCTCGCCGGGGCTGAAACCGCAGTGCGTGCCCTCGTCGCGATCATCGAGGACACGCCCGGCCTCGGCGGCCTCGATCTCAAGGAAAGCTGGAGCGAGACGCCCCCGTTCCGCCGGTTCAAGATCAAGGTCAAAAGCGAGATCGTGACCTTCCGCCAGCCGGGCATCGACCCCGTGGCCGATCCCGCGCCGACGATGTCGCCCGAGGAGTTGCGGGCGCGGCTCGACCGCGGCGAGCCCATCGTGCTGCTCGACACACGCAACGGCGTCGAGGTCGCGCGCGGCACCTTCCGCGGCGCGCTCTACTGGGGCAACCACAATTTCACCGAGTTCGGCCAGATCGCCCGAGAGCGCATTGGCGAGCTGGCAGGCAAGACGGTCGTGAGCTTTTGCACCGGGGGCATCCGCTGCGAAAAGGCCGCCCCGTACCTGCGTTCACTCGGCGCGGCGGGCGTCCATCAGCTCGAAGGCGGCATCCTGCGCTATTTCGAGCGCGTCGGCCGCGACCATTTCGACGGCGATTGCTTCGTCTTCGACGAGCGGGCAGCGCTCGATCCGTCGCTGCGTCCGGCCGAACCCGACCCGGTCAGTGCTTCCACTTGACCACGGAGAGCAGGTTGTTGAAATCATCCGTCCAGAGCGGCGCACCGGGCACCCGCTCGAGCGGTCGCGCCCCTTCGATGCGGGCGAGCACCTCGGGTTTGCGCGCGAGCATCACCCAGGTGGACGTGGTGTGCAGCGTGTTCTCCGGCTGACTCGGGTCTTCCACGACGACACCGACCAAGCCCTCGAGGTGGGCAATCTCGGCGAGCACCGGCGGCAGATCGAGAAAGCGGTTCGAGACATGGTAGGCGAGCACCCCGTCGCTTGCGACTTGCGTCATGAACGAGCGCACCGCCTCATCGGTGATCAGGTGCATCGGGATCGAATCGCCCGAGAACGCGTCCACCGCGAGCACGTTGAAGGCATTCGCGGCTTCCCGCTCGAGTGACAGCCGGGCGTCCCCGAGGATGACCGAGACGGTTGCGCCACGCGCTTCGGCATCCGCGAGGTAGGTGAAGCGAAGCCGGGCCAGGCGCTCGACCTCCGGGTTGATCTCGTAAATGCGGCAGATGTCGCCCCGGCGGCAGTAGGCCGCGACCGTACCCACCCCGAGCCCGATCATGCCGATGCGCTGCGTGGGCACGGTGAGCGGCGCGCGCAGTCGCTGATCATTCACCGCGCGGCCGAACCCCGACGTCGGTGTGTAGTAGGTCGTCGGCTCGGCGCGCCACTTCTCGTGCGGATACTGCTCGCCGTGCAGGATGGCACCATGCACGAGGCGGACCAGGCGGCTCTCGGTGCCCTCCTGACCATAGGCCTTCACCTTGAGCACGCCGTAGAAGTTGCGCGTCACGTCGAGGGCGTTTTCGTGCTCCTTCTTCAGGTACCAGGCCCCGGTGCCGAAGGCCCCGAGCGCGAGGGCAATCGCCAGCCATTGCAGCACCGGTTGCACCGCCGTGACGACCGGGATGAACAGCAAGGCCGCGAGCCAGAGCGCGAGCGGCACCTCGAGGAACGTCGGGGCCAGAAGCGGTGCGCCGACGCTGACCACGAGTGCCCCGAGCGCACCGCCCAGTGCGACGAAGAGATAGAACTGCGTCAGGTAAGCCGGGACGGGTTTCGCCTCGACCAGCTCGCCGTGCATGACCATGCAGACGACGAACAACCCGACACAGAACACGCTCGTCTGCACGATCAGATCGAACTGAAAGGTCTTGTCGACGAGCAGGTAGCACATCCCGATGACCACGACGAAGAACGGCCCCGCATAGGTCGAGCGCTTGTACCAGCCCGTGCCGTCGAAGGTCAGGATGAAGGTGAGCAGATAGAGCGTGAGCGGCAGCACCCAGAGGAGCGGCACGCTCGCCACGTTCTGGGTGATGTGGTTGGTCACCGCGAGAAGCAGCATGGAGCCGACCGCAGAGAGCGCAATCCAGTGGAGCCGCGCGGCGACGCTCGGCGGCGCTTCGGTCGCCGGTCGGGCGTCCTGCGCGGCCGCAGGAACAACGGGCTCGCCGTCCGCCACGCGCGCCACGCGCCAGGCGAGCGTCGCCACGAGCACGACGAAGACCGCGAACAGCACCGACCACCCCCACGCCTGATGCCGCGTGCCGATGAACGGCTCGATCACCGCAGGATAGGCGACGAGTGCGGCGAGCGAGGCCGCGTTCGAGAGCGAGAACAGACGGGAGGGGGCGCGCCACGCCTGGATCAGCGGGCTGGTCGTGGAAAGCACGAAATACGGCAACCCGATCGTGACCACGAGCAGGATCAGGATGCGGGAGATCGGCTCCTCGGTCCCATCGGGCTTGAGCCCGAGCGGTGCGAGGATCGGCAGCGTCAGGAGCGCGGCCGCAGCCAGCGCGATGTGCAGTCGCGGCTGGCGGCGCGGGCCGAGCCCGCGCGGCGCGGCGTCCGCATAGGCGTAGCCCGCGAGCAGCGCCGCTTGAAAGAACAGCATGCAGGTCGTCCACACGGCCGACGACCCACCGAACCATGGCAGGATCTGCTTGGCGATCAGCGGCTGGACGAGAAAGAGCAGGAAGGCCGACAGCGCGACCGTGGCTTGGAAGTGCATGCGGGGTCCACTCCCCGAGACCCCGGGGAAGCGATCAGGCAGACGGATCGCGGAATGCTAGCGGGCTGGACCACGCCGGAAAGTCAAAGGCCGCCGTCTCGATGAACCGGAGCAAGCGCGCCGCGCCGAGTTTCAGCACCATGCAGGCAACGTTGCGCTTGCGGTGCGCTCCGGGGATACAACGCCGACCAGCGCACGGCGCAAAGTGGGTGCGCATCAGCGTCAACTTGATTGCAGAAAACGCTTGCATGTGATTGCAAATTCAGCTATCATTCAATCCGTGAACAGTAAACACCGCAAGACACTGGAAGCCCTCTTCGCCAAGCCGACGACAGCCGACCTCAAGTTTTCGGCTATCGAAGCGCTGGTTGTTGCACTCGGCGGCGAAGTCAAGGAAGGCGAAGGCTCGCGCGTGGCCTTGCGTCTGGGTGATGCGGTGAAGCATGCCCATCGACCGCACCCTGGCAAGGAGGCGCGGAAATACCAGATCGAGGAAATCCGCGCCTGGCTTGCCGCACTTGGAATCAGACCATGAACAGCATGACCTACAAGGGCTTTACCGCCCGCATCGATTTCGACGAACGGGAAAACATCTTCGTCGGGCGCGTCCTCGGGCTGCCGGAGACCGTGCGCATCAGCTTCCACGGCGAGACGGTTGCCGAGTTGACGCGCGACTTTCACGCCGCCATCGACTTCTACCTGAAGGAATGCGCAGAAACTGGCCGCGCGCCGATCAAACCGGCCAGCGGCCGCCTGATGCTGCGCATCCCGCCGGAAGTGCATGGCGCTGCACTGGTGGCTGCACAGGCGGCCGGCACCAGCATGAACCAGTGGGCGGCCAAAGTGTTGGCCGAGGCAGCCCGCCACGGTACATGAGTCAAGCCTTGTTCAGCGAACCCCGAGGCACAAGGCAGACCGATATCGACACCAGCGCGTTGCGAGCCATGCGGCACTGAGCCCGTGCTCGAGCCGTGCGAACCACGCCTGGATCAGCGGGCTGGTCGTGGAGAGCACGAAATACGCCAGCCCGATCGTGACCACGAGCAGGATCAGGATGCGGGAAATCGGCTCCTCCGTCCCATCGGGTTTGAGCCGTAGCGGGTCCGGTTGAGCGAGGGGTTATGCGGCATTCGCGTGATCATCAGGGGCGTGCTGCCTTCTCGAAGAGTAGCTTGCCAGTCCACCACACAGAGTGACCGACGTTGTGGATGAGTTGTTCGCCTTGGCGGAGGAATGAGCGACTCTCATCGATACCAGCGAGCTTGAAAGCAGCCCCAATCTTTGAACCGCTCGGATGCGCGTCTCCAACTCTCATGTCATAGGCGCCGACAAGGGGGCCAATTACCTTCCGGGCTCGATCCTCCCCGACTTGCTTCGCCAGGATGTCTTGAAGTAGTTTGTTGGAGCCGAGTTTGTCTTTCTCCGCATGAGTAGCAAGCTTTCTCAACTCGCGGACGTTGAGGCGATCAGAAAAGACTCGTATGATTTCTTTGGCCAGCCGAAGTAGTGAGGCTTGGTCCTTGCTGTGGAAGCGAGATATCAGCTGCATGGCCGCCTCGTCTTCAATATCGTGGTTGAACAGGTCAACACCGAATCTGTCGCGAAAGCCCCCTTCAAGTAGGCGCATGCTGACAAACAGCAACTCTTCCACCGAATGGGTAGAAGCTGGCTGAGTCTTGACTTGTGCGGCGAGTAGTTCTCCTGAGACTTTCCCTTCGGGTGGAACATTGTGTGCTGCCCAGACATGCTGCTCCCATGCCGCGAGGCGTGCAATATCGTAGGCGTAGACAGTCAATAGGTCGGCCGAGTTGATGCCGAAATGTGTAGCGTAACCCGAGGTAGAGCGAAGGGCCCAGGTCTCGGCTGTGCACCACTTCAGGGCAAAGCCTCGGCGGCCAAGTAGATCCATTACTATGCTCGGGCGAAACCACAGCCAGCGACCAACATCTTCGGAATCAAGCGCGGCGGATGCGGCCCTTGTTCCGTCGGTCTCAACGATGAAGTGAGGCAAGGAGGGATCAGTGTCCCGTCTAACACGCACACTCTGGCCTCGGTGGTCAATCCACTCATCCTTCCAGAATTTGCCCTCAACGCGGACTCCATCCGGGCCAGTACGGACTCCTTCAGACTTCTCGGACTCTGTGTTGTCGTCCTTTTCGGGGCCCAGCACAGGTGCGTCCTCATCATCATCGACGTCAGTTCTCCAAACACGGAACGATGCCCAAGTACCTCCATAGACGTCGTTCAAGCTACGAATGAGGAGTTCGAAGCGACCTCCGTCTCTTTCCGCTTGATGGTTCTCTAAGCCTTCGTACTCAGTGCCAACGACAGAGGGAACATTTTCAACTCGCTGCCTATAGTAGGAAAGACGCAGTGCAAGACCCCGGGCGGCAAGATAGTCAATGAGGAACTCCCGTTTGATCTCAATGAGACGGTACTTGCCTCCGCTGTCAATGACCTCGCGAGCGACGACAACGAAGTCTTCTTCCGGTCTAACCCAGTTGTTTCCCTCCTTTACGAGGCGAAGTGCAACGACGAGGTCTGGATTCAGAATCCACTTGGTACCGCCCACGACTGGTTGTTCATGCTCAAAGACAAGTTCAACCCCAATAGGGTCCTTGTCGTTGTACTGATACTGATCTATCGGCGAATAGTAGCCATCCTCATAAGCGTACGGCCGCGCGCTGTGGCTGAGTCCAAGATCGCACCAACTCAGCTTTTCGGCGACCTCTCGGTGTTTCGGTGGGAACGCGACTGATCCACAGCCAAAATACTCACTGACATACCCGACCTCTGTAACCCTTGCTTTGCCTTGTTCATCATGTTGGGACGCACGCAGAGGCACCCACGTTGCACTGGCGAAGGATCGACGGGTTTCGCGTGTTTGAAGGAGCCAGTCTCGGTTCATCTGTTTTCGAGCGGTTAGTGGCAGTTAATCGGCGGATTGCGGCCGACGGCCAAGCGCGTCTAGTTGAGACGCGCGACACGAACCAAGGAGCTTGTTTATGCCTCATAACGTAATGTATCCAGCAGATCGTGCGAGATATACCGGCATGCGCCGGATATTCTAGTCATGTCTTCCCGCTCGCTTCGACCTTTGTATCCTCGGACGCTCCGGGAGAATTTACAGCCGCACACAGTATGAATGCGGACGCAAAGCACGAAAACTCGCATTGACGTCAACCCGGCGTCTTGTCCGTACCCGGGAACGCCCCAGACCGGCGTCCACAGCGCTCAGTCTGCCAGACGTCACGGAACCGAAAAGGCCCTTCACGCGCCGACATGGGCCCCACAGGAAGTCACGGCAACTCCGCCTACGACTGCCGACGGGACGAAAGCAAAACGCCCCGGTCGGACCAAACCCGCCGGGGCGTCGTCAGTGGTCGCTCTTCGAATCAGCGCGCGTCGCGCAGCGCCTGAATCCGCGCCTCGATCGGCGGGTGGCTCGAGAACAGCGCCATCATGCCGCTCTTGCCGCCGATGCCCATGGTCTTGACGCTCTGCGGCAGTTCGCCCGGCTCGAGGCCGCCGAGGCGGGCGAGCGCATTGATCATCGGTTCCTTGCGGCCCATGAGTTCGGCCGCCCCCGCGTCGGCGCGGTATTCGCGCTGACGGCTGAACCAGGCGACGATGATCGCGGCCAGCACGCCCAGCAGGATGTCCATGATGATCGTGGTCGCGTAGTAGCCGATGCCCGGCCCGTCGTTCTGGTTGCGCAGGATCACCTTGTCGACGAAGTAGCCGACGATGCGCGAGATGAAGATCACGAAGGTGTTCATCACGCCTTGGATGAGCGTCATCGTGACCATGTCGCCGTTGGCGACGTGGGCCACCTCGTGACCGATGACCGCCTCGACCTCTTCGCGGTTCATGCTCTGCAGGAGCCCGGTCGAGACCGCGACCAGCGCTGAATTCTTGAACGCGCCGGTGGCGAACGCATTGGGCTCGCCCTCGTAGATGGCGACCTCGGGCATGCCGATCTGCGCCTTCTGGGCAAATCGCTCGACAGTCTGCACGATCCAGCGGTGCGTGGGATCCGGCGAGTCGTTGATGACCTGGGCGCCGGTCGACATCTTGGCGATCGGCTTGCTCATGAGCAGCGAGATGATGGCGCCGCCAAAGCCCATCACCAACGCAAAGCCGAGCAGCGCCGTCAGGTTGAGCCCGTTGGCGGTCAGGAAGCGGTTGAGGCCGAGCACGTTGGCGACAATGCCAAGCACCACGACCACCGCCAGGTTGGTCAGGACGAAGAGCAGGATCCGTTTCATTGAACTCACTCCGGAAGAACGTGGGAGGGTGCGCGGCCCCCGCGGTGCGGAAGCCGTCAGCGCCCGGTCAGGTATGGACAATACCCCAGCTTTCAAGCGCCGACCATCGCGAAAGCGAGAATGCAGACGAATACATGCATGAACGCCCGGGAACTGTGGGATAATTTTGGGCTGTTCTCTGCCAACGCGTCGTCCATTGCGCCGACTCGGGTCAGAGGCCACCCCGCCCGGTTCACAACCCTATCCTGAACCGTCACACGTATCCACGTCACGGCAGCGGCCGACCGCCGGCTGCCTGAAGCCTGAAAGCGCCCGGTCCACGGGACGACGATTCGGGCCCGTGGGCGCCGTGTGACACTGCCCGAAAGACCGACATGAAAGAAGGCATTCACCCCAACTACCGCGAGGTCGTGTTCCACGACACCGCCGCGAACGTCAAGTGGATCACCCGCTCGACCGTGGCGACCAACCGCAAGATCACCATGGACGACGGCAAGGAGTACCCGCTCGTCGTGCTTGAGATCTCGAGCGCCTCGCACCCGTTCTACACCGGCAAGCAGCAGCGCATCCTCGACACGGCCGGCCGCGTCGAGCGCTTCCGTCAGAAGTACGCCAAGAAGTAACCCGGCGGACGAACGAGAGGCACCCCGAGCGGCAACCGTCCGCGTCCATCTCTCGCTGGAACAAGGGCAGCCTCTCGCTGCCCTTTTTCGTTTCCGCCCCCTGTCACCGCCGACCCCGCAGGCATCGTGCACCCCCGCATCGCCCACCATCCGACCGATCGCAACAAGGCCCGCTGGAAGGCGGTCGCCCTGCTTGCGCTCATCGGTTTCTGGCTGTTCTCGGGCATCACCGGGCGCGATCCCTGGAAGCCGGATGAGCTGACCTACATCGGGATCCTGCAGCACGTCGCCCAGGGCCGTGATCTCGTCTGGTGGCCGCGCATCGGGGGCGCCCTGGTCCCGGGGGAGCTCGCGCTCATCCATTGGGCCACGCTGCCGGTCGCCTGGCTCACGAGCGCCTGGCTCGAACTGCACGAGGCGGCGCGTCTCGCCAACATCTTCTGGACCGCGTCCGCGATCGCCGCACTCGCCGCGGCCACCCGACACTGGAGCGGGGGGCACATCTCGTGGCTCACGGCCGTGCTCGTGATCGGCTGCCTCGGCCTCTACGACCGGGCGCACAGCTACCTGCCGGATGTCGCGCTGTTCGCGGCAATCGCCTGGGCCATCGCAGGCTCTGCGCTGCTGCCCGACCGGAGCCGCATCGGCGTGGCCCTCATCACTGGTGCGATCGTCGTGGCGGCCGCCGCGCGCGGGCTCCACGGCTTTCTGCTCGTGGTCGTGCCGCTCGCCGTGCTGATGGCCGCACCCGTGCTGTCCGCGCACCGGGCGAGCCTCGTCCGCAGCCTGCTGCTCGGTGCCAGCGTGTGCGGCGTGCTCGCCTGGGGGCTCTGGCAGGCCGATCCGGCAGCCTTCCAGCAGTTTCTGGCCGACGGTGCCGGCATCCAGCGCGGCGGTCGCGAGCGCCTCGCCCCGCTGTTCTATGGCACCACCCTGCTCTGGTTCGCCTGGCCCGTCTGGCCGGTCGCGATCTGGCTCGTGGTGCTTCGCGGGCGGGGCTTCTACGGAGGCTGGCAGCGCGCCGAGGTCATCGTGCCGGCGGTGTTCTTCCTATGCGGCTTCGTGCTGCTCTGCGTGACGAGCGACGCCAAGGCGGCGTATCTGCTCTCGCTCCTGCCGCCGTTGATCGTGCTCGCCGCATTCGGCGTGGACACGATCAAGCGCACCTGGTACGGGCTGATCGATTGGTTCGGCATCCTCGTCCTCGGCCTGACCGCGCTTGCGACGGTGCTCGTGTCGAGTGCGCTTTATCTCAAGTGGCCCCCCAATCTGGCGCATTGGATGACGCGCTACGTGCCCGACTTCCACGATGCGCCGCCGTGGATCGGCTATGCGGTCGCCCTGCTCGCCTTCGTGATCTGGCTCGCCCTCATCCAGCCAGCGCAACAGCACGCCCGACGCGCCTTCATCAACTGGGCCGGCTGCGTGACCTTTCTCTGGGTGGTCGTGCAGGCCCTGCTCATCCGGCCGGCGGACTACATCTCGAGCTACCGTACGACCTTCCAGCGTCTGCTCGGCGAGGTCCCCGCCAACGTCTGCGTCAGCGCGCTCGCCGTGCCGAGCGGCCAGACGGCGATGCTCGCGTATCACGGCACACGGCCGATCCAGTCCGCAGCCACGGCAGCCGCCGTGGACTGCCCCTTCGTCGTGGTCTTGCGCGACCGCGGCGGGCTGGAGCCCGCCGTCGACCCGCGCTGGCAGATGCTCGCGAGCGCGGCGCGCCCCGGCGACAACAGCGAGCGCTATGCGCTCTACCGCAACCCCGCCGCGCCAATCGTGGCGCAGAGTTCGGGAAGATCATGAAATTCATTGACGAAGCGATCATCGAGGTGATCGCGGGCGACGGCGGCAACGGCATGGCCTCGTTCCGGAGGGAGAAGTACGTCCCCATGGGCGGCCCGGACGGCGGCGACGGGGGGCGGGGCGGCTCGATCTTTCTGGTCGCCGACGAGAACATCAACACGCTCATCGACTATCGCTATGCCCGGATCCATCGTGCCCAGCGCGGCGAGAATGGCCGCGGCGCGGATTGCTATGGCCGCGGCGGCGAGGATCTGACGCTGCGGGTGCCCGTGGGCACGGTGGTGACCGATGCCGAAACCGGCGAACTGCTCGCCGACCTCGCCCGGCATGGCGAGCGGGCGCTCGTGGCGAAGGGAGGCGCCGGGGGGCTCGGCAACATCCACTTCAAGTCGAGCGTCAATCGCGCGCCCCGCCAGCGCACGCTCGGCGAGCCGGGGGAGAAGCGCCGCCTGCGCCTGGAACTGCGTGTGCTGGCCGACGTGGGCCTTCTGGGCTACCCCAACGCCGGCAAGTCCACGCTCGTGCGCGCCGTCTCGGCTGCGAAGCCCAAGGTCGCCGACTACCCGTTCACCACGCTCGCGCCGTCGCTGGGCGTGGTGCGCATCGATTACGGACGGAGCTTCGTGATCGCGGATATCCCGGGCCTGATCGAAGGCGCCGCCGGAGGCGCGGGCCTCGGGCACCAGTTCCTGCGCCATCTGCAGCGTTGCCGGTTGATCCTGCACCTGATCGACATCGCCCCCTTCGACCCTGCCGTGGATCCGGTGCGCGAGGCCCGCGCGCTCGTCGCCGAACTGAAGAAGTACGACGCCGCGCTGGCCGCAAAGCCGCGCTGGCTGGTGTTCAACAAGATC
This sequence comes from uncultured Alcaligenaceae bacterium, assembly GCA_964609555.1. Taxonomy (GTDB): domain Bacteria; phylum Pseudomonadota; class Gammaproteobacteria; order Burkholderiales; family Casimicrobiaceae; genus Casimicrobium. Next base: position 8,646 of record CAZSTF010000005.1, on the reverse strand, counting down.
GATCTGCTCGAGCCGGACGAAGCCCGGCACCGGATCGACGACGCCCTCCGGCGTCTGCGCTGGAAGAAGCCCTGGTTCGCGCTGTCCGGGATGACCGGCGCCGGGAAGGATGAGCTCATCCGTGCGATCGGCGAACATCTCGCGGCGTCCATGGCATCGGACGCCCCCTCGATTGCAGCACCTGACGAAGGATGATGAGCGAACGACAGCGCATTCTCGGCCCCACGCGACGGCTGGTCGCCAAGGTGGGCAGCGCCCTGGTCACCAACGGCGGCAACGGCCTCGACCGCACCGCCATCGCCCGCTGGGCGGCCGACGTGGCGGCGCTCCGAGCGCGGGGCGTGGAGGTGATCTTCGTCTCCTCCGGTGCGGTGGCGGAAGGCATGGCGCGGCTCGGCTGGGCCACCCGTCCCACACTCATGCCGGAGCTGCAGGCCGCCGCCGCCGTGGGGCAGATGGGCCTCGTCCAGGTCTATGAGCAGGCGTTCGCTGCGCATGGGTTGAAAACCGCGCAGATCCTCCTGACCCACGAGGATCTCGCCGACCGGAAGCGCTACCTGAACGCGCGCTCCACGCTCAGCGCCCTCCTCGACCACGGCGTTGTGCCGATCATCAACGAGAACGACACGGTCACCACCGACGAAATCAAGTTCGGCGACAACGACACGCTCGGCGCGCTCGTGGCCAACCTCATCGACGCGCAGGCGCTCGTGCTGCTCACCGACCAGCGCGGCCTCTACAGCGCGGATCCGCGCCGTGACCCGTCGGCGCAGTTCATCGAGCACGGCCGGGCGGATGACCCACGCTACGAGGCCATGGCCGGCGGCGCGGGCACTGGCATCTCGCGCGGCGGGATGCTGACCAAGGTGCTCGCCGCGCGCCGCGCCGCGAACACCGGCATCCACACGGTCATCGCGAGCGGTCACGAGCCGGACGTGCTCTCGCGCCTGCTCGCGGG